>NZ_CP109178.1:8705781-9019937 GCF_036248255.1 Streptomyces sp. NBC_01717 | reverse complement strand
CTGGGCGTTGCGGTAGTTGTTGAAGTAGAGCAGCGAGTTGTCGCCGTAGTTGCCGCGGAAGGCATCGCTGATCCAGCCCCAGGAGCCGGCGGCGTTCAGGCCGTCGCCGATGTCCTGGTAGACCTTCCACGAGACTCCGGCGGCCTCCAGACGCTCGGGGTACGTCTTCCACCCGTACCCGGCCTCCTGGTTGCCCAGGACCGGGCCGCCGCCGGTGCCGTCGTTGCCGGTGTAGCCGGTCCACATGTAGTAGCGGTTCGGGTCCGTGGCACCGATGAGGGAGCAGTGGTAGGCGTCGCACACGGTGAAGGCGTCGGCGAGGGCGTAGTGGAACGGGATGTTGTTCCGCGTCATGTACGACATGGTCGTGGCGGTCTTGGCCGGCACCCACTTGTCGTACTTGCCGTTGTTGTACGCCTGGTGGCCGCCGGCCCAGTCGTGGTTGAGGCCCTCGACGAACTGCAGACCCAGGTCGTTGACCTGCGGGTTGAAGGGGAGGATGTCCTTCGTCCCGTTGGACTGATAAAAGACAGACTTGCCGTTGTCCTGGAGAACCGGCCGCGGGTCGCCGAAGCCCCGCACACCCTTCATCGCCCCGAAGTACTGGTCGAAGGACCGGTTCTCCTGCATGAGGACGACGATGTGTTCGATGTCCTGGATCGTGCCGGTGCTGACCTGGGCCTGAACGGCGGCGGCTCGCGCAATGCTCTCGTTCAGCATCGTCGCTGCGGCAGTGCCGCCGGCTATCTGCAGGAACCTGCGGCGGTTGACCTCTGTCATGGCGTGACGACCTCTGCGGGTGAAGGTGGCGGGCAGCTGAGGGCACCCCAAGGACAGCGGCCCCCGGGTACCGGACGGAGGTTCTTGTGTGACATCTGGCCGTACAGCCGGAGAATCGAAGGTCACTATCCGATGGCCCGCGCAACTGGCCAGGAAAGTATGGGGATCAACCCGCCGCGCAACAGCACCGGACAGTCCCCAAATGCAGCGGCCAGTCGCGCTCCAGGCTCTGGATGATGGCGCCATGGACGTCGCGCCGCGGCTGCGAGGTGGCCTCCTCCTCCCCCGCCACCCGACCAAGCACGATGAGCCTGCGGCCATCCATCGCACGGCCGGGACACCGGCCTCTGCTGAACGTCCAGCAGCGGTGCACGAGCCGGGCGGCGGCCATCGCCGACGACGACCTGGTACAGGCAGTAGTGGTACATCCTCCCTCCGCCGATCTACGCGACATCCATCACCAGCCGACAATTGGCCGCCATGGCTGATGAGTTCGGTCTCCGGCTGTCGGTCGGACGAACCCGAACGAGGGTGGCGCGGCCCTCAACGGTGAGTGCACCTCCGACTCGGACCCGACACCTGCCGTGAATCTGCTGTGGAGCGTCCGGCTCCGAAAGCGATAGTGCTTGTTTGACGCCGAACAATCAAGGGGATCGTCCAATCGTTCATATCGATCAGATCGATCGGCCCTTCTTCGCACGATGGGCCAGGCAGCGCACCAAGCGTCGCGCCGCCAAGGATGGACCTGTCACACCCCAACTTCCCTACGCCGGTAGGTGAAAGATCCGATCTGCCACCCTGGGCGGACCCGTGAGCGGTGGGTTAATTCCGGCCGTCGACCTCAAAGCACCTTCTCGTTCCCGGTGTTCATCGTCCCGGTTGCTCGAGACGAACTGATCGACCTGACGCGTGCCTCCCTGTCCGGGCCCCGGGTGTGATGCCGAGGTAGCGGGCCGATTCGGCGCGGGATCCGCCTCGGACCATCTGCACTAGGCGGATCACGGCGTCGCGGCGCAGCAGGAGAGCGGGTCTGTCGAGTCCGTGCAGCGAGGTGGCCCACGCTCAGAAGGAGCGGGGGTATGCGGGCAAGGTCGATCCGGCCATGGTGGCTGGCCGGATGTGGAACAGCGCGGGTGGGCCGACGGCTCCGCGGCGACAGCAAGTGCTGTCGCTGATCGCAGTCTTCTTCGCGGGCGAGCTGTGCGGAGCGTGCTGCTCGGCGGTGTCCTGCGCCAGGGCCCATCGAGGGTCTGCGCGACGAGGGTGAGGAGGGCGGCGGTCCGGAGGGGGTCCCGGATGGTCGAGGGACCGGGCCGGCCAACCGTCTCCTTGGGGTCCGGTGCGCCGGGCAGGGGGTCCGGTGCAGGTTCTCGGCCCGAGAGGCGACGACGTCGAGATGTTCGTAGTCGGGGAGCACCGCAGCGGCAGGCCAGGTGGCGCAGACGGGGAGGGGGCGGCGCGTGCGTCGTTGAAGTATTGCTGGGATGGCCCAGGCTCTCGACCCTGTGCTCGGGCGGGCCAGCGGCGGCGTGGGCGAATCGCTGCTGTGGACAGCTATCGACCCTGCTATGTCCGCGGCCCCGGTGGCATCAGCGTCGGACTGGCCGAGCAGCTCAGCTACAGGTCGATACAGCCAAGACGTGTGTCGAAAGTAGATCTTGACGGCGCGATGATCTCAGCAAGTGCCGCCGATGCCGCCGCCCCGTCAGCCGCCGGGTCCTCCACTGCCAAAAGCCCCACTGTTGTCATCCTTGTGTGCGTCCCTTGGCGAAGAGGGCCGGTTGATCTCATATGGGCTGAGACCTTCCCCGAAATCATCTGCATCCCTCAAAGTCCGCTGGCTTCGGGCGGAACGCTCGGCCCGTGATCCCTGCTGTCGTGCTCGAGACCGACGGCGCGCGTCCCACCAGAGGAGGCCAAGCAGAACGACGACTACGACCACTGCTATGCCGACGGGAAAAATCCAGCGCACATCAGTGACGGCCACTGTGATGTCACTGATGGGCACCTGGCTCACAGGGTGGCTCATCTGGCCCACGTCCTTCCTGAGGGGATTCCACCGCTCACAGAGCGAGGCAGAGGCTTCCGCTCATTGGAGAGAGCCCGCGATGGCCGGAGCCGTGGGAAACTCCGATCCCGCCACCCTCGACGGGATCAATCTCGCGGGGTACACCTGAACTGGACGCCTGACAGGCTCAAGCTCCCTAACAAGTCTACGGCGGGGAGCGTACGGGGGCCGCTCCCCGCCCGGGGAGCGTACGGGGGCCGCTCCCCGCCCGCCCGGACGGAGCCTCACGGTGACACACGCCGCTAGGCGCCCTCCCCGAATAGGTTCACCGGATTGAGGCGGGCCAGTCGGGAGCCAGCGTGTAGCGCCAGCCCGGGCGCCAGGTGGGCGGGGCTGGGAGCGTGCAGGAAGGTGCGGGGGCAATGGCTACCCGGCGGTAGCTCCGGCCGCCGGGAAACGGTCCGTCGGCCAGGGTGAGCGCAGCCGCCTCGGCCAGGCCGAGGCGGCAGACGGTGGCGATCCGCCGGGCATGCCCGTCGTGCGCCGATAGCGAAGGCACCCAGCGTGAAGCAATCCACCCCTGAGGCTCCCGCCGCCCCGGCGCCCAAGGTTCCGGCCGCGCGTCCCCGGGTCAGCCGATGACGGAGCGCGGGCGGCGTCTCGGCCTCTGCGCCGGCTGCGATCTGTGCGTCCTCCCGCAGCCCCTTCCCGTAGCGCTCGATCGGCCGGGCCCGTCAGCCCTTCGCTGGGCGTAGCTCGATCTCGTGTCGGTCGGTCGCGATGATGCTTGGGATGGGCAGGCCGCTTCTCGTGTCCAGGTGCACAAGGGTCGCTTCCACCTCGGCCGGCCCCGGTGCCATCAGGGCTCCGTGCACGGGCTTGTCCTGGTTCACCCACGTGCGTTCGACGCCGTCGCATGTTGCTGCCGTGCCGCCGATGCCGTGCCGCCTCTCGCCGGCCCCCACCGTGGAAGACACGAAGACCGGCCCGGGATCCGACAACGGCGAGCAGCGATAGGTGCCGGAGAGGGTGACAGTCCCGTCCGTGGATACCGTCCCGGTCGGGGCGGCGGACACTGCTTGAACATCAGCGGCACCGACCGGACCCGTGGCTGCTGTCAGAAGAGCGCCGCCGATAGCCACGACACCGGCGGCGGCGACAAGACTTCCTCGCACTTGCTGATCTCCTTGATCGTAAGAATCTTCCCGCAGATCAACGAGATGCCTCGGGGGCGGAAACGACGACCAGAGCAGTTGCGGCGCGCTTTACGCCACCTGGCCGTAGCTGCGCGGGACCAGGGCCGGCATGGGCGGCTGCGCCTGGGTGAAGCCGCCCCGTGCCCGCACCGAGCGGCGAGCGACCGCGTGCCACAAGCCAGTTGAGCCGCGCGCTCTCCGGCGGTCCCACAAGCGTACGGATGGAACCCCGGGGGGCCTCCACGGTGTCGGCGTGGCGTTGCTTGCGCCTTCTCTGCACCAAGTCAAGGGAGGCTGTTGATGGGGATCCCCGAAAATTCCCCAGGGTCTGCTCGATTCCCCACTTGGTTGAGCGGTGGCCGATGAGGCCGGCGCCGCGCCCCGGATCGCCTTGGCTCAGCCCAGCGCGTCCATCAGGGCGGTGACATAGGCATCCAGCCGCTCCTCCACGGCTCGCGTCGTCAGCTCTGTCCTCCCTGCCTCCCGCCATGGCTGCGACACCGACTGCACTTCTTCCGAGAACGCCAGCCCGTCCCGCACCCGCCAGTACAGCCGCTCGCTCGCGGCCGTGGCCAGCACCCCGCCGGCCTCCTCATACGCCTCAGCGAACCGCAGACCCCACGCCGGGCCGTGCAGCAGCGCGAGATTGGTGGAGCAGTGCGCCACATCGAGATCCGCCGGGCCCCAGGAGGTAGCCGCCCAGTCGACGACGCCGGTGATGCGGGCTCCTGCCGGCCTTGAGGGCGGCACGTCGAACAGCACGTTGCCGGGGTGGAAGTCCCGGTGCAGGAATCGCCCTTCATACGGCGGCGCGGGCTTGCGGATCACGTCGATCGCCGCGGCCCATGCCGCCGCGTCGGCGCCCTGCGGAGTCACGACGGTGTCGGCGGTCGTCAACGCCACATACTCCCGAGGCCGCTCGGCGGGTCGCAACGCGTGGATCGCTACGAGTTGACGGGCCAGCAGAGCGACGCGCGTTTCCAATCCCTCATCGTCCAGGACCGTCCGGCCCGCCAGATGTGTCATGAGGAGCGACGGATACTCGCAATGCGCGGCGGTCGGATCAACCGCGACCAGTCCAGGAGACGGCACGCCGGTCCCCGGGAGCAGGGTCAGGGCGCCGGCCTCCCTGTTCAGCGAGTCCTCGGCGGGCTCCACGTCGACGAAGGTCCGCAGCACCAGGTCACGGGTGCCTCCGTCCCGCGTGCCGATGGTCAGCCTCCGCATTTCGGCAGTGATGCCGCCGTGCAGCGCCTCGGTTCTGACGATCCGTTCGCCGACCTCCAGGTGCCGGCTCACCCAAACCAGGGTCAACGGTCGGACAGCCGCCACCTCATCGTGGTTGGTCACCGTGCCACCTCATCATCCGGACGGCGGCACGTGCAAAAGCCTTCATGGGAGGCGATTGCCGTGCTGCTCAGTCAGAAACTCCACCGGCACGAGGCGGACCGTAGCCAGCACCGACGCCCGCCCGGAGTTCTTGCGACGGGCGATCACAGGCTTCACACCGAGCGCCCGGACGAGACGGCGGTACTTGTCGTGGAAATAGCAGAGGTCACCGATCAGGTAGTCGCCCCACGGAACTTGAGCCAGAAACGCCCGACGTGAACAAAGCCGGTGCCGGTCAGCTGCGGCGCCGCCCGAGCATGTTCCAGCGTGGTTCGGGCCTGCCCCCTCCTACCTGAACCGATCGCGTGCGGCTCCTCGCATGCCAACCGCCGGATCCGGATCCTGGGGCGCGACCGCTCACCCGTGCGCGGCCCGGGTGGTCCAGGCCGTGAGAAAGAGGTGAGCGCGTCGGACCGGCGGATGCCCCGCCGCATCCGCATCCACTAGGGCACTTCGTCCTTGTTTGTGCCTATTATCCGAGGTAGGGCCGTGCTGGTGCCGGCGGATCCCGGAGTCCGGAGTACCAACGGATAACCCGTGCCGTCGACAGTCGGACGTCGTGGTCGTCCCGAGGGGCACGAACGGCATACGGGCCATTACGGCGCCGGGGCCGCGGCGACCGCGGTCGGCGCCCACCCCCATTCAGCGCAGGAGGACGGCCATGCCCAGACACACGACCCGCCTGCGGCAACTGCTCAACGACCCGAAAATCCTGGTGGCTCCTGGAACCTATGACGGAACCGGGGCCCGGCTGGTGGAGCAGCTCGGCTTCCAGGCGTTCTACCTCAGCGGATTCGAGACGGCTGCCAGCATCCTGGGGCAGCCCGACGTGGGTTATCTGTCGCACACACAGATGGTGGAACGAGTCACGGCCATGGCCGATGTGGTGGACCTGCCGCTGATCGCCGACGCCGACACCGGCTTCGGCAACCCGCTCAACGTCCGCCGCGCGGTCATCGCCTACGAACGGGCCGGCGCCGCGGCGATGCACATCGAGGACCAGACCTTCCCGAAGCGCTGCGGGCACATGCTGGGACGCGAGGTCGTCCCCGTCCACGAAATGGTCCAGAAGATCAAGGCAGCGGTCGACGCGCGGCAGGACCCCGACTTCGTCATCATTGCCCGCACCGACGCGCGGACGGCACACGGACTCGACGAGGCGATCGATCGGGGCGCCGCTTACCACGAAGCCGGCGCCGACATGCTGTTCATCGAATCCCCCGAGAGCGAGGAGGAGATGCGGCGGATCTGCGAGGCGTTCCGCGGCACCGTCCCCCTTCTCAGCAACCAGATCGAAGGCGGCCGGACGCCGACTCCCGGTGTCGGCGTCCTCCAGGACATGGGATACGCCCTCGCGATTTTCCCGGTGGGGACAGCATTCGCGGCCGCCAAGGGAATGCGGGACTACCTCGAGGTGCTCGCGACTGCAGGCGACACGCGAGGCGCACTCGCGAACCTGATCCAGTTCGAGGAGTTCACCTCGCTGATCGGTCTTGGCGAGCACACCGAACTCGAGCGGCGCTACCAGTCCGAACAGTAGGACCGTGTCCTACATGGTGATTGGTCCTTGAGAAATGCATGAGGTGGCCGGTGTGGCGGAGGGCGGCGGCAAGGATGGTCTTGCCGTTCTGGCGGAGACGCTAATGGCGAGGTTTCGCAGGCCGGCCATGGTGCGGGGCAGGGGTGGCCGGTGCGGACCTCGGAGTGTTCCTCACGGTAGGTGCGGTCACGGACGTGGTGCAGGAGGTTCGCGATGCCCGAGTGACCCCTGATCCACCCGACGCGCACCTGCCGTGATCCGACGGACGCCCACACGCGTGAAGCCACCTCACGCACACCCCGGCCGTCCCCCACAGCCATCCGTCGATCCACCGGACAGGCGCCTCGTCGGTCCACCGGACGGGCGTCCCCGCACCCGGGCAACCCGTCAGACCGCCTCCAACACCATGGCGTTGGCGAGTCCGCCCGCCTCGCACATCGTCTGCAGGGCGTAACGGGCGCCGCGCTCGCGCATCGCGTGGACCAGCGTGGTCGTCAGGCGGGTGCCGCTCGCGCCGAGGGGGTGGCCGATGGCGATCGCGCCACCGTGCACGTTGACCTTGGCGAGGTCGGCACCGGTCTCCTGCTGCCAGGCCAGGACCACGCTGGAGAATGCCTCGTTGACCTCGAACAGGTCGATGTCGTCGACCCGCAGGTTCGCCCTGCGCAGCACCTTCTCGGTCGCCGGGATGACGCCGGTGAGCATCAGCAGCGGGTCGGAGCCGGTGACGGCGAAGCTGTGCAGGCGGGCGAGGGGGCGCAGGCCGAGGCGGGCCGCGGTCTCGCTGGAGGTGATCAGGACGGCCGAGGCGCCGTCGTTGACGGGGCTGGCGTTGCCCGCGGTGACGTTCCACTCGATCTGCGGGAAGCGCTCACCGAAGCCGGGCTCGTAGTAGGCGGGCTTGAGGCCGGCCAGGATCTCCGGGGTGCTGCCGGGCCGTACGCACTCGTCGCGGGTGACGCCCTCCAGGGGCGCGGTCTCGGCGTCGAACAGGCCCGCGTCCCAAGCGGCGGCAGCCTTGTGGTGCGAGGAGACGGCGAAGGCGTCCATCCGCTCGCGCGAGATGGACCACTTGGCGGCGATGAGTTCGGCGCTGATGCCCTGCGGGACGAGGCCCTCGGGGTAGCGCTCGGCGACTCCGGGGCCGAAGGGGTCCTTGCCGGCGGGCACGTTCGACCACATCGGCACCCGGCTCATCGACTCGACGCCACAGGCGACGACCAGGTCGTACGCGCCCGAGATGACGCCCTGGGCGGCGAAGTGCACCGCCTGCTGGGAGGAACCGCACTGGCGGTCCACCGTGGTCGCCGGGACCGTCTCGGGGAAGCCCGCCGACAGCACGGCGTACCGAGTGGTGTTCATGGCCTGCTCGCCGACCTGGTCGACGGTGCCGCCGATGACGTCGTCGATGAGGGCGGGATCGACGCCGGAGCGCTCGACGAGGGTGCGCAGGGTGTGGGCGAGGAGCTCCACGGGGTGGACGTGCGCGAGGGCGCCGTTCGGCTTGCCCTTGCCTATCGGCGTACGTACGGCTTCGACGATGACTGCGTCACGCATGGTGCGGGCCTCCTGGCCGCCGGGGCGACGGGCGGGCCGCCCGGCGCTATTACCGATGAGTTGGAAAATCAAACTCAGGATAACTCCAACAGTTGGAAAATCAAACCATCCTGGACCGGGCGTCATGACAGCCACGAAGGATCCGCGCCCCTGCTCCATCGCCGTCCGTCGAACCCGGCCGGCGTATCCTCCTGCCCCGACCTCCTGACACCCGTCGCACCCGAACGCCGGCACGGCCCCAACCGCCGCCGAGCGAAGGGAAAGTCATCGGTCAGGAGGCGTCCGTCAGAGTCCGCGCATCCGCCTCGGTCTCCTTCGGCAAAGCGAACGCCGTCCGGCCCGAGCTGCCGCCACGGCTGAGGTGCACACCGACCGCCGACGCCGACAGGCCCCGTACGGCGGCTACGCACCAGACGATCCGGAAGTCGGGACGTGAGGCGGCACCTACGGAGAAACCGACCACCGCGACCAGGACGGCGACGCCGACCGTGACCGAGATCTGACGGACGGAGTTGACCAGCGCCGACCCGGTCGCCGCACGGTGCACCGACAGGGGCGTGCACACCGGCGGCCACCAGAGCGCCCAGGGGCAGACCGATAGACGCGAGCCGACCGCGGAGTGATTTGGAAATCAAACCTGCCGGGGTCATACTGGGGCCGTGACCACGCGTATCGATCCCCAGGACATGGCCGGACGCCCCTGCTCGCTCTCCGCCGCCCTACAGATCGTCGGCGACCGATGGGCCCTGCCTGCGATCCGCGAGGTCATGCTCGGCAACCACCGGTTCCGGCAGATCGCCAGGAACACCGGCGCCCCCACGGACCGCCTGGCGGCGCGCCTGAAGGCGCTGGTGGAGAGCGGCGTCCTCGAACGGCGCCCGCTGCCGGAGGACGCACGCTACAGCGGCTACTACCTGACGGAGGCGGGGCGCGATCTGGGCGGCATCACCCGCGAGCTCATCGGCTGGGGCGACCGCTGGGTCGTCACCGCGCCGCCCAGCCGGATCCGTCACCGGGACCACGAACTCGTCACACATACGGTCTGCGTGACCTGCGGCGAACAGGTCCACGGCGAGGACGTCCACCGGGAGGAGCTGACCCCCGGCTGGGACCGGTACGGCCCGGTGCAAGCCCCTTGAAGTGCTCTCCCGGCTGAAGCCAGGAGATTCCTGCTCACCTTGCGGCAGCGGGTTTGACGCGACGAGCGCGCCTGACGACTGCCCTCCCGGCAGCCGAGATGAGCGCGGGGCCCATCCGGTACAGGTGCAAGACGTTCCGCGCTGCGTTGTGGTCGGCGTTGCTCGACCAGCCCACACTCCGCCACCGCAGTGCTGAACCACCACCTGGACCGGAACTTCCAAGCGAGTGGGCACGCGACGAGGTCGAGCGACACGTCGGCGCCGAAGGACGCGGCTCATACGCACACTGCACCCAGCACTGGCTCGGCCCCCGCCACACAGTCGTCTGACAGGCCATCAGTCGGCGAGCACTGTCTGTGCCATACGCCGCGCCTCGTCGGCCGAGTCCGTCGCGCGGGCTGCGACGCCGCGCGTCGGCACTGCGCGAGCGTGAGTTACGACCCCGGCGGGCACTTCGCGGCCGTGGAACAGCCGAACCTGCTGGTCGGCGATGTAAGGACGTTCTTCCGGAACTTGAGGGACCGTCGACGGAACTATCACGGGTAATCCGAATTACCGGCCGCCAGATCGAACCCGTACACCACCCCCAAGGACGGCCGCTCGCATCCTGGACACTGTGACCAGATACCGAGACGCGGTTGCGAAGGACCGGGCTCGCGTCGTCTCATCACGCTCGTGCAAACCGAACAGATGATCACTGATCAACCGGCGTCCGACGACAAGGCAGCCCGACGCGCCGTCACCGTGTTTCCCGTACTCGTACTCGTGGCGGGCGCAGCCGGCCTGGTCTCGCCCGGCTCGTTCGCGGGCTGGACGAGCTCTGTTCCCTACCTGCTGGGAACTGTCATGTTCTGCATGGGGCTGACGATGACCCCACTCGACTTCAGAGGCGTAGCCAAGCGTCCGTGGGCCGTGGCGATCGGCCTGGTCGCGCACTACGTGATCATGCCGGGGCTCGGCTGGCTCATCGCCCATGTGCTCGGGCTCCCGCCGCAGTTGGCGGCCGGTGTGATCCTGGTCGGCTGCGCGCCGAGCGGCACGGCGTCGAACGTGGTGACCTTCCTGGCCCGCGGCGACGTGGCGCTGTCCGTCTCCGTCGCCACTGTCTCGACCGTGCTCGCCCCGCTGGTGACGCCGCCGCTCACACTGCTGCTGGCCGGTGCGTACCTCCCGGTGGACGCCGGTTCGATGATGACGGACATTCTCAAGACGGTGCTGCTTCCGGTGCTCGGCGGCCTGCTGGTGCGTCTGGTCGCGGGCAAACTCGTCGACCGGGTGCTGGGTCTGATGCCCTGGCTGTCATCGCTGGCCGTCGCCGCGATCGTGGCCGCCGTCGTGGCAGGCAGTGCCAGTGCGATCAAATCTGCCGCCGTCAGCGTGCTGATCGCCGTCGTGCTGCACAACGGCTGCGGTCTCGCTCTGGGCTACGGCGTGGGCAAGGCCACCGGACTCGGTCGACCCGCCAGCCGCGCCATGGCTTTCGAGGTCGGCATGCAGAACTCGGGGCTCGCCGCCTCACTGGCGACCGCTCACTTCAGCCCGCTGGCCGCCCTACCGGCAGCGGTGTTCTCCGTGTGGCACAACATCTCGGGCGCCCTGGTCGCCGCCTGGCTGTCCCACCGGTCACGGCACAGTCGGCCGGCACCCGCGGGCGCCGGCCACGCACTGGCCACAACCACGGCCGAGGAAGCCTGACGGAAAATGTCCGGACGGTCGGTGCCGGCGCCGATTTCGCGGCGTCGTGGCAACCTGCCGGTTGATCAGGCCGCGAGCAGACGTCCGGCGGGCCGACCAGCGTGCTCGGGTTCGGCTACTGGTCAGGACGTCGCCTGAGGGCCGCGAAATTGGCTGCAGCCGGCGGACGGCGCACGAGGCCGGTGCCCCGTCCGGGGCCGGTCCCGCCGGCGTGGGTGGTCTGCGTGGAGAGCGCGCGGGCGGTCCAGAGAAACGGCAGCGCCATGACTTCTTGATGGAGCGTGCACCGGCGCGCTCGCTCATTTCTGGCTGAGCTTCATTCGTTCGGTCAGACTGCCGACCTCGCTACGGAGCTTCTGCACGGAGTCGGCAAGTGAGGCCAGGGCGGACTCGATATCGACGACTACGGCCGCGTGCTTGTCCATGGTGGCTGCGTGCTCCAACTGTGCCCATACGGCTGCTTCCGCCACCAATGCGTTGCGCTGGGGACTGGCGACCGGGTGCCGGGACGCTTGGGCGAGCAGTTCGCAGGCCTTCTGGCCGGGGGCGCTGTCGGTCATGGCCGAAATCCTTCCAGCGGGCCCAGGTCAACCAGCACGTTTCGGACGGTGGATCTCAAGAGGCGGGTGCCCTTGCCCTGTTGAGCAGATCACCGGCGTGTTCCAAGGGGCACGATCCTCGTCGGACAGCCGAGTGAGCTGCGAGTGTGATGCGCGCTATGCGGCGCCGTTGAGCTGGTGCGCCCAGACCGTCTTCCCCTGCGCTTCGTAGTGGGTGCCCCAGTTGTCGGCGACAGTGGCGACGATGAACAGCCCTCGTCCCGTCTCGTCGATGGTTCGGGCGTGCTTGAGGTGCGGTGCGCTGCTCACAGCGTCGCTGACCTCACATGTGAGCATCCCGTCCAGAATCAGACGCAGCCGAAGTGGTGGGGCGCCGTAGCGGACCGCATTGCCGACGAGCTCGCTGACGATGAGTTCGGTGGTGAAAGTGCTGTCCTCGTCGACCTTCCAGGCCTCGAGCTGTCGGCGGGCAGCGGCAGCGTTCTCGTGCATGAGAGCACTTACGGACCGGCCCACGGCCTCCTCCGCGGACCATCCGAACACCTCGCCGGCCGAAGGAGACCAGTCGATCACCCACCCGCCGTCATCGATACGCATGAGCACGTCTCCACTGGACATGGCCGCACACCTCCGCTCCGGCCCGTACCCACGAGCCGCACGGCCGTTCGGCCGCAAGCAGGTACTCATAGACGCAAAGGCGCCCACTTCCATAGTGCGGGCCGCAGGCGGGCCACTGACAACAGCAAAGAACGCGCAACGGGCACGGTCGCCCAAGAGCCGTACGCCATGAACGGCCGCGCTCGTTCTCGTCGAAGTGCAGGCACGAAGCAGATGCGGTGCGGCGCCCGGACTGGGATCACAGGTCACCGGTCACGGGTCAGAAGTCGCCCGAACAGTGCGCGTCCGGAGGCAACCAGCCCGGACGCGTTACGGTCGGTCGCGGCCCTGCTCCGGGACTTGGACTTCGGTTTCGCCTTGGACTTGGCCTTGGATACAGGCGTGGCCTTGGTCCTGGACGACGGCTTGGGCCTGGGCTTGGACGACAGTTTGGACGTCAGCTTGGGCCTGGGCTTGGACGTCAGCCTGGACTTGGACTTGGTCTTGGACTTCGGTCCGGACTTCGGCGCAACCTTCCGCTTGGGCTCCGGAGTCGCCTCCACTCTGGTCGTCCCCTCCGCCAGCAGGTGATAGCGATGGCTGATCCGCCGCCCCACCAGCAGATATCCGAGCAGCGCGCCGCTCGTGTTCAGGATCGCGTCGTCGATGTCGAAGGCGCGCCCGGGGACCAGGGCGCCCTGGACCAGTTCGATCACCACCATCACCGTCACCGTCAGCGCGACCATGCGCAGCATCCGAAGCCGGCGCGGCACGAGAATCGGCAGCAGGATGCCGAACGGGACGCCCAGCAGGAGGTTTCCGCCGGCCTGCTTGCAGGCCGCGAGGAAGGTGTAGTCCTCGGCGTACTGTCGCAACGACCTTCCGGGCCGGAGGTTGGACCGGACGAGGTCCTCCGATGCCGGTGATGGGGTGAGCGTCACCTTCGCCAAAGCGATGGAGAAGGCGGCCAGGGCCAGCAATGTCGCCACCAGGACGAGCAACCGCAGCAGCGTGGTTCCCCACACCCTGCGTCTCCGCTCTTCACGATCCACCTCTGCAGCCATGGCACACAGTTGCCCTCATCGGCCACGAGCACACCTGCGCGACGCCCTTTCATGTCGCCCGCGGGCCGGAAGGGGGATGGAGTCAGGCGAAGCAGGGCCGCTTGACGATCCACCGCACCCCGCAGTCTCCCTGTGGCAAGGCACGGGTGGGATGCCAGTGGTCCCCGCTGTCACGGTCGGTGGCCGTTCGCGCGGCAGATGAGGAGGGCGACGTCATCGTGGTCGTGCGGATGGCGCAGCGCACCCAGGAGGTGGTCGCAGGTGGCTTCGAGTGTCGGTTGCGGCTCGGTGAGCAGGTCGAGGAGGGTGTTCAGACGGGTGTCGATGGGTTGGTCGCGGGTTTCGACGAGGCCGTCGGTATAGAGCAGCAACTGGTCGCCGGTATCGAGCTGCAAGGTGGTCTGTTCGAACTCGGCGACGCCGACGCCGAGGGGAGTGCCGGTGGGCAGGTCAACAAGTTCGGGCGGTCGGCCGAGCCGGATCAGGACGGGCGGTATGTGGCCGGCGAGGGCGATCACGCAGTGCATGCGGTGCGGGTCGTAGACGGCGTAGATGCAGGTGGCGAAGCCGGGCTCAAGGCCGGCGGCGATGTGATCGAGGTGCAGGAGGACCTGCGCGGGGTCGAGGTCGAGTTCGGCCAGGGTGCGGACGGCGGTGCGGAGCTGTCCCATGGTCGCGGCAGCGTTGATCCCGCTGCCCATCACGTCACCGATGACCAGGGCGGTCTTGTCGCCCGCAACGGGGATGGCGTCGAACCAGTCACCCCCGACCTCCGCGGAGACCTGGGCGGGCTGGTAGCGGTAGGCGATCTCCAGGCCGGTCGGCTGGGGCGGCTGGTGGGTCATGAGGTGACGTTGCAGGGTCAGGGCGGTCCGCCGCTGGTTCTGGTACAGGCGCGCGTTGTCGATGCGCACCGCAGCGCGGTCAGCCAGCTCAACGGCCAGGACGACGTCGTCGGGGTCGAACGGCAGTTGGTTCCGGGCGCGGCACAGGTCCAGGGCGCCCAGGACTTCCCCGCGGGCTATCAGCGGCACGGCCAGGTAGGCGTGCAGGCCGGCCTGGGCCAGGAGGGCGGCTCCCCGTGGCTCGGCGGCGATGTGCTGCAGGTCCGCATCGGTCACCTGATTCACCAGGACGGGGCGGCCGGTGGTCACGCACTGGGTGATCAGCCGGTCGGCGGCGTAGGTGGCGATGTGCCCGGTCTGGTCGGCCGCGTAGACGGCGTCGGTGGGATAGGCGGCGGTGACTGCAAGCGCTCTGAACAGGGCGGGCGCTCCGGGGGACACCGTTTCCGGTTGCCGGTCGTCGAGGACTGCGTCGAGGATGTCGACGGCGGCCAGGTCGGCCAGCTCGGGCACCAGGATGTCGGCCAGCTCCCGGGCGGTTTTTTCGACATCCAAGGTGGTGCCCACCATCGCCGAGGCCCGGGCAATGGTCGCCAGCCGCTTGCGGGCAGCGGCCGCCTCCAAGCCGGCGCGGTGCTGCTCGGTACTGTCCACCACCGATGCCGCCACACCCAGCACCCGCCCGGCCGGATTCTCGAGCCGGTAGTACGACACCGACCGGGCTATTTCATCGCCCGGGTCGGTCGGTGACCGGCCAACGATGAAGTGGTTGATCAGCGGTCTGCCGGTGTCCAGAACCTGCCGCATCATCGACGCGACGGCCCCGGTATCGTCCAGGAACCGCAGGACCTGGTGGACATCACGGCCGATGTGCTGGGCGGCAGGCAGACCGTTGAGGCCCTCCAGCGCCGGATTGACCATCACGTACCGCAGGTTGCTGTCCAGGACGGCCAGGCCGATCGGGGACTGGGCCACCAGCTGCACCGACAGCGCCAGATCCCGTTCCACCTCTCGCAAAGTGGCCTGATCGGTGGCGATACCCAGGGCGTATGGCTGTCCGTGCTCGCCCAGCAGCCGCATGTTCCGGAACTCCACCAGCCGCGTACTGCCGTCCTTGTGCCGCACGGGAAACACGCCGGCCCAGGTTTCACCACTGCTCATCACCTGCGCGAACAGGTGCAGGACGAGGTCGAAGTGCTCCGGGGACACCAGCAGGGGGGCCGCGAACCGGCCCAGCGCCTGGTCGGCGGTCCAGCCGAACAGCTCCTCGGCCTGCGGACTCCACAACGCGATCCGTCCCGCGCTGTCCAGCACCACCGCGGCCACACCCAGCACGTCCAGCAGCCCACCCGGCTCGGCCGGGGCGACCCCCACCGAGGCAGGTCCCTCCGGGAACGCACCGGTGGCACCCATGAGGCACCTCTTCTCCCAAATTCATCGCCGTGCCCGACTCCGTGGCCCCCTCACCAGGCCTCTCATCGTCTTCCATCCTCTCTCCCGGCGCTACTGACCACAGCCTGAGGCCCTGGCGGATGGAGGAAGGCGCAAAGGATCAGCATGAGGCATCCTCCGGCTGGAGGCCGGGGTGTGGGCGGGTGGCAGCCATCCGTCCAGGTCGAAGGGCGAGCAGACCCCAGCCGGGGCACGAAGGCGGTGGGAACCGTGGTCTCACACGGCCGGGCGGGGCCCTCAGGAGCCTCCGGCGGGGCTCCCCCACGGGTGGTGGAAGCTCGACACGTCCGGCGGACGGCACTCGACCGCTGTCCCGCCTCACTCTGCGGAGCAGGCGCGGCACCACCGGATCAGATCCCCCGATGATCGGCGCGGTGCCGGCAGTCGATCGCCGACAACCGTTACGGACCGTCACTGTGGCGTGTCTCGCTGGTTCCCCCGGAGTCCGATTCACTGCGTCCAGCACGTGCGATCCCGCTTGACGCGATCTGGCGGCAGGACCGAGAGATCCTTGAATCACCAGTGGACTCGAAGGCGAGATGATCGGCCCATGGACACACCGGCAAGCATGCCAGGTGACTCCCTCACCTCCGCCGCGGCTCTGGCCGTGGCGGCTGCGGACGGAACGCTGACCGGCTGGAGCACCGGTGCGGAACAGTTGCTCGGGTACTCCGCCGGTGAGGCCGTCGGCCGGCTCGCGGCGGCGCTGCTTGTTTCGCCCCTCCCCGCTGGTGTCCGTGGGCGTTTCGATCGGCAGGAGGATTGGACGGGACACGTGGTACTGCGCCACCGGGACGGCAGCGCGGTCGAATGCCGACTGCGGGCGCGTCCGCTGCCCACGGGTGACGGGCGAGCCGGATGGCTGCTGGAGGGCGTTCGGGAGCGGGAGGAGAACCGCGACATGGACCCTCTGATCCGCTGGTCGTTCGACCAGTCCCCGTTCGCCCTGGCGATCTACGACACCGAGGGCCGGTTCCTGCGGGTCAATGAGCACATGACCAAGCAGCTCGCCGCCACGGAGCAGGATCTTCGCGGGCTCCGGATCACCGAGCACATGCCCGATCCGGCCTTCCGGGCCCCTGAACGGTCCGTCGACCACGTGTTGCGTACCGGGGAGCCCGAACACATCGAGAACTACGTCAAGGTGCCAGGAGAGTCCCAAGCCCATGCCTGGACCATCCACTTCACCCCGCTCAAGGACTCCCTCGGCCTGGTGCACGGCGTGCAGCAGGCAGCGCTCGACTTCTCCGAGCAGTACGCGGCCCGCGAACGCCTTGCGCTGCTCGATGAGGCCAGCAAGCGTATCGGCAGCAGCCTGGACGTCGCTCGCACCGCGCAGGAACTGGCCGACGTAGCCGTCCCCGACCTCGCGGACTTCGTCTCGGTCGATCTTCTCGACGCCGTGCTGCGCGGCGACGAGCCCCCACCGGTTCCCGACGACGGTCCGCTGGTGCTGCGGCGCGTGGCGACCCGCCCCGGTGTAAAGGCTGTCGTCGCGGTCGGCGAGTTGTCCCGCTACCCGGAGTTCTCGCCGATTGCTCGCAGCCTGGCCACCGGTCGCGGCACCGTGCACCAGGTCGGCGAGCCCGAGATCACCCGCTGGCTGGCCAACGACCCGGTCCGGTCCGCCTGGATGGGTCGGCACCACGCGCACTCGATGATGTCGGTGCCGCTACGCGGCCGCGGCACCAACCTCGGCGTCGTGTTCTTCGCCCGTCTGGATCCGTCCGCCGCGCCGTACGAGCAGGCAGACCTGCAGATCGCCAAGGAGCTTGCGGCGCGCGCCGCGGTCTGCCTCGACAACGCGCGCCGCTACACGCGCGAACACGCGACAACACTGGCCCTCCAGCACAGCCTTCTGCCTCAGGGGATCGCCGAGCAGGTCGCTGTCGACGTAGCCAGCCGCTACCTGCCCGCAGACTCGAAAATCGGTGTCGGCGGTGACTGGTTCGACGTGATCCCGCTCTCCGGCGCCCGCGTCGCCCTGGTTGTCGGCGATGTGGTCGGCCACGGGATCCACGCCTCTGCCGCGATGGGGCGCCTTCGCACCGCGGTACGCGCCCTCGCCGACGTCGATCTGGCCCCGGACGAACTGCTCGCGCATCTGGACGACCTGGTCGTCCGGCTCAAGTCCGGGCCCGAGGCCGGAACCGGGGCACCCTTCGGAGAATTCGGAGCCACCTGTCTGTACGCGGTGTACGACCCCATCTCCCGCAAGTGCTCGCTCGCCAGCGCAGGCCACCTATGGCCCGCTCTGGCGACCCCTGACGGCACGGTGGACTTCCTCGAACTGCCCACCGGGCCACCGCTCGGCCTTGGCGGACTGCCGTTCGAGGCGGTTGAACGCGAACTGCCCGAAGGCAGCCTCCTGGCCCTGTACACCGACGGCCTTGTCGAGGCCCAGCATCGCGATGTCAACACCGGCCTGCACGCGCTGCGCACGGCCCTCGCCGACACGGCTCCGTCGTTGGAGACCACCTGCGACCGCGTGCTCGACACTCTGCTCGGCGAGCGGCCCGCCGATGATGTCGCGCTGCTCATCGCCCGTACCCGCGCCCTGGACAACGGGCACGTCGCCGTCTGGGATCTTCCCGCCGATCCGGCCTTTGTGGCCGAGGCGCGTTCCAAGGCGACCGCCCAACTACACGCCTGGGGACTGGACGATCTGGCCTACGTCACCGAACTCGTGGTCAGCGAGCTGGTGACCAACGCGATCCGCTACGCTTCCGCACCCGTTCAGCTGCGGCTGATCAAAGAAAGGACACTGATCTGCGAGGTCTCCGACGCCAGCAGCACCGCACCCCACCTGCGCCGTGCCCGCATCTTTGACGAGGGCGGACGGGGCCTCATGCTGGTCGCCCAGCTCACCGAGCGCTGGGGAATGCGGCATACCTGCACAGGCAAGACCATCTGGACCGAGCAGCCCCTTCCCGAGTAGGGGCACGCGCTACGTGGGGGCGCGGCAGGCGGACCGGGGTCAGTCAGGGAGCGAGAGCCTCCTGGTCAAGCACATCGCCGCCGACAGCATCCCCGTCCGGACCCGGGTGGTCCGGTACATCCAGTCCGACCGGAAGGAGATACCCAGCGAACCGACCTGGTCACCGCTGTACACGGGCACCGCGGCGCACGTCGTTCCGCGGGAGTACTCTTCCCGGTCCATGACAACCGGTTCTGTCAGTGAGGAGTCGAGTTGCCGCATCAGCTCCTCCCTGCGCGTGATGGTGCGGGGCGTGAGTTCGGTCAGGGAGTGCCGGGAGAGGTAGTCGGCGCGCGCCTCCTCGTCCAGCTCACGGAGCACGCTCTTGCCCAGCGCGGTGGCGTGTCCGGCGTCCTGGAAGTCCACCCAGAAGTCCACACGCGGAGCCTGCGCACTGTCGACGATTTCCATGACACGGATTTCGCCTTGCTCGTACATGGTCAGATAGACAGCGACCGAAAAATCGTCCCGTAGAGACATCAGGACCGGGCGTATGCGCTCCACCAGCTCCTTCCCGTTGTAATCCGCGCCGAGCGGGTGATGTCTGCAGGAGAGGACGAATGCGCCGTCGTCCAGCTCTGTCACGTATCCGTCCCGGGCGAGTGCGGGTAGCAACCGACGGACGCCGGCCAAGGGCAGTCCCGTCTCCACGGCCAGCTGCTGCGCAGGGGCGCCTGCCTCGTGCGCCCCTACGGCCTCCAACAGGCGCAGGGAGCGCTCGACGGACGCGATGAGCTCGGGGCCGACCTGGTCACCCATGCCACCAAGCATGGACCCGGTGCCTGAGGGCGGCAAGGCGCCTTGCGACGTGCCCGACCTGGTGCGCATGAAGTGAGGAACAACCACCGTATGTGGAAGTCCGGCCCGTTCACCGGTGTCCGGGATCACCTGGCGCAGGTCTCAAGCATCGCGGGGGCCGGTGACCACGCCTGTGTGCTGGTCAGAGAGCAGTGCCGTCACTGCAACCGAATACGCGCTTCTTCGGGCCCTGTCTGCGCGGGAAGGAGTGACCCGATCCGCACCATCGGTGCGGGCGTCGCCACACACCATGAGTGTGTCGGCCACCCACCACTGGCTGATGCATGTGCCGGGCACAGCTCGGCCGGGTGGTGGTGGCAGTACGCGATGCAGTGGCTGAAGGCTCAGCGGCGCACGGCGGGTGACAGCAGTCCATGCACCGGCGCCCGGCGATGCCTCCCGGCGCCGAAACCGGCACAGCTCGGGGCCCGACCACGATCTGGACATGCGTGGCCCGGTCGCCCGGTCGTGATCGCCTTTTCGAGGGATCAACGCGCTGGCGCAGCACAGGGTGCGAGGCGTACGCCCCCAGGAATGATCCGATGTGATCCGGAGTCAGGAAATGAGCGAGAGGGATGGGTCATGTTGAAGATCTTGGAGAGGCGCGCTCGGCGCATCGCGGCGGGCTCGGGTGCTGCCGCAGTCGTCGTGCTCGGTTCTCCGCTGCTTGCCGCTGCTGCTCCTGCTCAGGTCACTGCTCCCGTACAGCCCTATGCCACGGTGACCAGTCAGAGTGGTTTGAACGAGCGGCAGTACCCCAGCACCGACTCGTCGGTGGTGAACATCCTCGAGTACCAGGATCAAGTGGGCCTGCGATGCAAGGTCCGGGCGCAGACCATCGCCGGCAACGACGTCTGGTACCTGTTGCGTGACACGCAGGCATGGATCTCGGCGGGTTACGTAGTGCGGACCGGGACCGTCCCGTATTGCAAGGACATCCAGGTGAACCGGCTCACTCACACCCCGCAGGCCACCGACGCCATGGGCTGAGAGGACTTGTCCGTCAGAACGTTCGCACCGTGGCGGACCGTAGTCCTGGTGGCACCTCGCCCGCAACCACGGTCCGTCACGGTACCCCGTTCCGGCGTGACGCGGGCGCGACACACGTCGGCCCTTGCGACAAAGAAGAGGCCGTCACTCCGGCCGTCTCCAAGCTGACCGACTTCCTCGGCAAGCACCTCTGACAGCCGTACCGGCCCTGTTCACCGGCTCCGGTCCGATGTGCTCCCCTGCCCCACCGGGTACGGGGGCACTTGTCGAATCCAGCCGGTCACAGCCGCACACCCCCGCCTGACCTTCCGATCCCCGGGTGACTGTCCCGTCCCCGCCCCGACACCGTGGTCATCCTCGCTGGTCTCTGGAGGCGGCCGTGACCGGCTGACCGGCGCACGGCGGAATGAGCGACGGTCGGCGACGCGTTGGCAGGTATAGGGCGAGGAGCAGCGACGTGACAACTGCGAGCATCACCACACCACTGGGTCAGTTCCTGCGGTCCTGGCGACGGTCGGCGCCGGGTCCTCTGTGGTTGGTGGTGCCTCTGGTGCTGATCGTCGCCATACCGGTGGCCGACCACTTCCTGCCTCCGGAAATCCATCTGGGCCACCTGCTCATCGTGGCCCCGGCGGTCACCTCCGTCGTCGCGGGCCCTCGGCTCACTGCGTTGATCGGCGGGCTCGCGGTGGTTTCTCTCATCGTCGCGGGGACGGAGCGCGGCGTCCTGACCACCGAGAGTGTCCTCGTCGAGTTCGGCTCCCTCGCGGCGCTATCCACCCTCTTGGTGATCTTCTCTCTTCTGCGGGACCGACTGTGGCTGGAGCTGCTCCGGGTACGTTCGGTCTCCGACGCGACACAGCGCGTCGTCCTGCGCCCGCTGCCGGACAGGGCCGGACCGGTGTCCATCGCCTCGGAGTACCGCAGCGCCGAGGCCGACACCCGCATCGGCGGCGACCTGTATGCCGTTGCCCGCGCCTCCGACTCCACCCGGCTGGTCATCGGGGACGTACGGGGCAAAGGCCTCGCCTCGATCAGCGACACCGCGATCATGCTGGGCGCCTTCCGCGCCGCGGCCCACCGCCAGTCCCCACTGCCGGAGCTGGTCGCGTACCTGGAGGGCGCCGTCCGCTGGGGCCTGGCGGAGTTCTCGGAGTCTTCAGGGTCCGAGGCGGATGTCGGGGAGCGCTTCGTGACCGCCGTGGTGGTCGACATCCCGGACAACGAGCCGGTGGTCCACGTGATCAGCTGCGGGCATCCGCCGCCGCTTCTGCTGCGCAATGGCACCGCGACCGCGCTCAATGTGCCCACCCCCGCACTGCCTCTCGGTCTCGGCGGGCTGTCCGACGAGTCCTACGTCCAGGCGACCTTCCCGTTCGCCTACGGCGACCGGCTCCTGCTCTACACCGACGGCGTCAGCGAGACGCGCGACGGACAGGGCACCTTCTACCCGCTCGCCGAGCGCACCGCCGCCTGGAGCGATCAGGCCCCCGGACCACTGGTGCAGAAGATCACCGCCGATCTCAAGGCGTACGCAGCAGGCCCCCTGAACGACGACATGGCGATGATCGTCGTCCAGCGCGACGAATCACCGGGCAGTCCGAGCAAGCCGCCCGGTCAGCAGGTCCCCCACCACGATCGGCATCATCCGGGTAGGGGGGCCGATGGCGTGGTGCACAGCGTTGACGACCGCGGGCCGACAGCAGGACCCAGCAGACCTCACGCACACCCTCCACACCCGGCGGGCGCCGGCAACAACTGGAGTCAGGCCCCCAAGACGGCCGAATGAGTCAAAGCAGCCGGGCAGGATGCAGGGAGTGGTCCGGCGCCGGACAGGCTGCGTCGGCAAGGCGCAGTTGCACGGCCGACGTGCCGCTCGCGCCCGCAGCCGACGGCGCGGGGTCAGCCTGCTGTGTCGGGCGTCCGATCGGGAGCGGGCCGGCAGGTGGGGGGCGTGCCGGTCCAGCTGGCCAGGATGTTGAGGGCTTCAGCAGTGGGTGAGGCCGGTTCCGGGGTGTAGATGACGAGAGTCTGCTCGGGGTCGTCTTCGACGGCCAGGACGACGTAGTCGAGGGTGAGGTCGCCGACCAGCGGGTGGTGGAGGCGTTTGGTACCGGTGGTGTGAGCCTGAACGTCGTGGTCGGCCCACATGCGGCGGAACGCGTCGCTGTGCAGGGACAGTTCGCCGATCAGCTCGGTGAGTTGTGGGTCGTCGGGGTGGCGGCCGGCGTACAGGCGCAGGATGGCGACGCAGTCGGCGGCCACCCGTTCCCAGTCGGTGTACAGCGAGCGGGCGGCTTCGTCGAGGAAGACGAAGCGTGCGGCGTTGCGGTCGCGGTGGGGCCGGGCTTGGAAGTCGGCGACCAGGGCGTATCCGAGCCGGTTGGCCGCCAGGATGTCCATGCGCCGGCCCTGGACGATGGCGGGGACACCGAGGGCGTCCAGGGTGCGGTAGAGGGCGGGACGGACCCTCTGCGGGGCGAGCGGACGCCTGCGGCGGGTCCGGCCGGTGGCGGGCTGGGCGAGGTCGAAGAGGTGGGCGCGTTCGGTGTCGTCCAGCTGCAGAGCGCGGGCGACGGCCTCCCAGACGACTTCCGAGACACCTTGGATGCGGCCCCGTTCCAGGCGGATGTAGTAGTCGACGCTGACTCCGGCCAGTTGGGCGACTTCTTCGCGCCGCAGTCCCGAAACGCGGCGGGCGCCCTGGTGAGGGGTGAGGCCGGCCTGTTCAGGGGTGATCCGGGCCCTGCGGGTACGCAGGAACTCGCGGATCTCACTGCTCCGGTCCATACATCCACCGTACGGCGGCCCCCATGCGTCTCAGCCCGCGAAGGAGGTACTGGCAGACCCCCGGTGGAGCGGTACCCCGTACAAGGGTCCGCGCGTGGCTGTCGGGTGGTTGCCTGGAAGGCGGGCCCCTGAGATGCACTGATCACGGCACTCGCAAGGTCCCCCTCTCACCTGGCGTGACGCCCTACAGGCCACGTCTCGTGTCCGGAGGAAAGGACACTGCCCTCATGGCTCCGAAACTGACCGGCACCGCTCGTCACCGTTGCGAGAGCAGCGGTATCGGCGCAGAGACCGGCCGCCGGCTCACCGACCAGGCCTGACGGCCGCCACGACAAGGAGTATCCGATGAAGCACGTTTCCCTGGGCGGGCTCGATGTCTCGCGCATCGGTTTGGGCGCCATGACCATGGCCGGCACCTACACGACGGGCGGAGGGCTCGATGACGCCGAGTCGATCCGCACCATCCACCGGGCGCTGGACCTCGGAGTCACGCACGTCGACACCGCTGAGATCTACGGCCCCTTCCATAGTGAAGACATTGTCGGCAGGGCCATCAAGGGCCGCCGTGACGAAGTTGTCGTGGCGACGAAGTTCGGTCTGGTCTCCCACTCCGGTGGCGGTCCCGGCGTTGTGGACAGCAGTGCCGGCAACGTGAAGGCCGCGGTCGAAGGCTCGCTCAGGCGGCTTGGCACCGACCACATCGACCTCTATTACCAGCACCGCGTCGACCCGAACGTTCCCATCGAGGAGACAGTCGGCGCTGTGGCCGAACTGATCGCCGAGGGCAAGGTGCGTCACATCGGGCTGTCCGAGGCCGGCCCTGCCACGATCCGCCGTGCGCACGCCGTGCATCCGGTGGCCGCGCTGCAGACGGAATACTCCTTGTGGACCCGCGACGTCGAGGCCGAAATTCTCCCGTTGTTGCGCGAGCTCGGTATCGGCTTCGTTCCCTACTCGCCGCTTGGCCACGGCCTTCTGACGGGACAGATCCGCACCGTCGACGACTTCGCCGATGACGACTGGCGCAAGACCAACCCGCGTTTCACCGGCGAGAACTTTCGGCGCAACCTGCGCATCGTCGATGAAGTGCAGGCCATCGGCGCCGAGGTCGGGGCAACGCCGGCGCAGACCGCGCTGGCGTGGCTGCTGACCCGTGGCGACGACATCGCCCCCATCCCCGGGACCCGCCGGGTCTCGCGCGTCGAGGAGAACACTGTTGCCGACAGCATCGAACTCAGCGCCGCTCAGCTGGACCGTTTGAACGACCTCACCCCGGCCTCGGGCGAGCGCCACGACGAGGCGAACATGGCCGCCATCGACCGCTGACCACCGTCGCCGACTGCTTTCGCCTCACCCCACATGTTCACCGCATGGGTGCCGACGGCGCCTGAAGCCCGCGAGGCCCTCAGGGCGGGCCACCGGGTCGTCGCCACCGGCCGCCTCCCCGAACAGGTCGAGAAGACTCTCGGCGGCCCGCAGGACAACTTGATGGGCCACCAGCCTGGACGACGCGCGGTCCGCCGTGCAGGCCGTCGCCGGCCGGTTCGGCCGCATCGATGTCCTGAAGTACGCGCCACGCGAAGGAGGCAGCTGCGCAGCCGGTGAACCCCACCTCTCGTTGCACATGCCCCCGGCCGAACGGTTGACCGGGCCGCTGAGGAAGAACATGCCCGGAGCGGGGTCCTTCAGCTGCGAGGCCATCAAGAAGCTGGGGAACCCGGTGCCGATGCAGCGGCGCCGACGTCCCCGGCGCCCACCATCGGCCGCCTTCCGGACGAGAGCGACAGCGCTGTGGGCGTCCACGGCCAGGAGCACCCCCATTCCAGCCGCATATTCAATTTCAGAAGAGGGCAGGTCAGACCGTACTGACGCGATCGAATGCAGGATGATCTCAATTCGTGGGCATGGCTGGAGAATTGCGGGGCAGGCGGTGGTACGGAGGTTGATAATTATGGTTCCCCTGCTTCTCGTTCTTCTGCTGGCCCTCATTCTCTTCGGAGCTGGTTTCGCGCTGAAGATTCTGTGGTGGATCGCGATCGCCGTGCTGGTCCTGTGGCTGATCGGCTTCGTCGCCCGCCCGAAGGGCAGCAGCGGCCGCTGGTATCGCTGGTAGCCGACACCTTCGGCGCATTCCAAGCAGTGCATGGCGGTGGCCCGTCGTCTTCCGGATGAAGCAGCAGGCCACCGCCGTCACAGCAGGCGCCGCCGCTGTTTCCGGTCGCGGATTGAAGTCGGATGTCGCGGGAAGGCGGAGGATGCCGGGTGGCCGCCGTGACTCAGCAGGGAAAATACCTGCCTTTCTGGAGATCGGAGAGGGTCCCGATTCGCTTTTGATCGGGGGCGTGAATCTCCGGATGCGGGGCGCCCGAACCGCACGCGTCGGATGAAACCGCTGTGCAAGACGTACGGAAAAAGGAGGCCGGCAGGAATCCCTGCTGTCCTCCGTTTACCGGAGGAGTTGTTTCGTGTGACTGAGAATGTGTGGAATTACAAGTCGACTGCAGGCCGTGTGACGGGCCCCGACCTCACCGGCTACAAGGTCGAAGCCACGGACGGCAGCATCGGGAAGGTCGACAAGCATTCCGATGAGGTGGATGACGCCTACCTGGTGGTGGACACCGGCGCGTGGATCTTCGGCCGGGAAGTCCTGCTCCCGGCGAGCACGGTCGTCAGTATCGACCCGGACGAGCAGAAGATCTTCGTCGACCGCACCAAGCAGCAGATCAAGGACGCCCCGGAATTCCATCGGGAGAAGCACCTCGGCGACCCGGGCTACCACGACCAGCTGGGCACCTACTACGGCGCCGGCACACCCTTCGGCGGCCCGTTCATCTGACCCTGGGTCTGTTCTGTGCAGCACGGCCCCCGGGACTCTTCGACGAGTCCCGGGGGCCGTCGCATGCCCCGGCAACGACCGCCGACCGACAGGACCCTCCTGGCCATGTCCCGTCAGAGGTGCCGCCTCCGACCCGGCAGATCGTCGGTCACCACCGCAGGGCCTGTGCCCGCGGGACAAGCATGAAGGGCCAGTGCTGTCTGGAGTTTGCAAGCCGCCGTCCACCGGCCCTGTCCGCTGGTCCTTGGGAGTCTCTTGGGGCTGTTCACAGGTGTGGGCTGCAGTAATTCGGCAACCCGTCTGTGGTGACACGAATCGGCTTGGTGGGTCTCAGTGTGTTCGCGGCTCTCGCGGCGATGGGTGCCGCCGCGTGGATCTCGTCCTGGTGGTGGATTGCCGGTGTGCTGTTCGCTCTGCTGGGCATGCTCGGGATCTGGGATCTTGCGCAGCGCAGACACTCGGTGCTGCGCAACTACCCAGTCATCGGGCACGCCCGTTTCCTCATGGAGAGCATCCGCCCCGAGCTCCAGCAGTACTTCGTGGAGCGGAACTTCGACGGCCGCCCCTTCGACCGAGACGTACGCAGCATCGTGTACGAACGGGCAAAGGGCACGGATGCCGAGGAGCCCTATGGCACGGAGCGAGACGTCTACCGGCCCGGCCACGAGTTCCTGGTGCCGTCCATGGCGCCCTGCGCGGTCCCCCGGACACCGCCGCGCGTCAGGATCGGCGGCCCCGACTGCACGCAGCCGTACGACATGGCGCTGCTGAACGTGTCCGCCATGAGCTTCGGCTCCCTCTCGGCGAATGCGGTCCTGGCTCTCAACGCTGGTGCGGCGGCCGGGCACTTCGCCCACGACACCGGTGAAGGCGGCCTGTCGGAATACCATTTGCGGCCCGGCGGGGATCTCGTCTGGGAGATCGGCACGGGTTACTTCGGATGCAGGACCGAGGACGGCGGATTCGACGCCGCGGAATTCGCCGACAAGGCGGCCCACGACCACGTGAAATGTGTGTCGCTCAAATTGTCGCAGGGCGCCAAGCCCGGCATCGGCGGAGTGTTGCCGGGGCCCAAGGTCAACGCGGAGATCGCCCAGGTACGGGGCGTGCCCCAGGGGCGGACGGTCATCTCGCCCCCGTACCACCGGGTCTTCTCCACACCTCGTGAACTGGTCCGCTTCGTCGCACGGATGCGAGACCTGTCCGGGGGTAAACCCACAGGATTCAAGCTCTGTCTCGGCTCGCGGCGGCAGTTCCTCGCCGTGTGCAAGGCCATGCTGGAGGAGGGCACGGCCCCTGATTTCATCATCGTGGACGGTGCCGAGGGGGGCACCGGGGCAGCGCCGCTGGAGTTCGCCGACCATGTCGGTGCCCCGCTCACCGATGGTCTGCTCACCGTGCACAACGCCCTCGTCGGCGCCGGCCTCCGAAATCGCATCAAGGTCGGAGCCAGCGGCAAGATCGCCACGGGCGCCGACCTGGTCAAACGCCTCCTCCAGGGCGCCGACTACGGCAACTCGGCGCGCGCGATGATGTTCGCCGTGGGCTGCATACAGGCGCAGCGCTGTCACACCAACACCTGCCCCACTGGGGTCACCACACAAAATCCCCGACGCGCACGCGCCCTGGACGTCGGAGACAAGTCGGTGCGGGTTCAGCGTCTCCAGGCGGCAACCGTGGCCAGCGCCCTCCAGATCATGGCCTCCATGGGTGTGGCAGACCCCGACCAACTGCGTCCGCACATGCTCCAACGGCGCGTCGACCCCTACACCCTGCGGTCTCTCGACGAGATGTACGAATGCCTCGCGCCAGGGCAACTGCTCGCCGAGCCCCCCTCGTCCTGGGCCGCCGACTGGGAAGCTGCCGACCCCGACCACTTCACTGTCTGACCAGGAGGATCCTGTGACCCGTACCGTTGCCCGCCTCATCGGAGATGCGCTGAGCGAACTCGGCGTGCGCCAGGTGTTCGGCGTCGTCGGGGACGCACTCAATCCGCTGACGGAAGCCATCCGCACCACCGAGGACGTCGAGTGGGTGGGATGCCGCCACGAGGAGACCGCAGCTTTCGCCGCCAGTGCCCAGTCCCAGCTCTCCGGCAACCTGGGCGTCTGCATGGGCACCGTCGGTCCCGGCTCCATTCACCTGCTCAATGGTCTCTACGACGCGGCCAAGAGTCGCACTCCGGTCCTGGCGATCGCCGGACAGGTGCCATTGACCGACATGGGAAGTGATTACTTCCAAGAGGTCGACAACGACGCCCTCTTCAGTGATGTCGCAGTCTTCCGCGCAACGATCTCCTCCCCCGACCAGCTGCCGCAACTGCTCGAGACCGCCGTTCGCAACGCTCTGGGCCGTAACGGGGTTGCCGTCCTCACCGTGCCGGGCGACATCAGCGACCGGCAGCTGAGCACAGACCGCAAAGCCCGCTTCTCGCTGAGCCCGGGGGTGACGCGACCGGAGGAGTCCGCGGTCCAGAGCGCGGCCGGCCTCCTCCAACGTGCCGAACGGGTCACCCTGCTCGTCGGTCAGGGCGCCCGCGCAGCCCGCGAGGACGTCCTGGCACTCGCTGACCGCCTCGCCGCGCCCATGGTGCTCACGCTCAAGGCGAAGGAGGGTTTCGAGGGAGACAACAACCCCTTCCAGGTCGGCCAGACCGGGCTGATCGGTAATCCGGCTGCAGCTTCCGCCATGCAGGAAGCCGACACGCTTCTGCTGCTGGGTACGGACTTTCCCTACCGGGAGTGGTATCCGGACGGCCGGACTGTCATCCAGGTGGACACCGAAGCCACGCACATCGGACGCCGCGTCCCGGTCGAGGCGGGGCTCGTCGGCGACGTGGGCGCCACAGTCCGAGACCTGCTCCGGTGCCTGGGTTCCGGAGAAGCGCGCGACCGCAAGCATCTTGACCACGCCCGCGAACGTTTCGAAAGCTGGCGCGACGGTCAGGCCCGGCTCGCCGACCCGAAGCACGACAAGGGTGCGGTCGGGCGGATCCGCTCGGCGCTCGACAATCCCGAACACGGAATAAGGCCCGAGGCGCTGGCCGCCAGCGTAGACCGGGTCGCCGCCGACAACGCCGTCTTCACCTCCGACACCGGAATGGCCACCGTGTGGCTCTCACGATTCGTGGAGATGCGCGGTGCGCGACAGCTCCTCGGCTCGTACAACCTCGGCTCCATGGCCAATGCCATGCCACATGCTCTCGGAGCGCAGTACCTCGACCGGCATCGCCAGGTGATCGCGTTCTGCGGTGACGGCGGCCTGAGCATGCTTCTCGGCGATCTCATGACCCTCAAGACCAGCGATCTCCCCGTCAAACTCGTCGTCTTCGACAACCGCCGCCTCGGCATGGTCAAGTTGGAGCAGGAGCAAGCGGGACTGCCTGAGTACGGCACTTTGCTGGACAACCCGGATTTCGCCGCGGTGGCCACCGCCATGGGCATCACCGGCATCCGTGTCACAGACCCCGCCGATCTGGAGGAGTCGGTACGACGCGCGTTCGCCACACCGGGACCGGTCCTGCTCGACGTACTGACGAACCCTGACGAAATCGCCATCCCGGCCAAACCGACGGTCGGACAGGGCTTTGGGTTCGCCGTCGCCAAGGTGAAGGAGGTCGTACGGAGTCACCGCGAGCCCGACTCGCACTGATCCGGGTACCGCCGGGCTCGCCATCCCGTGCCGGGAATTGTCGGCACCGCGGTGCACGCCCACACCACCAGCGATACCGGGGCCACGGTTGGGCCGCAGACGCGGCCGGCTGAGCAGCGCCGCATGGCCGACCTCAGGGCCGGGTGGGGTCGGCCGCAGCAGGGCCGGATCAGCCGTTGCCTGCTTCCCGCGCCGCGCGCTCCAGTCGGCTCCGGTGGTTCTCCCACCATGACTGATCGCCCGGTGGCACGTTGTCGCTGCCCTTCAACATCCCGACAGCCCCGTCGATCAGCTCTCGCACGATGTCGGCGTGACCGGCGTGCCGTTGGGAATCAGCGATCACACGCACCAGGACGTGGTGCAGTGTCACCTCCCGTCGTTCCTCCGGCCACCACGGGACGTGACCGATCGCGTCAAGGGCCGACGTCGCGATCGTGCTGTTCGAGTGCTCCCACACCCGGTGGTACAGCTCGATGATCTCTTCACGCGACTCGTCCGGAGTGGCCCACATGTCCGCGTTGGGTTCGGCGTCCTCCGTGTACCAACAGGGCGGCGGCTCGTCGTCGAAGAACGGCCGCCCGAACGTGTCGCCGAGGTACCCCACCTCCACGCCGGCGACATGCTTGACCAGTCCCAACAGGTTGGTGCCGGTGGGTGTCAGAGGGCGGCGGATGTCGTACTCCGAGAGCCCGTCGAGCTTCCACAACAGGGCGTCACGAGCGTCTTGCAGGTAACGGAGAAGATCCGCTTTCGGGTTCGGTTCGATCATGCCGGGCAGTCTTCCATCCGGCACTGACAACCAGGCTCTACAGGGCAACGCACGACGGTGCTGCAGGGACCTTGCCTCGCGATACCGCGGTCGGCGCTTTCGCCGGCCGCCAACCCGCCTCTGCCGTGACCGTCCTTCCGCGATCCTTCGGAGCGCCGTGAGCCCTTGCCCACTCGATACAGAAATCCAGCTCAACGTGGACCACCAGTAGCCGACTTGGCGCAGTCGACCGGGTGGGCACAGGTAGGGGGTGGATACTGAGCTCCGAATACGGCCAGGACGAGAGGTACGACCAGTGACCAGCGACAATCGCATAGGACCGCCCAGTTTTGGCAGCGAACGCGACATGCTGCGGGCCTTCCTCGACTACCACCGTGCGACTCTCGCCATGAAGTGTGAAGGGCTTACCGACGAGGAGCTGCGGCAGCACTCGATGCCACCGTCAACGCTTTCACTGCTCGGCCTGGTACGGCACATGGCTGAGGTGGAACGCGCTTGGTTCCGTCGAGTGTTCGAAGACAACGACGCGCCCATGGTCTGGTCCGACAAGCCCGACTTCCAGGCGGCGTACGACGCGGGCGCATCAACCAGGGACGAGGCGTTCCATGCCTGGGAGGCCGAGGTGGAGAAGTCGCGCTCCATCGAGCGAGAGGCTGACTCCCTCGACCTGGCCGGGTACCAGCCGAGATGGGACGAGGAAGTATCACTGCGGATGGTGATGGTGCACGTCCTCCTCGAGTACGGCCGCCACAACGGACACGCGGACCTACTGCGGGAAGGGCTCGACGGGACTGTGGGAGCCTGAATCCGCGAGAGGCACCGCCTCCGAGGACCGGAAGGCAGCCAGAGCCTTCGCGCTCTCCCGGCGCCCGCCGAGGCGACCCCGCCCCGCCCCTGAAGGGCGGGGCTTCTCACCATGGTTCGAGGGCCGGCGATCGAACGAAGCCTCGAGCCGCCGAAGCTCGACCGGCCGAAGCGCACCTCGATCGCCAGGGCGACGCTGCCGCTGCCGCCGAGAAGACCACCCGCGCCGACCCGGCTGTCGAGCTGCCGGCCTGACACCGGATCGACGAGCGGATACGTGAGCGCGCGCGGCCATCGAGAACGGTTCAATCTGATTCGCGCGCGAGTTCGAGTGCAAGAACCTGAAGAATCTCCTCCGTCGGTGCCGCAGGTACTGTCTCGTCAAAGGCATCCGCAACGGCCTGGAACGCGAGCACGAATCCGGTGATCAGTGCACTGAGCGGCTGAGAGAGCTGGCCCAGAACAGATAGCCCGACCTCGCGCGGACCCGCGGCGGCAGACACGACGAAATGCTCGGGAACCACTTCCCCGAGCAGGTCCGAGACATAGTCCGTGCCGACCCCGCTGCGCAGTGCGGTGAGCGCCGCGATGGCCTTGAGTTTGATCTCGTTCTCGGTCATGGGACGAGGGTAGGAGCAAACCTCAGCACTTGGGCGGCACGGACATCCCGGCCATGTCGGGTGGTCTGTCACCATGGCCTGCGGTCCGGGGACAGTGCCCGCTTCGGTCAGGACGCGCTGCGCTTCTTCGCGGACGTCTTCCTGGCCGTGCCTTTCTTCGCAGCCGCTGTCTTCTTCGCCGTGGCCTTCTTCGCCGGGACCGCCTTCTTCGCAGCCGGCTTCCTGCTGGGTCGTATCTCGTGCACAGTCGCGTCCCCACCGTGCTCACCACGGCTCTTCCTGGCCGCCTCCACCGAGGCGTTCAGGGCGGCCATCAGGTCCACGACCTTGCCGGACTCCCGCTCCTCGCCCTCGGCCGGCTCCTGGAGCTCCTTGCCCTCAGACTTTGCCGCGATCAGCCTTTCCAGCGCGTCGCGGTACTGATCCCGGAATCCGGAGATGTCGTCCATGGCCATGGTGTCAGTGAGCTGGACGGCACGTTCGATCTCGGCGTCATCCAAGTCGGTGACTTCGGGTCTGAGGGATTCGGGGCTGCGGATCTCGTCCGGCCACCGCATCGAGTGCAGCACGATCGCGCCCTCGCGTACCCGCAACAGGCCGAGGCGTTCACGGCCGTGCCAGGCGAACTTCGCGACGGCGACCTTGTCGGAGCGCTCCAGGGCCTTGCGGAGCAGGGTGTACGGCTTCGCGGCGACCTGTCCGTCGGTCGCGAGAAAGTAGGAGTCGGTGATACGGATCGGGTCGATGCTCTCGGCGTCGACGAACGCCACGATCTCGATCGCCTTCGCCGTCGGCAGCGGCATCCCCGCGAGCTCTTCGTCAGTGACCGGGACGACCTGTCCCGCACCGATCTCGTAGCCCTTGCCGATCTCCTCCTGCGGTACGACCTCGTCCTCGATCTCGCACACCTTTCGGGTGCGGACCCTCCCCATGTCCTCGAGGTGCACCTGGTGGAAGTGCAACGAACGGTCCTCGGTCGCACTGATGATCTTGATCGGGATCGTGACCAGGCCGAACGAGATGGCACCGGTCCACAAGGGCCGCGGCATGCGTTCCTCCAGGCCCCCCTGGCAGTGTGGGCCGGGAAGCGGACCGGAGCGCCGGGGAAGGGGCCGACGCAAGGTCGGGGCGCAACCGGGCCACCGCCCGTAATCCGATCCTTACGCGAACCGGCCGTGATCGCATACGCAGGGCAAGAGAAGTCCCGTCATGGTGCCGTGCTCCCTTGCGGACACCGGTCGACGGTTCAGCCTGTGGTCGTGCGGCTGCTGAGCAGGTCGCGTACACGGTCCACCAGTCCGACGCCGGCCGCGGGCGGGGTGTTCGGGAGGGAGGGGTGCGGTCGGGTGGAGGCCATCTCCTTGGCCCGGCGCACCAGCCGCCCCAGATCGTCCAACTCGTCGGATGAAGACGACTCCACGAGTGTCGGGAACAGCTCGTGCTCCTCCTCACGCACGTGGGAGGCGACCTCGAACTTCAGCTTCGCAACGATGTCGTTGAACTGCGGATCGTCGGCGTGCAGGTCTTCGAGGTCCTTGAGCATCTGCTCCACCTTGGCGTGATCGGCGAGTTCCTTGTCCGCCAGTGCCCCACCGTGCGGTACGTGTCTGCGTACCGTCGGATACAGGTACATCTCCTCGGCGACGGAGTGCCGCACCAGTTCCGCGGTCAGCCGGTCAGCCAGCTCACGTCGCCGCGGATGGTCGACCGGCTGCGCTTCGATCTGCGCGAACAACTCCTCCAGCTCACGATGATCGGCCGTGAGCTCCACGATCACATTGCCGCCGTGTCCCATGACAGTCCCTTCGTCGGGTTCGTCGCTCTCCGCAGAACGGAGCCGCAGACACCTAAGACAACAGGTCAAGGAAGCAAAACCTGCGCTCTGCGCGCGAAGACGGACACCGCACTCACCTCCCCGGCGCAGCCACGCCCCAGCCACTTCCCCAGCGGCCCCCTTCCCTACGGCAGGGCACGCCCACAAGCCGGTATCGGAGGGCGTCGGCCCCTCGCCACTCACACGGCGGGACGGCGAGTCCTCACTCCACGCGCCGCTCTGAAGCCGGCGGTGGGGCCTTCCGCTTCTTCCGGCCGCGGTGGCTCGTGTCGCACCAAGGGAAGATTAGGCTCCGACGGCAGGTGCACAGTGCGACGACAGGCCGGTCCGAGCGAGCAATGGTGCCGTCCTCCTGGAGGACTTCGACGGGCCCTTCCACGAGCATGGGTCCGCCCGGCTCCTGCATGACGCGTCGTGCGGCCGTCCGAGGCGCGGTCCCTGGTTCATTACGGCTGTTCTGCACGGATCACCACCAGTTCCTCTTTCTCCTGGCCGTGCTCGATCAGGCCCTGGGCCTCCAGCCAGTCGGCGCGTTCACGCAGCACAGGGCCGAAGGAAACGAACCGGCGCTCGGTCACGGTGACGTCCAGTCCGGCTTCAGTCAGTCGTGCCACGGTCATCGCCGGGTTGCTCATCACGGAGTGGACCACGAGCAGCACACCCTTTGGGCGCAGCAGAGCGGGAACCTTGGCACAGAGCCGGTCGATGACCACCCGGCCGTCGATCCCCGCCTCCCACGCCCGAGCCGCACCGCGTCCGGCCATGCGGACGTCCGCAGACGGTACGTACGGTGGGTTCGCCAGCACCAGCTCGAATCTCAGACCGGTCACAGGTTCCGTCAGGTCGCCGCGGCTGACCCGGATTACCCGCGCCTGCCCGGACAGCAGTGCGTTCAGCCGTGTGGTGAGCACCGCCGCCGCCGACGTGTCGATGGCGACAACGCGGGCAGCACCGTGGTGGGCTGCGGCGATCGCCACTGCACCGGTACCGGTGCCCACATCGAGCACATCGGCTTGGGGTGACAGATGTTCGCGCCGCAGAGCGGATATCAGCATGGCTGTGTCTTCCTGCGGCGCGTAGACACCTGGAGGCTTGAGGAGTTTCACTGTCGCGTCCGACTCTCAACACTCACGCAGAGCGGGCAGCAGGATCTTCTCCGCCCCGTCGGCGGAAAGTTGCCGATGGTCACCGCCCGCGGCCTGTGCGGCCACGCCGAGCAGGCTCCATGCGTACGAGGCGTGCCGCTGGGAGTCCAGCCATGGAAAGGAGTAGGTCCGAAGACCCGTCCACCCCGCCATGGCTGTCCTGTGCGCAACACGAACGCTCAGGAACAGCCATGGCGGGCGCGGGACAACGGGCCGGGCGCGATGACTCCACCTGTGGAGAGGCATGCATGCCGGGTGATCGGCCTCCGAACCGGTGTTGCAAGCAACTCGACTCGGCGTTCGCTGAACGCCGGCGAAGTTCAGTAGCACCGAAATCTGAAGCCCCGGCGCACGAGCGTGAAGCACAGATGCCGTCACCCCGGCTGCGCGGTCCTTCCTGCGTCCAGGCAACTACCGTCCGGACTTCTTCAGCCGCTCAGCCGCCTTGGCCGCGGTCTCCTGGGCCTTGCCCGTCAGTTGCTCGCTGCGGCCCTCCGCCTGCATGCCCTTGTCGCCCATGGCATCGCCAGCGGTTTCCTTCAGCTTGCCCTTGACCTGCTTGGCCTTCGCCTTTGCCTTGCTCATCGATGCTGTCCTTCACTGTGAGGGGGACTGACGTACTCACCCTGCGCCGATCACTCTGAGGCCGCAATCGGTGAGGTGCCGCGCGCATGAGAGCAGTCCGGCGAGGAAGGGTCGTAGGGGCGCACGCCCGCGGCCGGCCGCGCACCTGGTCGGCGCAGTCGACTTGAGTACGCTGAATGAGGTCGCCGCCCTTCGTGTCGGACACGGTGAAGAGGGCGCCGTCGGGGTTACGGATGATGAAAGCGCCCTTGAGGCACCGATGACGATTCGCCCCCCGGCAGCGACGGCGGCCGTCGCAACTCCATTCGCTGTGCTGGGCATCGGCACCGGACCGAACTCTCGGTTCCCGGTCGGAATCGATGCGGCGTAGCGGAGAGTGAACTGTCCGGGATTACATGTCCCCTGACGCAAGGCGGCAGCACCTGTTGCCGATTCCCCCCGTCCGGGTGGCGGGCTCCGTGGGGCACAGTCCGCCGGGCTTCATGTCCCGGTCGGACGAAGGAGTCGGCCAGGGAGGGTCCGATCAGCGACATCAAATGACCGGCGCTCACGTTCCCAGCCGATCCCGCGGGACCAGCGGCAGCAGAACCCGCATCGCCGCCTCAGGGTCGGTGACGGAGATCGCCAGCCTGCTGAACGGTGCACACCGGCGCAGTTCCAGACACAGCACCGGCCCGCCGGCCCGTACCAACGCGAAGTCCTGCCCCTCCTGAAGTGGGCGGATGCCCGCGCACAGCCGTCCAGGAATCCAGGTGCCCCGGCCGCGCCCACCACGGAGCGCCCGCCACCAGTCGGGCTCGAGATACAGCCGGCGAAGTGCCGATCCCGGTACCCGCACCTCGCGGTGGCGTGTCGCCGCCCTCTCCCACCATGAGAGGCGAACAACGATATCGGTGCCCTCCACTTCCACCCGCGCCATGACCTCTCCTCATTGTCGTGTTGCGAGGACGGCCGGATCCGGTGCCTCGTCCAAGCCCCTTCGCAATGCTGTGAACGCGGTCCTGGTCTCCATCGCGCCGTCGAGAATTTCCTCAGCAAGGCGTCCCTGGAACAGCCGACGGCTGCGGATTCCATGCCGGTCGGGGCTCGATGGCTCTTCTGCGGCCGACGACGACTCCGGGGCCGCCGCACGACCACAGGCATGTCCGACGACTCCGGTCCCGTCGTCCACAGGGCCGGCCGGGCGGGATGTCCTCTCGCGTCAGTGAGGCCACCGGGCCGAGTTCGCATCCTTTGTAGCCCGGTGGCGGCTTCGGTCCTTGGGATTGATCACATCGTCGGCGAGGCGGCGTATTCATCGCACTCTGCCGCGGCACTCACACCGATCGGCCGCGGGATTCTCGGTGATGCGGAACTGGTGACCCTGGCTATCAGGGCCCGCAGGGTCGAAACGCCGGCGAGCAGGCCGGTGACACGGCGAACGGGGACAATGGCCACAGGGAGTATCAGCACGTGGCCGCCCGGTACTCCGAGCCGGTTCGCCCCCGAATTGCAGGGTTGTCGGCGTCAGGGCGTCCCCCTCCCGGAGTGCGATCGACATCAGCGACGCCGCCCGCCTCGTCGAGCCGCTCGCTCACGCGCACCCATGCCAGGTGGACCGCCGCGATCCAGACAGAGAGGTGGACCATAATTGACCCAGATGCACTCAGGTTTTATCAATGGAAGAGCATCAAGCATTGCCGGGAAATGGAGGCAGTGATGGCACGGGCTGTGGGCGTTGACCTGGGAACGACGAACTCCGTGGTGTCTGTGCTCGAGGCCGGGGAGCCGACGGTCATTGCGAATACCGAGGGTGCGCGGACCACTCCGTCGGTGGTGGCGTTCGCCAAGACGGGTGAGGTGCTCGTCGGCGAGATCGCCAAGCGGCAGGCAGTGACGAATGTCGAGCGCACCGCGCGGTCGGTCAAGCGGCACATGGGAGAGGCGCAGTGGCGTTTTCCCGAGTCCGGCGACATCGATGGCAAGCGGTACACCGCGCAGGAGATCTCCGCGCGCGTGCTGCAGAAACTGAAGCGGGACGCCGAAGCGCATCTCGGGGAGGACGTCACCGACGCGGTGATCACCGTCCCGGCGTACTTCAACGACTCCCAGCGCACCGCGACCAAGGAGGCGGGCCACATCGCGGGCCTGAACGTGCTGCGGATCATCAATGAGCCGACGTCCGCGGCGCTGGCCTACGGCCTGGACAAGGAGAACGAACAGACGATCCTCGTGTTCGACCTCGGCGGCGGCACCTTCGACGTATCCCTGCTGGAGATCGGCGAGGGCCTGGTGGAGGTCAAGGCGACCAATGGCGACACGCACCTCGGCGGTGACGACTGGGACCAGCAGATCGTCGACCACTTGGTGAAGCAGTTCAAGAACGGCTACGGCGTTGACTTGTCCAAGGACAAGATGGCGCTGCAGCGTCTCCGCGAGGCCGCGGAGAAGGCGAAGATCGAACTGTCGTCCGCGACCGAGACGACGATCAACCTGCCTTACATCTCGGCGTCGGCCGAGGGCCCGCTGCACCTGGACGAGAAGCTGACGCGTGCGCAGTTCGAGCAGCTCACCGCGGACCTCCTGGAGCGCTGCAAGGGTCCGTTCCACAACGCGGTCAAGGACGCCGGGATCAAGGTGTCGGACATCGACCATGTGATCCTGGTGGGCGGTTCGACGCGGATGCCGGCAGTGACCGAGCTGGTGAAGGAGCTGACCTCCAAGGATCCGCACAAGGGTGTGAACCCCGACGAGGTCGTCGCCATCGGCGCCTCGCTCCAGGCCGGTGTCCTCAAGGGTGAGGTCAAGGACGTTCTGCTCCTCGACGTCACGCCGCTGTCCCTCGGTATCGAGACCAAGGGCGGCATCATGACGAAGCTCATCGAGCGCAACACCACGATCCCGACCAAGCGGTCCGAGACCTTCACGACGGCCGACGACAACCAGCCGTCGGTGCAGATCCAGGTCTACCAGGGCGAGCGCGAGATCGCGGCGTACAACAAGAAGCTCGGCGTCTTCGACCTGACCGGTCTGCCACCGGCCCCGCGTGGTGTCCCACAGATCGAGGTCACGTTCGACATCGATGCCAACGGCATCATGCACGTCGCTGCCAAGGACCTCGGCACCGGCAAGGAGCAGAAGATGACCGTCACCGGTGGCTCCTCGCTGCCCAGGGACGACATCGACCGCATGGTGCAGGAGGCCGAGCAGTACGCGGAGGAGGACCACCGCCGTCGCGAGGCCGCCGAGACCCGCAACCAGGCGGAGTCCCTGGTCTACCAGACCGAGAAGCTGCTGCAGGACAATACGGACAAGATCCCTGGTGACGTGAAGACGGAGGTGGAGGACGCGCTCACCGAGCTGAAGGAGAAGCTCAAGGGCGAGGACACCGCCGAGATCCGTACCGCCACCGAGAAGGCAAGTACGGCCGCACAGCGGATCGGCACCGCCCTGTACGCGCAGACACAGGCCGAAACCGGTGAGGGCGGCGCGGCCGACAGCAGCACGGCTGAGGGCGCGGGCAGCACCGGCGACGAGGACGTCGTCGATGCGGAGATCGTCGATGACGAGCGGAAGGGAGGCGCCGGATGAGCAAGGACCCGCACCTCAGGCATCAGGGTGAGCGGTCACCTGTAGTGGTGCGCGACGTGCGCAGGATCGACCCGGTCATCCTGCAGTCCCGGCGACGCCAGGATGTGTCCGGTCCGGACGGCGTCGGTCAGGGACGCCCGGACTCCGATCGGGCGGACGCCGCACGGCTGCGTGAGCAGATCGCGGAGCTGACCGAGGATCTGCAGCGGGTGAAGGCCGAGTACGACAACTACCGCAAGAGGGTGCGCCGCGACCGCCTGGCCGTACGGGAGATCGCGGTGGTCAATGTGCTCACCGGCCTGCTTCCGGTCCTGGATGTCGTGGAGGCGGCTCGACGGCAGGGAGACGGCCACGGCGCTGCGGCGGTCCTCTTCGACCTACTCGAGGAGCGGATGGCGGCGCTGGGGCTGCGCACCGTCGGTGCAGCGGGCGAACCCTTCGACCCGAACACCCATGAGGCACTCGACTACCGCGCGTCCGGTGCGGACCATGAAGCCGTGTGCACCGAGGTGCTGCGCCACGGCTACCGGGTCGGCGACCACCTCCTGCGCCCGGCCCAGGTGGCGGTGGCAGGACCCGCCCCTGCCGCATAGCCCTGGATGAGGCAATTCCCGAGGCTCAGAGGGTCTCTCACGTGGCAAGTTTCGCGAGCTTCTTGTAGCAGGTCAGGGCGGCGGCCAGGCCGAGGAAGGCGAGGAAGTGCGAGCCCTGTCGTTCGTATCGGACGGTGAGGCGACGGTAGCCGAAGAGCCAAGCGATCGACCGTTCGATCTTCCAGCGGTGCCGACCGAGGCGTTCGCCGGACTCGATGCCGGGCCGCGCGATGCGCGCGACGAGCCCGCGCTCGCGCAGCCGGGCCAGGTGTTCGGCGGAGAAGTACGCATTGTCCGCGCGGAGTTTGACGGGTCGGCGCCGCCGTGGTCCCCGGCGGGACCGGACGGCGGGTATGCCGCGGATGAGCGGTTTGAGGGCGAGGCTGTCGTGCATGTTCGCGCCGGACACGGCGACGGCGTGCGGGATGCCCTGGGCATCGGACAGCACGTGCAGCTTGCTGCCCTCCTTGCCGCGATCGACCGGGTTCGGCCCGGTCAGCGATCCCCCCTTTTTGGCGCGAACGGAGGCCGCGTCGACGATCGCCGAGGTCCAGTCCACCTCGCCCCGGGCCCCGAGTTCGTCCAGCACCGCCCGGTGCAGCCGACGCCACAGGCCGGCCTCGGTCCATACCGTGAAGCGGCGATGCGCGGTGGCGGGCGACGTGCCGAACGTCGGCGGCAGATGCCGCCAGTCACAGCCGCTGGTCAGCGCGTACACCACTGCCGTGAACACGGCCCGCTCGTCACACGGAGCGGTCCCACCACCTTGCGGACGAGCAGCGAACGACGGCAGCAACGGGGCGGCCAGCTCCCAGAGTTCAGCAGGAACGAGACGCTTCGATAGATCAGCACCCACGACCGGCATCATGCCCCACGAACATCAAGTCACGTGAGACAACCTCTAAGCCCAATGCCGTTGCTTTTGCCGTGAGCGTAGGCTGGCTGGCAGTGGGTCCCGGGGGTGGTGTGGGTGGCTGCGAGTGCGTCTGACTTATCGGGTCTTGGTCTGTTGACCTGGGTGTATCCGCCGGGGTTGGTGGACCGGGTGGTGGCGGCGTGCGGACGTTCAGAGCAACGTAGGCGACTGCTTCCTGCGCGGTTGGTCGTGTACTTCGTATTAGGGCTGGCACTGTTCTCGCCTGCTCCTTATCTCGAGGTCATGCGGCATCTGATCGCGGGTCTGCGGGGGCTGGTACTGCTGGGTAAATGGAACGTTCCGGCGAAGTCTTCGCTGTTCAGAGCCCGGCAACGGCTCGGCTTCGAACCGCTCCAGGTGCTGTTCGCGGCGACTGCAAAGCCGATGGCCAACGAGTCGACGCCTGGCGCATTCTGGCGGGGCCTGCGGCTGCTGGCCGTCGACGGGACCTGCTGGGACGTCGCCGATACCGAAGCCAACCAGGCCGCCTTCGGCCGTCCCGGCAACGGCCGCGGAACCAGGCGCAGTGCATTCGTCCAGGTGCGGATGGCGGCCCTGGTGGAAGTAGGCAGCCATGCGGTGCTGGACGCGGAACTCGCCGGCTGCCGGACTGGTGAAGTCACCCTCGTCGGCCGCCTGCCCCGGTCCTGCGGCGCGGGCCAGCTGGTCCTGGCTGACCGCGGGTTCCTCGGCGTCCCGCTGTGGCGAGCCTTCACTGCCACCGGGGCTGACCTGCTGTGGCGGGTGCCGGCCAACCGCGTCCTGCCCGTCCGCAAGCTGCTTCGTGACGGATCATGGCTCTCCGACATCCACGCCGGCACCGACCCTGCGAAACGAGACCCGGCGCAGGTCCGCGTCCTTGCCTACCAACTCCAAGACACCGGCAGCGCCGCTGGACCAGACGGCTACCGCCTGGTCACCACTCTTCTGGACCCCCGCCGTTATCCAGCCAGGCAGCTGGCCGCGCTCTACCGTGAGCGCTGGGAAATCGAATCCGTCTTCGCCGAGATCAAGACCTGCCAGCGCGGCGCGAAGGTGGTCCTCAGCAGCAAGACACCCGACGGTGTCCTCCAACAGATCTGGGCTCACCTCCTGGTCCACCACGCGCTGCGGGAACTGATGCTGAGAACCGCAGCCACACGCCAACTCGACCCTGACCGCATCTCTTTCACCGAGACCCTGCGCTCCGCCCGCCGCAGTGTGACTGTCACCCCGGGCGGTTTTTCCCCCTGAACTTCTGGTCCAAGCACTGCAAGTACTCCAAGAGGACCTGCTGGAAAGACTCCTGCCCACCAGACGACCCAGGAGCCAGCCCCGTGTCGTCAAGCGCAAGATGTCCAACTACTGGCTCAAACGAGCTGAGCACTACACATGGCCCCAACCCACCCACACCGGCACCCAAGCCATCCGCATCAGACGACCCAGATCTCCAGACCCGTAAAGCAACGGCATTGCCTCTAAGCCTTGATTGGTGCGGCCGACCGGGCGGCCTGCTCGATCTTCGCGCGGTGGGCTGCACGGGCATCCTCGTCGATCTGCTGCTCGTTTTCGACGCGCACCCCGGTCCGGCCGTCGAGGCCCTCGCGCAGGATGTCGGCGTGCCCGGCATGCCGGACGGTCTCGCCGAGGACATGGGTCATGACAGCGAACAGGTTCGTGTTGGAGTAAGGCTCCGGCCACCACGGCACGTGGCCGGGAGCGTCGAGGGGAAGCTCGTTGATCGTCGCGTCCGAGTGTTCCCACGTGCGCCGGTAGAACCCGATGATCTGATCGCGGGTCTCGTCCTCGGCCGCCCACTGATCGCCGCCGTCGGAGTCCTGCCACCGGGACAGCGGTTCCGCGGAAGGGCGGTCGAAGACCTCGCCGAAGTACCTGGCCTCGACGGTGGCCACGTGCTTGACCAGGCCGAGCAGGTTGGTCCCGGTCGCCGTCAAAGGTCTGCGGGCGTCGTATTCGGACAAGCCGTCGAGTTTCCAGAGCAGCGCCTCGCGGTCCCGCCGCAGTCTCCCGTGCAGATTGTCTTTCGCGAATTCATCGATCATGCGGCATGAGCCTGCCATGGGCTGCTCGTGGTCTCAAGATCCCGTACGTGGTCCGCAACGACTGGCAGAGCCGAGGCCTGGCCATGGCCGCCGCCCTGACCTGCTACAAGAAACTCGCGAAACTTGCCACGTGAGACACCCTCCGAGTCGGGAATTGCCTCATGCAGGAGCAGCGGCATGCCGTGTACATGGTCCACGGCATGAGGAGCCAACAACCTCCTCGGCGCGGCCATCGAGCTGACCGACGACAAGTTCACGTCATCCCGGGCGACGCGGCCCATCTCGACCCTGCCGAGTCTTTGCAGGCGATGTGGCCGTTCCCTGACCTCGTGTGCGGTGTCAGCCGTGTCGGCGGAAGTCCAACATGTAGAAGACCTTGTCGTAGCGGCGTTCACCGACGGCGACGAAGTCGGGCAGACGGCCGTACTCGGTGAAGCCCAGCGACCGGTAGAGGCGCAGGGCATCGCTGTTGTCGCCGCGGGCGTCCAGGGTGAGGACCTCCACACCCGCCCGCCGGGCGTCAGCGATCAAAGCAGTGGTCAGCGCACGACCGACGCCACGACCCTGGACAGCAGCATCCACCGCGATCTTCTCCAGATCAGCGTGCGGTCGATGAGTCGGGCGCACGTAGCGCAGCCAGTACCCCAACCCGACAAGCCGACGGTCGAGGTATGCGGCACGCAGCGCCCCGTCCCCGGCCTGCACGGCAGTGACGACGTGGCCGAGGAGTTCCGTCACCTCATCGCGCGAGGGGGGCTCGACCCAACCCAGCGCGGCACCTTCCCGGACCAGGTCCGCCAGGATCCGGTGGGTCGACTCCACCAACCGGGCTCCAAGTTCTGGATCGGACGTCAGCTCCGCCACGTCAAGGATGACGGGTTCAGCAGTCCCGCTGCTGGTCATGGCCGTATTCATGAGGGGCACCCTAAAGAATCAGCCGGAGTTCCTGCATCGCGGTGTCAGCCGAGCCCCGTTACTGACCCATGCTTCCGGCCACGCGGCACATCATCGAGGGTTCGTGGTTCATCGGTTCGCACAGCAGTCAGCCCGTCGAAGCCGCCGAACGCGTTTGGCGCGCCGGGTTCAGCGGTCGGCGACGTCCTCGCGGAGGCCGTCGGAGAACTCCCACCACGACAGGGGTAGCCAGTCGCCGTTGACGAAGGCATCCACAGTCGCGCCGCGACCGCGGACAGTCACCGTCGTGCCGGGCGGGTACGTGGTACCGGACAGGCCAGGTACTGGGACGAGCAGGGTCCCGAGCCGTTGTGCTGCCACTCCTCGCCCTCCTTTTCCATATCTCGGTGCGACACCTGGGTGGGTATTTCTCCCGAGATTACCGGGTTGTCTGTTGGCGCAGGCCGGAGAATCATGAGAGATGGGTCACGCGGAACAGCGCAGGGCCCGGGGTGGGAAGCGTGCGTGCTTCGCCGAGCGGAGGTGGCAGCGTGAAAGCCGTCGTGTACAAGGGACCGTTCACCGTGGCGGTCGAAGACGTTGAAAAGCCCAGGATTCAGCACCCGAACGATGTGATCGTACGGATCACCTCCACCGCGATCTGCGGCTCTGACCTGCACATGTACGAGGGTCGCACCGCGGCTGAGCCCGGCATCGTCTTCGGCCACGAGAACATGGGAATCATCGAGGAAATCGGCCAGGGCATCACCTCGCTCAAAGAAGGCGACCGCGTGGTCATGCCCTTCAATGTCGCCTGCGGGTTCTGCATCAATTGCGTGGAGGGATTCACCGGATTCTGTCAGACCGTCAATCCCGGCTTCGCGGGCGGCGCTTACGGCTATGTCGCCATGGGACCCTGGCCGGGCGGCCAAGCAGAATACCTGCGCGTTCCCTACGCCGACTTCAACTGTCTGAAGCTGCCACCAGGAGACGAGCAGGAGACCGACTTCATGCTGCTCGCCGACATCTTCCCCACCGGCTACCACGGCTGTGAACTCGCCGATGTCCGCCCGGGCGAGAGCGTCGCCGTGTACGGCGGCGGGCCGGTCGGGCTCATGGCCGCGTACTCGGCCCTGCTGCGCGGCGCGAAGAAGGTGTTCGTCGTGGACCGGGTCCCCGAGCGGCTGGAGAAGGCCCGGGAGATCGGTGCGGTTCCGATCAACTTCGCCGAGGGCGATCCCGTGGAGCAGATCAGGGAGCAGACCGAGGGCATCGGCACGGACAAGGGCGTGGACGCCGTCGGCTACCAGGCGACGGCTCAGGGCACGGACCGCGAGGAACCGGCGACGGTCCTGAACTCGCTCGTCGGCACGGTCCGGGCCACTGGAGCGCTCGGCGTGCCCGGACTCTACGTCCCGGCCGACCCCGGAGGCCCCAACGAGCAGGCCAAGCACGGCATGCTCCTCGTCTCGATCGGCAAGCTCTTCGAGAAGGGCCTGCGGATCGGTACAGGGCAGTGCAACGTGAAGCGCTACAACCGGTACCTGCGCGACATGATCATCGAGGGCCGGGCGACGCCGAGCTTCGTCGTCTCGCATGAACTTCCTCTGGACCAGGCGTCGTCGGCGTACGACAAGTTCGACAAGCGGATCGAGGGCTACACGAAGGTCGTGCTGCACCCGTAGCGGAAGGCTCGACAGGGCTCGCCATGCATCGCCGAGCGCGACAGGCCATGCCAGAGGTGTCGGAGCCGGGGAGCAGCGGGCCCGCCTCGGGGAGCGGAGGGGCGGCCGGTGGCGAAGCAGGGGGCCCGCCGGAGACGGGCCGGTCCCCTCCGAAGAGCCACCCGTCAGCTGCGGTTCCAGCTGCGGAGCTTGTCGGGGTTGAGCACCAGCCACACGTCCGTGATCTTCTCGCTTCGGACGTGGAAACTGACGACACCGGACACGGTGGTGTCGTGGCGGAGGACCAGACCGGTCTTGCCGTTCACCGATTGCAGGGTGGCTTCGAGCTTGGGGTACTGCAACAGTGCGGCAAGCATGAAGCGGGCCGTGCGGTCCGCGCCGTGGATCGGCTTCAGGGCAGCGCGTACCTTGCCGCCACCGTCGCTGAGTGTGGTGGCCTCCGGGTCGAGCAGCGAGACGAGAGCGGCGAGGTCGCGGGTGTCGCAGGCGGCCCAGAAGGCCGTGACGATGCGGGTGTGCACATCGGACGCGGTCTCCTGTCGACGCCGGTCGCGCACGTGCCGACAGGCGGAGGACGCGAGGTTTCGGCACATCTGCGGGGTACGGCCGACGATCGCGACAATCTCTCCGAACGACAGGGCGAACATGTCGCGCAGGACGAACGCGGCCCGGGCCGCAGGCGTCAGGGATTCCAGCATGACCATCGGCGCCGTTTTCCCGGACTTGTCGAGCGTGACCGACGCCCTCACCGGAGTCGAAGCCACGGTGGTCGTCCCGTCCGGCACCGGCTCAGGCAGCCACTCACCCACGTACAGCTTCCGCCGGTGCCGGGCGGAGTCGAGGATGTCGAGGCGTATGTGTGCAGCGACGTGTGTCAGCCCCACCTGCGGTACCTCGATGACCTCAGCAATGGACAGGTCCTCTTCCTGGTTCTCATCCATGAGGGATGATCCTTTCTGCTGGAGCGTCGGACGACGGCCACCGGGCTCGCGTCGGATGCCGGAGGTACGCGGTCCTCGCACAAGCGATGGGACAACGCGCCGCACAGCCACCGCGTGGCCGCGGTGCGCCCCCAGTCGCTTCCGCCGGCCCGTTGATCATCCGTGCCCGGTGGGACGGGGCGGGCCGGATGGCTCAGGCGGCCATGGCGGCGAGTTTCGACGGGTTCATCATCCACAGCACCCGGTCGATACCGTCTGCACTCACACTCACCGTGACAACGGCGATCACGTTCCCGCCACGGTACAGACGCACCGCGGCCCGGCCGTTGCTCTCGACCGGCTCCACCGTCACACCGGACCAGAAGGTGTCGGCGAACGCGTGGACGAACCTCGCCACACGGTGACGGCCCACAACGGGGAACTTCGAGGCCCGAACGGCCCCTCCGCCGTCGGAGTACGAGACGACGTCCTGTGCGAACAGCTCCTCCAATGCGGTCACATTCCCTGTCTGTGCGGCCGCCACGAACGCGGTCAGGAACCGCTGGTGCTCGTCAGCCGCGACACTCGCACGCTTCTCCGCGGCCAGATGCTTACGCGCCCGGCTCACCAACTGGCGTACGTTCGCATTCGTCTGACCGATGATCTCCGCGATCTGCTCATACGGGTAGTCGAACGCCTGCCGCAGAACGTATGCCGCACGCTCCGTAGGAGTGAGCTTCTCCAGCAGCATCAGCACCGCGACCTCCAGAGCCTCCCCGCGCTCGGCGCCCAGCGCCGGGTCACCGCTGGTGTCGACCGGTTCCGGCAGCCACGGACCGACATAGGTCTCACGACGGACCCTCGCGGATTGCAGGACGTTGATCGCGAGCCTCGTGGTGGTCGTCGCGAGGAACGCCTGCGCGTTCTGCACCTTGGACCGGTCGTAGGTCTGCCAGCGGATCCAGACCTCCTGGAGGATGTCTTCCGCCTCGCTGACGCTGCCCAGCATTCGGTAGGCGATCCCGAACATGCGACCGCGGGCATTGCGGAACACCGCCTCGGCCCCCTGAAGGCTCTCGACGTCTTCCGCTGGATCGTTCTTCGACGACATGGTTCGTGACCCTTTGCTACTCGACGGGATTGCCGGCGGCCGAGACCTCACGCATGAGCGCCGCATGTCGTCGGGGATCGGGCGGTACGGCCTTCCGTTCCACCGGCCCGGGACCGGACCACACCCGGTTGACCTGCAGCGCAGGGTCGAGAGTGCAGAGCGCTCGACGCCTCGCCGATCGCGTACAGGCCGTCGACCCCGGTGCCGTGATCCTCGAGGCTTACCGTATCCATCCGTCTTCGGCCGCTTGCCCACCCGCGAGGACGCAGACCCTGCGTCCGGCGAGTTCGTCGGCGTCGAGCAGGCCGAATCCTCCCTACTGATGACCAGGACGGACGTGGCGATCCGCCTTTCGGACGTGTACATAGCTGCTCCTCGGCCGTAGCGAGAACATGCTTCTCATAGCTATGACCGAGTAGTCCATTGATGTGTGACCCGATCTCTCGAAGCCGACGACACAGAACCCGAACGGCCGACATGAGTCGTGGAAGGGCTCTCACCTGCCGACCGGTCATCGGCCCTGGCCGACGCCTCGGACTTCTCGTGGCCGTACAGCGGGGACAGGCACGGGCGGGACCGCCGCCGGTTGCCCAGCCGCCACGAGACAGGCATCGCGCTCACCGAGCGAGAGCGATGCCTGTCCGCAATGCCGTTTCGCCGTGGAGCCGGCGGCGATCCGGCAGGACCGGCGGGCGGGATGCGCGGTCGCCCGCGCTGTCAGAGGTTGGAGAAGCGCCCTGCCTGGGCGAGGATCTGCTCGGCGTCATCGACCGGGGGGTAGATCCACAGCGTATTGATGTCCCGCTTGAGGGACTTGGCGCCCTCGCCGGTCATCTGGACCGTGCGGTCCCAGCCCTGTGTGACCACGGCGCCCGCCGGCCCGAGATCCAGGCAGACGCCGTAGGGATCAGGGGTGAAGGGCAGCGGGTCCGTGCCCAGGAGGTCGGCGGCTACGTTGTGTCCGGCGAACTTACCCATCGGCTGAGCGTGCTGGCAGCTCTGAGTCGTGTAATGCCCTTCCTCGGCGAGGGCGGAGGCGGTGTCGCCGGCGGCGTAGACGTCAGGGACTCCCGTCACCCGCAGGTAGGCGTCCACGCTCAGCCGTCCCAGACGGTCGCGTTCCCCCGGGATCTGTGCCGTCAGAGAACTGGCGACCATGCCGGCCGTCCACACGACGGTGGCTGTGGGGATCACCTCACCGTCCGAGAGCGTGACGTCGTCCTGGGTGGCCGACGCCACGGTGCGTCCCAGGCGTCGCTCGATCTTCAGTTCGTCGACCGCGCCGTCGATCTGCGGACGGGGTCCAGAACCGAGCTCCGGTCCGAGGACGTCGGCGCGGTCGACCAGGACGACCCGCACCTCCTCGCCCGCGCCGTGCGCGTGGGCGATCGCCCGCAGCCGTTCTCCCAGGCCGGTCGCCACTTCCAGGCCGGTGAAGCCGGCGCCCACCACGACGGCCGTGTACCGGCCCGGGGACGGCGCCCGCTGCGGCAGCCGCCGCAGGTGATGGTCGAACGCGGCCGCCGTCGACAGGGTGTCGACGTCGAAGACGTTGCGCGCGCCCGGGAAGTCGGGGCGCACCAGCCGACTGCCTGCGGCCAGCACGAGCTTGTCGTACGACAGTGTCAGATCCTCGCCTGCTCGTCCGACGGCCCGCACCGTACGGGCCCCGGTGTCGATACCGGTCACCGTCGCTGTGACCCGGCGCACCCCGATGGGCCCGAGAACACGGTCCAGAGGCACCCGCTTGCTCTCCGGTTCCTCTTCGTAGAGACGGGGCCGCACGACCAGATCGTCACCACCACTGACCAGGGTCACCCGCACCTCCTCGCCTGCCTCACGCGTGGCGCGCACGGCTCCTGCCGCGCTCCACACGCCGGCGAATCCTCCACCGATGACAAGGACGTCCTTCATTTCTTCTCCCATGCCGCGTTGACGATTGCGCAGCGTTGGCAAGACGGCGAGGCGAAGTGTGACAGGACGGAGAATCTGATGTGCATCTCTGCTGCCGGGCCACCGGATCCGGAGCGCAGTCGCCCCTGCCGGCACGTGCTGGACGCGGGCATGGCCCGGGCCGCGCAAGGTGTTGCGCTCCGCCTTCCCGGAATTCGCCCGCAGAAGGGCCTGGAAGATCCTCCGCGGTTCCGCCAGAGGGTCGGTGGCGTCCCCACCGCACCATGCTCGGCATCACCTCGGCACGTCCTCGCCCTCGGCGCGCGGCATGGCCCGGCCCGGTCGTCGGCCAACCGGACCGAGACCAAATGGCCGTCATGTCACAAATTGCAAGGAGAGCCGGTCATAGCCGACGAACCCACAACTGCGATTGCAACCGGAGTACTCATGGCCACCGCGGAACGTCGGTTCTCGATGGTTCACGTGATCGACACGGGAGGGTCCGACACTCGCTCCGTCACGCCTGGCACCGACCGGCGGGTGACCAGGACCCCTCGTTTCGGCCCCGGGCCCAGGAAAGCGGACATCCAACTGCGAGCGAAAGGCGAAGTCGATGTTCTCCAACTGTCACGACCGGCCTGCGTCCCCGCCCCATCGCCATGGCTGCCCCGGAATTCGACCGACCACGGCCTCGAGTATCAGGCCGTTCTGCATCCACGTCACACGTATGGACGGCGGTCGCGTCGTCCTTGCCGTGACGGGCGCTGTGGACTGGGCCAATGCCGGCGCGCTGCGAGCCACCGCTTTGGAGGAAATCGCAGCGGGCGCCCGGAAATTGGTACTGGACTTTTCATTCCTGTCCTTCTGGGACTCCAGCGGCATGGGAGCTGTCGCGTCCGCATACCGCAGCGCGACCGACGTCGGGGCCTCAGTCGCCCTTGCAGGTCTCTCGCCGACGTTGGAGAAAACGTATCGGCTGACCGGGATGGACACAGTTGTCACGCTCCACCGCGACGTCTGCACGGCCCTCACGGCATAGGACAGTTCGCGCCGCACGGTGGCGGGCTCCGCGCCAGCAGAGCATGCGCCCTCCCCTCTCCGACACCGCGACAACCGGCCGGGGTACCGGAGGAGGTGCCCTCACCGCGGACAGCGTGACCGTTCTGCAGCTTCGTCCGCGTGAGGATCTTCAGGTGATGGCTCAGGGACGACTTTGCCACCGCTGCCCGTAGTCGGCTCGTTCCACAACCTCTTCAATCTTCGATAGACATCGAATAATAAGGATGTGCCAGTGATGCCCAGCCGTTTCGCCAACCATGTTGTGATCCTGACCGGAGCTGGTTCCGGGATCGGGCAAGCTGCCGCACTGGCGTTCGCGAAAGCGGGAGCGCGGGTGCTGGGAGTCGGGAGACGAGCCGAGGCATTGCGGGAGACGGCCGATCTCCATCCGGCCATCGAGACGCTCAGTGCCGACGTCAGCGCCACAGGCGCACCCGAACGGATCGTGCAGGCCGCGGTCGATCGATGGGGCCGCATCGATGTCCTCGTCAACAACGCCGGAGTCCTCGCGATGATGCCCCTGGGTCAGGTGACCGCCGAAGGCATCAACCAGGTACTGGCCACCAACGTCACCGCTCCGAGCCTTCTGGCAAGCGCCGCCCTTCCGTACCTGCGGCGCTCCCAGGGGGTGATCGTCAACATCAGCAGCACGTTCGGGCACAGGCCAATCGCGCACGCCTCTCACTACGGCGCCTCGAAGGCTGCGATCGAACAGCTGACCCGAAGCTGGGCACTGGAGTTGGCGCCCGACAACATCCGGGTCAACGCAGTGGCTCCCGGCCCCACCGAAAGCGGAGCGTTGGCCGGCGCCGGCTTGTCCGCCAAGGAAATCGATCACCTCAAGGATGCCGAGGCAGCACGCATTCCGTTGGGCCGCCGTGGCGAACCCGAAGAAGTGGCCGAATGGATCCTGCGCCTGGCCGACGCGCAGACCGCCTGGCTCACCGGCCAAGTGCTCACGGTCGACGGCGGGCTCGAACTCGCCTGATCACGGCGCATGCCCAGCGACAGGTGCCGTGCTGTCCGAGTCCTTTGGACTCCCCCGCGGTAACAGAATCGGCTCCGCCGAGGTAAGAAGGCGATCCGGCTGAACTCGGCCTGCGCAGGTCTCGGTGTACTAGCGTGCTTCGGGTGATGACGGCGGATGACGTGTTGTCTGTGCTTGCGCTGATGCGACGGGCCGGGGTCGGAGTCTGGATCGGCGGGGGATGGGGCATAGATGCCCTGCTCGGCAAGCAGACCCGTGAGCACCGCGACCTGGATCTCCTGCACCCCGGGGGCCGGGAAGACGATGTCGTGAGAGCCCTGAACGGTGTCGGCTTCGTGGAGAGCTTGAACTGGCGGCCCGTGCGGTTCGTGGTCGCGGCATCGGGCGGACGGGAAATCGACCTCCACCCCCTCACTTTTGCAGCGGACGGCTCTGCCGTGCAGGCATCCCTCGACGCAGAGCGCCCGTTCGTCTATCCCGCGCCGTGCTTCGTGACCGGCATGATCGGTGACACGTCGGTTCCATGTCTGTCGGCCGAGCAGCAGGTCTATTTCCACCAGGGCTACGAGCCGACCGACCGTGACCGTCACGACATGGCCCAGCTCCGGCATGCCTTCGGAATCGCCACGCACTTCTGACGTGGGCGGCGTTCGGCGAACACGCGAACGAACTCGGCTGAGCGGTCCCGCCCCCGGACGAGAACCTCGCGGACTCCGGCCGGGCGCACCCCGGTGCACCGCTGCAGCAGGCGGCTGCCGAACCCCGGTGGTTCTATGGGGTCCATGACCAGCAGGACAGTCGTCGTCGAGCGCCGCATCGCCGCAGCCCAGGGAACCGTATGGGAAGCCCTCACCGATCTCAGGGGCATGGAGCAGGTACTCAGCAGCGTTTCGAGGACCGAAGTTCTCACAGACGGGGCGTTTGACGTGGGCACGCGGTGGCGTGAGACCCGGCGCATGTTCGGCAAGGACGCCACCGAGGAGATGTGGGTGAGCGCGAGCGAGCCGCCCAGGCGCTACGTGGTGGAGGCCGAATCCCACGGCACCCACTACGTCTCGGAGTGGGCGCTGCGGGCGGACGGCCCGGCCACGACGACGGTCCGCATGACCTTCACGGCCGTGCCGGCCGGCGGCTTCACGGGCCTGCTCGCCAAGGTCCTGGGCGGAGTGGGCGCACGGGCCGTCAGCAAGGCGATCGCGAAGGACCTGGACGACGTCGCCACGGCGGTAGAGGGCCGCAGCAGCTGAACCTCCCACTGCCTGACGGACCTTGGGACCGATCACAGTAGGCAGCCGGAGATGCCATCGGGCGGTCCCGCAATGGTTGCCATGTGCCATGGGACCCACGTTCGAACACCTTCAAAGCCGGTGCCCGACACATCACAAGTCCCATCTGCCCCGTCAACGGGGATACCGGCGAAGCCATCTGACGCCTGCCTCCCGAGCAGGCCCGGGTGGGCCACACGGTGCATCAACAGTGACAGTGCCTTGGTCGGTCTCGTCGTCGCATGCCCCGCATCTGCTGGTTCCTCACCCTCAAGGGAAGAGTGAGACATCACTCGACTGGCACATGAGGGCTCTACTCGTGCGTACTATCTCTAGACACTGCTGCACATTGCGGCAGTTATGTCCTGCGGGTGTCCCAGTCAGCACAGCCTGGGCACCTGCCTCCACCCGCTCGCGTACCGGGTTCGTGCTTCTCACCGCCGTACCCGCGAGCTGCAGAAAGGCCCATGACATGTCTGAAATTCAGGCCCACGCCACAGGACTGACATCGCAGTACATCGCCCAGGTGACGGGCGACCTTGAGCGCAACGTCAAGGAGCAGGAACGCATCAGTGCGGAAATCGAGGCGCTGCAGGAGCAGTTGGGCGCCCTGCAGCACGACCACTCCGTGCTGGTGAGCATGCAGGAGGCACTCGGCGGCGCGAAGGCAGTCGACGAGGCAGACACCACGGCCGCGCCGACCGTACCGCGCCAGGCCACCGCCGAACCCCGGCAGAGCACGCCGAAGAAGGCGGCCGCCACGAGTGCAAAGACGACGGCATCCAAGAAGGGGGCCGCCAAGGCCCCGTCCGCCAAGACCTCGTCCGCGAAGGCACTGTCCGCGAAGGCACCGTCTGCGAAGGCACCGTCCGCCAAGGCCTCGACCGCCAAGGCACCCACGACAGACACCAAGCCGACCCTCGTCAACCTGATCCGCGGCCACCTGGAGCAGCAGAGCGAGCCGCGGTCCGCCACCGAGGTCTCCGCCGCGCTCACGCAGGCCCACCCTGACCGCGGCGTCAAGACCACCGTTGTGCGCACCACCCTCGAAGGGCTGGTCGCCAAGAGCCAGGCTCAGCGCACCAAGCAGGGCTCGTCCGTCTTCTACACCGCGACGGCCGCTTCGGAGCCTGCTGCGGCCGAGCCTCAGCAGGAGACAGTGGCCGGCTGAGCACGCTCAGGAGCGCCCATCTCACCGCCACCAGGGGGCGGTCCGATGGCGCTCCGGCCGGAACCTCATCGTGCAGGGCCCAGCCGGCGTGCGGCGGTGCGGGAGTGGGCCTCCCCACGCCGTCGCCTGCGCGCTCCGGACCGGCACCGAAATCCATGGATCCACATCGCTGGACCAGGTTCCGACTGACGTGTCGGCCCAGCAGCTGCGCCGGAGCACGATGGGGGTCACCGTCGCTGCCGACCGGCTTGCGGCTGCCCGGCACACGAAGCAGGACAGTTGTCATCGACGGGGCGGCCCTGCTGCGACCGCCGCCCCGTTGGCAAGTACGTTGTCACCTTCCACGGTCACCAGCAGACCTCTCGGGCGCCCGATCCTCATGGTGGCCGTTGTCGCTCTCTTCGGAAGGCACTTGCCGCCGGAGTGCCGATGATCGGGATCGGGATCGCCGGGATTTGACGTCACTCAGACGTCACTCATGGGTGCATGCGCGCACCCTTGAGGACCTTGTCCACCGCGTTGCGCGGCCCGTGAACGGCCATCCCCGCCAGATCGAGCTGGTCCTTTCCCACGGCCCGTACAGCCGCCCGGTTGTCCCGGTCGTTGCCCGTGCTGAACAGATCCGAGGTGAACACGGCCCTAGGCAGCGAGCGCGACAGCGCACGGCCGTGCGCAGCGGTCAGCATCTCCTTCGTCCCCTCGAAGACCAGCACGGGCTGGCGGAACATCGGCAGGTACGCCGTGCCGTCGGCGTCCGTGTACGGCTCGCCGATCACCTCGGGTGACACCGTGCCGAGCCCGCTGACCAGGAAGGCGGTCACATTCAGCCGCTGCCAGGACTCAAGATCCTCCCGCAGCAGGACAGCGATCTTGGTGTCGAAGCGGACAGGCACGTTCTCATCCCCTGCGCCCATCTCGATCCCGGTTCCGGCCTCGGTCTCATCGTCGTTTCTCATGCTTCGAGACTCCAGGGTCCGCGCCCTCTGCGTCTTGTACGTTCTTTGCGTGATGCCCCGGCAAGAGATCTCCGCTTGGCGCCCCCCAGTCGCGGGCGTCGTGGAGGTTTTCCACGCACACTTCACCGAGCACGCCTACCCCATGCACGTCCACGACGCCTGGACGTTGCTGATCGTCGATGACGGCGCGGTCCGCTACGACCTGGACCGATTCGAGCGTGGCACCCCGAGCGACACCGTGAGTCTGCTCCCGCCACAGATCCCGCACAACGGCTCACCGGCCACCCCTCAGGGATTTCGCAAGCGCGTGCTCTACCTCGACACGACACAGCTGGACGAGAGCTTCATCGGGCCGGCGGTGGACGGCCCGGACCTCACCGATCCCGTGCTGCGCAGACGCGTCGGACAGCTGCACACGACTCTCGCGAACCGGGGAGACGAGTTCGAGGCGGAGAGCCGTCTGGCCTTCATCGGCGAGAGGCTGCGCGAGTATCTGCGCCCCAGGCTGGTCCTCGGCAGCGCGGCACCCGACCGCGACATCGCCCGGAGTCTGCGTGACCTCCTCGACGAGCGTCTACTTGAAGGCATCGCCCTGGAAGAAGCCGCGCGCCTGGTACACGCCCACCCCACGCATCTCGTGCGAGCCTTCAGCGGCGCCTTCGGCATCGCCCCGCATCAGTACGTGATGTCCCGTCGCGTCGACCTGGCCCGCCGTCTGCTGCTCGACGGACAGCCGGCGGGCGAGGTGGCGACTGCCGTCGGCTTCTACGACCAGTCCCACCTCACCCGGCACTTCAAGCGAGTTGTGGGCGTCACCCCGGGCCGGTACGCCCGAACCGGGGCCGTCCGCCGATGACGGACCGCGCACAGTTGTCTCCACACGTGCGCCCCAGCGGCAGAAGCACACCGACAGCCTGAGGCCGCGCGGCAGCGCTGTGGACTCCGGGCTGGGAACCAGCGAGCGCAGCAAGGCCTCCCCGACCGCCCGTGATCAATGAGTTCATGTCGACGCACCGGCCGTGATCCACCGACTGAACGATCTTTGAAGACTGGCTCTGGGCAGCCCTGCTGGGAAGCGGGCTGAGCCAATCGGTGTAGCTGCCGGATGAGCGGGCCTGTCGTCGGCACCGGGTGGGCAGGAATGGCGGCGGAGGTGTTTCCGAATGCCCAGCGGCGACGCGCTCGTACTCATCGATGACAGTGGCCGGGTGGTCGAGTGGGGGCATCCGGCTGAGGAGCTGTTCGGGTGGTCCGCCGAGGAGGCCGTCGGCAGGTCCGTGGCCACGCTCATGAGTGAGGCCGCCGCCGGCGGCGAACGGCAGTGGGAAAGGTTCTCGGAGACGGCCTCGGTGCTGGTCAAGCCGGTGCTGCAAGGTACTTCCGTGATGTGGCATGTGCTCCCGGCGGGGAACGCCATGTCGGGGCAGGATGTGGCGATCTTGAAGGCCATGTTCGCCCATTCCCCGGTCGTACTGCACGTCCTCGACAATCAGCTGCGTGTGGTCCGCATGAGCAGCGCCGCCGACGGGCTGAGCAACACTCGCGTGCTGGGCAAGCATTTCACCGAGGCGTATGAACTAGCAGACCCAGAGGCAGAAGCGGCCGTGGCGCAGGGAGTCCTGGAGGGCGGAGTACCGGTGGTGAACCGGCTCGTCCGGCACGTCAAGGCACCGGGTCGGGCCACGCGCCGTATCCACTCCGTCTCCTACTTCCGCCTGGAGGACTCCCACGGCGATGTGGTCGGACTGGTGGCATCCGCGGTCGATGTCACCGAGCGGGAGAACGCACAGAATCGCCTGGCGCTCCTGGACGCAGTCCGCCGACGAGTGGGGCACCGGCTGAACGTGGGCATCGTCTGCCAGGAGCTGGTGGAGGCAGTGGTACCCGCCTTCGCCGACATCGCCTACGTCGAAGTGATCGAAGACGTCATCCGCGGAAACGAGCCCCCGCCGGTACCAGTCCGCCGGGACGTTCCACTGCGCCGAACAGCCTTCCAAGGCCGAATCGCGTGCCACCCGGTCGAAGTCGTGCGCCCTCTGCCGGTCGGCACCCCCTTCTCCGACGTCCTGTCCGACCTTCGGCCGCGCCTCGTGTCGATCGATGAGGACAGCTCGTGGCCGGCCGCCGACCCGGCCCGAGCCGAAGTCATCAGGCGATCCGGTGCACACTCCCTGATCGTGGCGCCGCTGGCGTTGCGCGGCCATGCTCTGGGCGTGGTCAGCTTCTACCGCCACCAGCAACAAGACCCCTTTGAAGAGGAAGACGTCGCGGTGGCGTCCGCAGTGTGTGCCCATGCTTCGCTCTGCATCGACAACGCCCGTCAGTACATGCGCGAGTGGATTGTCGCGCAAACTGTCCAGCGCAGGCTTCTCCCCCAACCGACGGCCGCGCATACCACCGTGGAGCTCTCCCAACTCCACCTTCCTTCTCCGGAGGGCGGCGGCGCATGGTTCGACGCGATCGCGCTGCCCGGCGCACGGACCGCGCTGGTCGTCGGCGACGTGGCAGGCCATGGCATCGCCGCAGCCATCACGATGGGCCTTCTACGGACGGCCATCCACACACTCGCCGCCCTGGACCTGCAGCCCGACGAGCTCCTGGCGCGCCTCAGCGACACCGCGGGCCGCCTCGCCGCCGCGTACGCCGAACTGCCCATGGATCCTCTGGACCGTGAGCCGCTCACCGCCGGCTGCGTCATCGCGGTCTACGACCCGGTCGAACTCACCTGCACCATCGCCCGCGCCGGCCTCCCGGAGCCGGTCGTGGTATTCCCCGACGGCACCTCGGCCGACCTGTCCGTCCCCCCAGGTCCCCCACTCGCCGAAACAGGTAGCGCCCCATTCCCCGCGACGACCGTCAGCCTCCGCGAAGGAAGCACTCTGGCGATGGGCACGGCCGCGCTCGCGGACCAGGTCCTGGCGCCATCCGGTCCACTGCGCCCGCTCCTGGACGGCGCCGGCACAACGCCCCTGCCGGACCTGTGCGACGACATCGCACACGCACTCCCGGACGGCACCCAAACCGGCGAGACACTGATGCTGCTCGCCCGCACGAAGGCGCTGCCCAAAGACCGGGTACTGACCCTCTCGCTGCCTGCGGGCCCCGAGGCCGCACCGATCGCCCGCGCAGCGGCCCGCCACCAACTGGAGGCCTGGGGGGTGGACGAGGAGACGGCGTACACCACCGAACTCATCGTCAGCGAACTCGTCGGCAACGCGGTCCGCTACGGCACTCCGCCCCTGCAACTACGCCTGATCTTCGAGCAAATGCTGACCTGCGAGGTCAGCGACACCGCGACCAGCGCTCCGCAGGTGAAACATGCCCGCACCATCGACGAGACCGGCCGAGGACTGTTCATCATCGCAAGCCTCGCGGACCAGTGGGGCACCCGCTACCAGGCGCAGGGAAAGACCGTCTGGGCAGAGCAACCGACATGGGTGTCGACAGAACGCCGAAACGATGCCGGGCGTCCCGCCTGAGGGCGTCGCAGCCGTGCTGGAGGAGCCGTCCGGCGTAGTGGAACTCGTCGATACTGTGACCGCCGGCTCCGTACGGCCGGTCACCGTTGCCGCGGCTCACTGATGCCGCTCGCGACCTTGGTGCCGCTGCCCTTCATCGGATGCCAGGGCTGTCTCGCCCGGGGCCGGGCCCGCCATGCACCGACCACTCGGCGCCCCGACGATCCCCACTTCGACAGGTCAGGGTGTTCGTAGGGTCAGGGTGCGGTCGCCACGCGTTGGAGTGCGGCGCCGAGTGCGGCGAGGTCGTGGCCGGCGAGGTTGTCGAGGACGTGCCGTCGGATGCTGGCCAGATGGGAGGGCCAGGCTTCCCGCAGACGGGCGAGGCCGTCGCCGGTGAGGACGGCGTTCCATCCGCGCAGGTCTTCCTGGCACTTGGCTCGTTGGATGAGTCCCTGCTTTTCGAGGCGGTTGACGACGCGGGTCATTCCGCTGAGGGACAGGTTGCAGACAGCGGCGAGTTCGCTCATCCGCATCCGGTGGTGGGGAGCCTCGGACAGGAACATGAGGGGGGTGTACTCCGAGAGGGGAAGCGCTCCGTCACGGACCATGTCCGCGTCAACCAGTCGCGGCAGCGCCGTCATGACATTGCCCAGGGCGCGCACGAGCTTTTCCTCGGTCTGGTCCAAGGGGCGCAGGGGCTCTTCGTCGTGGGGCATGCCTCACATCCTATCTCCTTGACAAGGCAAGTACTCGGTCATTTACTTGACTCGGCAAGTACATATCCAAGCAAAGGAATAAAAGATGACAAGGATTGGCATCATCCTCGGCAGTACGCGCCCCGGACGTAATGGCGAGGCCGTCGCCCACTGGGTACACGGGTTGGCCACGGCCCGCACCGACGCGGAGTACGAACTCGTCGACCTGGTGGACTACAAGCTGCCGCTGCTGGATGAGGTCTACCCGCCTGCGATGGGTCAGTACAGCCAGCCGCACACGCAGGAGTGGGCCGCGAAGATCGCCTCGTTCGACGGCTTCGTCATCGTGACCCCCGAGTACAACCATTCGGTGCCCGGCGCTCTGAAGAACGCCATCGACTTCCTGGCCGCCGAGTGGGCCAACAAGTCCGTCGGCTTCGTCAGCTACGGCTCCACCGGCGGCACCCGCGCCGTGGAGCATCTGCGCCTGATCGCCGGTGAGCTGCAGATGGCGGACGTCCGCTCCCAGGTGGCGCTCTCCCTGTTCACCGATTTCGAGAACTTCAGCGTCTTCAAGCCTGCCGACCTCCACCGCGAGTCCCTCACCACCACCCTCGACCAGGTCGTCGCCTGGAGCAACGCCCTCGCTCCGCTGCGCGTCGGCTGACGCGAGACATCACGAGGCGCCGATGACAACGCCCCGCACCGGCGTCGCGACGCCGGTGCGGGGCGCGGAACCTGCGCCACCCTTTCGACCGCGACGGGAATGACAGACCCGTCGATGTCGGGGCCTCGATCGCGCTCGGACCGGACACGTTCGGTGACGTGACCCACGACACCCAGGGCCGGCCGCTGTCGCGCGGCGAAACGATCCGGAACCCGGTGGCGCAGGGGTGTCCTCGCGCAGGGACAACACAGAAAGACGGACAGAATGCAGTTCGGAATCTTCACGGTCGGTGACATCGCACCCGATCCGGTCACCGGCTACACCCAGAGCGAGGCGGAACGCATCAGCAACGTGGTGCGAGTGGCGCAGCGGGCCGACGAGGTCGGCTTGGATGTGTTCGCACTCGGTGAGCACCACAATCCCCCCTTCGTCCCGTCCTCGCCCACCACCCTGCTGGCACACATCGCGGCGCTGACCGAGCGCATCATCCTCAGCACGTCGGTCACGCTCATGACCACGAATGACCCGGTGAAGATCGCCGAGGACTACGCCATGCTCCAGCACGTGGCGAAGGGACGACTCGATCTCATGGTCGGGCGTGGCAACACGGTGCCGGTCTATCCGTGGTTCGGAAAGGACATCCGGAAGGGTGTGGCTCTCGCTCTGGAGAACTACAACCTGTTGCACCGGCTCTGGCGGGAGGATGTCGTGGACTGGGAGGGCACCTTCCGCACCCCGTTGCAGGGCTTCACCTCGACCCCGCGGCCCTTGGACGACGTGCCGCCCTTCGTCTGGCACGGCTCGATCCGCACGCCCGAGGTCGCCGAGCAGGCCGCCTACTACGGCAACGGGTACTTCGCCAATCACATCCTGGCGCCGAACCTGCACTTCAAGCCGCTCGTGGACTTCTACCGCGCACGTTTCGAGCACTACGGGCACGGCACGAAGGAACAGGCAATCGTCGGTCTTGGCGGGCAGGCGTTCATCGCCCGACGCTCCCAGGATGCCGTGAACACCTTCCGCCCGTACTTCGAGGAGTACCCGGTTTTCCGGGGCAGCTCGCTCGATGACTACATGACCCGCACACCCCTGAGCGTGGGCAGTCCGCAGGAGGTCATCGACAAGACCCTCACCTTCCAGGAGGGTTTCGGTGACTACCAGCGCCAGCTCTTCGCGCTCGACGGCATGGGCCTGCCCGTCGAGATGGCGCTCGAGCAGGTCGAGCTGCTCGGAACCGAGGTCGTCCCGGTGCTCCGCAAGGAGATGGCCGGCAGACGCGCCCCTGGAGTGCCCGACGCCCCCGTCCACAGCACCCGGGTCACGGAGAAGTACGGCGATGCCGAGCCACGGCAGCCGCGCCCGAACCCCAACCGCGGCGACAACCTCTCCGGCGCGTCCCCGTACCAGGACAGCGACCCGGCCGTCGAGGCACACTTCCCGTCGGCCGTGTGACCAGGGCAGGCAGCGTTTCCACTCGCGATCGAGGCGTGGGAGGCCTTCTCCCCGGCGAGGTGCTCCGCGACGTCGGCCTCGCGCGCCTCGAGACCGCCGAGGACGAGGCAGCGACATCCACCGCGCCGAAGGAAGAGGAAGAGAACCCCGCATGAGCCTCACCACCACCGACCCGCACGATTCCGCCGAACCGGAGGACCCCTTGCGCCTCGTCGTCGTCAGCGCCGGTGTGAGCGACCCCTCGTCCACCCGTCTCCTCGCGGATCGCACCGCGCAAAAAGTTCTCGACCTGCTCCTCGAATCCGGCAGGTCCGCGACCGTCGGCGTCATCGAACTCGGACCGCTCGCGGTCGACACCGCCCAGGCGATCGTCTCCGGATTCCCCGGTGAGCGCCTCAAGACCGTGTTCGAACGCCTTGCCGCTGCCGACGCCGTTATCGTCAGCACACCCGTATACAAGGCAGGCATCAGTGGACTGTTGAAGTCTTTCGCCGACATCCTCGACAACGACCTGCTCATCGCCAAACCGGTCATCCTCGCCGCCACCGCGGGCACATCCCGGCACGCCATGGTGGTCGACGAGCAACTCCGGCCCCTGTTCGCCTTCCTGCGCGCTCTTCCCGTGCCCACCTCCCTCTTCGCCGCTCCCGAGGACTGGGGGCAGGCCGCGCTCGGCGACCGGATCCAACGCGCCGCCACCGAACTCGTACTCCTGCTGCGCAGCGGCGTCGGGCGGTCGATCGCCGACAGCGCCTGGACCGGCTACCAACACCAATTCGGCGGCAACGCCACCCGCGCCGAACACACCGCCGACGACGTCGACTTCACCACCGACCTCATGCGACTCGCCGCCGGCGGAACTGCGTGACAGCGCGCATACCCACCGACGGAAGCGCCGACCGGGAACACCGCTGCGCGACGGCCGTGGTCTGTTGCAGGGGGGCCCACAGCGCCCCGGTGCCGAGGCCTGGTGACGGGCATCGCGTCAACTACGTACAAGGACAAGTGGAAGCGTCGCTTTCCAAGTCGGTCCCCGCGCCCACCACCGCGCCCAGCTTCAGCGGGCCGGGCCCAGGGCGCGCCTCCCCTGAGCCGGCGTCGGCTCGGTGAGCGCACGCGGCCCCGGCACCCCGGCGCGCACCAGCGCACTCAGCAGCCCGAAGGACGCCTCCTCCAGGCTCCCGAGAACCGTGCGCCGGTCCCTCGGTTCGATCGGTGCGACGGACGGGACCGCGAGGACATGGCAGCCCGCCGCCTCCGCCGAGGCGACGCCCGTGGGAGTGTCTTCCACGGCCACACAGGCGCCCGGGGCCACACCCAGGGCTTGGCAGGCGGCGAGGTACGGGTCGGGGTCGGGTTTCGTGCGGAGCGTGTCGTCGGCGGTGACGGTGGTGGTGAACCGGCCCGCGCCCAAAGCCTCCAGGGCCTTCACGACGGTATCGGCGACGTGCCGCGGCGAGGCCGTGACCAGGGCGGTGGGAACGCCCTCGCTGCGCAGCGCCACGAGCAGCTCGACCGCGCCGGGGCGCGGCACGACGTCGGCGCGCACCCGGGCCGCGAATTCCCTGTGGAGCTCGGCGGCGACCGCGTCGACCGGCGCGCCGGCGGCCAGGCCGAGTGCCTTCGCCGTGTGCTCCACGGGGCGGCCCAGCACATCGGGCTGGTCGGCCTCGGTGAGTGCGTACCCCAACCCGGCAGCCACCTCGTCGACGGCCCCCCACCACAGCTGCTCGGTGTCCACGAGGGTGCCGTCCATGTCGAACAGCACGGCCTCCAGCAGCGACGGCTGGACGGGCGTGGTGCGAGGGTGCTTCACAGAGGTCTCTTTCAGCGGGTTGACGTAGGGCGGGTGCTGACGTGCTGCAGGGCAGTACGCCTGCAGCACGTCCTGCGGGCAGTCGGATGCGGCGGCGCCGGGTCAGTGGCGCCGCGCCGCGACCAGCACCGGCCGGTCCGGGAGCATCACGGTCACGGCGGTGCCGGCGGCGAGTACCGCCGCCTCGTGCGTCCGCAGGTCGGCCTTGGCCTCGGTGCCGTCGGCGAGGCGGACGGTGACGCGGGTGACGGCGCCGAGGAAGGCGGTGGCGACGACCCTGGCGTCGCCCATGTCGTCCGCGGTGAGCCGGACGCTTTCGGGTCGTACGAGGACGTCCACGTCGTTGCCCTCGCCCGGGTCGCCGTCCACGGGCAGCCGTCGTCCGAGGACCGCCACCGTCGTGCGCTCGGCGTCGAGGACGCCCGGGATCCGGCTCATGGTGCCGACGAACTCGGCGACGAACGCAGTGGCGGGCCGCGCGTACAGCTCGGCGGGGGCAGCGCACTGCTCCAGCCGCCCCGCGCGCATCACGGCGACGCGGTCGGCCATCGAGAGTGCCTCTTCCTGATCGTGCGTCACAAAGAGTGTGGTGATGGCGAGTTCCTGCTGCAGGCGGCGGATCTCCTCGCGGAGCGTCAGCCGTACCTTGGCGTCGAGCGCGGACAGCGGTTCGTCGAGCAGCAGGACCCGCGGGCGCAGCGCGAGCGCGCGGGCGAGCGCGATGCGCTGCTGCTGCCCGCCGGAGAGCTGGTGCGGGAAGCGTTCACCCGTATCCCCGAGGCCTACCAGCTCCAGCAGCTCGGCGGCGCGGGCGCGCCGCTCGGCCGTACGGACCTTGCGCATGCGCATCCCGAACGCGACGTTGTCGAGCGCGGTGAGGTGCGGGAAAAGGCTGTACGACTGGAAGACCATCCCGGCGTCGCGGCGGTGGGCCGGCACCCGGGTCACGTCCTCGCCGTCGACGAGTACCTCGCCGGAGTCCGGGTGTTCGAACCCGGCGAGCACGCGCAGTGCGGTGGTCTTGCCGCAGCCGGACGGGCCGAGCAGGGCGAGGAGTTCTCCGGGCCGCGCGGTCAGGTCGAGGCCGTCGAGGGCGACGGTCGCGCCGAACTTGCGTCGCATGCCACGGAATTCGACGGTTGCGGCGCCGGTCGTGGCGGCCTTCTCCAGCGTGTTGATCGTCATGGTGGAGGTCATCCCTGGGATGCGGTACGGGAGGGGGCGCGGCGGCCGCCGAGGGTGGCGACCGCCAGGAGGAGTGCCCAGGTCAGGAACAGGCTGAGCACGGACACGGCGACGGACATCTGGGCCTGGGAGCCGCCGATGCTGTAGATCCACACGGCGAACGGCTGGAAGCCGAGGAGCTGGGCGACCGTGAACTCCCCCAGCACGAGTGCCAGCGTGAGGAACGCCGCGTTCAGCAGCGCGCCGCGGAGGTTCGGCAGCACGGCGCGGACGAGGGCCTGCGGCCAGCCCGCGCCGCAACTGCGGGCGGCCTCGACGAGCGTGCGCACGTCGACGGCGCGCAGCCCCGCGTCGAGGGCACGGTGGACGAACGGCAGAGCCATCACCACGTAGGCGAGGACGAGCACGATCGGGAAGTCCGGGTTCTGGAGCGCGACGAACGTCTGGAAGAGCGGCGTCGTCGCGAGGTACTCGGGACCCCACTTGAGGACTGTTCCGATCCCGGCGACGAACGCGATCGGCGGGACGATCAGCGGCAGCGAGCAGATGACCTCGACCACGGGCCGCAGCCGGGGTGCGCCGAGCCGCAACGCGACCATGGCGGGCACCATCAGCAGCAGAACGACAGCGATCGTGGCGGCGGCCAGTTCGAGGGAGAGCACCAGGCTGGGCAGGAAGCCGTCGGTGCCGAGGATCTGCGCGTACGCGTCGACGTTCAGTCCCTGACCCGGCACGTCGACCGTGAAGATCACGGAGGCTGCCAGCGGCACCAGGAAGTAGAGCCCGGCGACGGCGAGGACCGCGGCCCGCCCGGGGCGGAAGGTGGTGTTCAGGCGAGCCATCGCGCGCTCCGTCGTTGCAGGGGCAGGTACACGGCCATCACCAGGCCCGCGACGAGGACCATGTCGAGGCTGAGTGCCAGAGCCACGTTCTCCTGGCCGACCAGGACGTTGCCGGAGATGGCGTCGGCGATCTGCAGGGTGACCAGCGGCACCGAGCTACCGACCATCGCGGCCGCAGTGGCGTAGGCGGCGAACGCGCTGCCGAACAGCAGCACCAGGCCACCGAGCAACGACGGCGCGAGCACCGGGAGGGCGACGTGCCGCCAGTACTGGGCATGTGTGGCGCCGTTGTTCCGGGCGGCCTCGCGCCACTGGGAGCGCAGCCCGTCGAGGGCGGGCGTGATGGTGAGGACCATCAGCGGGATCAGGAAGTAGAGGTACGTGAGGGTCAGGCCCCAGAAGCTGTACAGGGTCCAGCCCGCGTCGGCGAGGCCCAGGTGCGTTGTGAGGACACCGGAGTTGCCGAGCGTCGCGACGAAGGCGAAGGCGAGTGGCACACCGCCGAAGTTCGCGAGCACCCCGGAGGCGGTGAGTACGGCCTCGCGCAGTGCGCGGAAGCGGGAGACCACCACGGCCTGGGCGAGCAACAGCCCGAGGAGCATGGCGATGGCCGCCGAGACGGCGGACAGCTTGACGCTGCCCAGGAGCGCTGTCAGATAGGCGCCGTGCAGCGACGCGGTCAGATTGGCGGTGGTGTAGGAGGTGGCGCCGGTGGCCGGGTCCTTGACGGTGAAGGCGCCGTTCAGCATGGCCAGGGCCGGGACACCGAAGGCGATCGCCACGAAGACGAGCAACGGAACGACGGCGAGCCACCCGGCGCTCCGGCGCCGCCCCGAGGCGGCGGCGCCGGGCGCAGCGACGACGGGGGGCGGCGCGGAAGTGACAGTCATGCCGGAGGTCATCCCGAGACGGCCTTGCCCCAGCCCTGGGCGATGACGCCCTTGGCCTTGTTCTGCTGGGCCTCGGTCGGGAACGTGACCGCGCCGGAGACCTCGGGCAGCTTGGCGGCCGCGTCCTTGTCGAGCGTCCCCGCCTTGTCCATGGCCGGCATCAGCGCCGGGCGGGCGTAGCCCTTGAGCCAGAGGTTCTGGCCCTCGGCGCTGTACAGGTACTCCTGCCAGAGGCGGGCGGCGGCGGGGTGCGGCGCGTCCTTGGTGATGGCCTGCGAGTAGTACTGCGCGTACCGGCCGTCGGACGGGACGGAGACCTTCCAGTCGACGCCCTTGCTCTTGAACTCGTCGGCATAGCCGGCGTTGAGGTAGTCCCAGTCGATACTGATGGGCGTCTCGCCCTTCTCGACGGTCGCCGGGGTCGACTCGACCGGCGTGTAGTTCCCGTTCTTCTTCAGCTCGGCGAAGAAGTCCAGTCCCGGCTGGACATCGTCGAGGGAACCGCCGTTCGCCAGGGCCGCCGCGTAGACGCCGCCGAACGCGGAGCCGGACTTGGTCGGGTTGCCGTTGAGCGCGACCTGGCCCTTGTACTCGGGCTTGAGGAGGTCCTTGAAGGTGGTGGGGCAGTGCTTGACGCGCTTGGCGTCGCAGCCGATGGAGACGTAGCCGCCGTAGTCGTTGTACCAGCGTGCCTGCGGGTCCTTCTGCGCGGCCGGGATGTCGTCGTACGAGGCGACCTTGTACGACGCGAACAGACCCTGCTGGGCCCCGCTCAGGGCGAACGAGCTGCCCAGGTCCAGCACGTCGGGGGCACGGTCCTGGCCCTTGCGCGAGGTGACCGCGTTGATCTCGTCCTGGCTGCTGCCGTCGGGGTTCTCGACCTCGATCTTGATGCCGTACTTCTTGGTGAAGCCGTCGATCAGCGCGCCGTAGTTGGCCCAGTCGCGGGGCAGAGCCATGGCGTGCAGCGTGCCCTCCTTCTTCGCCGCGGCGACGAGGGCGTCCATGCCGCCGAAGTCCGTCGCGGAGGTGGCGGTGGCGGCCTTCTTGCCGTCCGGGGTGGTGGCGGACTGGCTGGTGGCTGCGCCACAGGCGCTGAGGCTGAGTGCGGCGACGGCGAGGCCGCCGGTGAGAACGGCGATCCTGGACAGGGGCAACGTCACGATCTCTCCTGGTGTGGCGCCCCGGGCGGAGATGCCCGCCGGGGCTCGACAGAGAACTTGTTTGAACAAGTTGACCTCAGTAGGCACGCCCTCCATGACGCCACGGTTAACAGAGGGGCAACTGTGACCGCCACTCTCCTGGACACTTGCCGGATGCCCTCCAGGAGAACGACCCCCTTCCTGTTCTCGTCTACGCTGGTTCACCTGCACACTGCGCACAGCACGAGAGGGGACCATGACAGCCCGACACGAGGAGATCGCCGAGGAGTTGCGCCAGGCGATCGATCGCGAGGAGTACGCGGTGGGCAGCCGGCTGCTCCCGGAGACAGAACTCGCTGCACGCTACGGCGTCTCGCGCGGCACCGTCCGCCAGGCAGTCGCCGCCCTGACGTCGGAGGGTCTGATCGGGTCCCGGCAGGGCGCGCGGCGCGTGGTGCTCGCCAGCCGCCGCAATCAGAGCTTCGCCGAGCTGCGCAGCTTCGCCCAGTGGGCGCGCGCGATGGGCCGCACGGCGACGGGCCGGGTGGTGTCCTCGCAGTACCGCCCCACGACCGCCCAGGACGCGGTACGCCTCCAGATGCCGGTCGGCGTGCCGGTGCTCCACGTCCTGCGGCTGCGCGGCCTGGACGGCGAACCGGTGCTGCTGGAACGGACGGTGTACGCGGACTGGATCGCCCCGGCCGTGGAGCGCATCGAGGCGGACTGTCCATCGGTGACGCAACGGCTGTTCGAGGACTCGGGGTTGGTCTTCGCGTACGGTGAGCATCTGATCGACGCGGTGGCGGCCGGAGCGCAGGACGCCGAACTGCTGGGCGTGCGCCGGACGAGTCCGCTGCTGCGGGTGCGCCGGGTCACGACCACCCGCGAGGGCCGCCCCGTCGAGTGGTCCGACGACCGGTACTGCTCCGACGCGGTGAGCTTCAGCGTCCACAACTCGATAGGCAACAACGCACTGGCCCGTCGCACCGGCCCGGGCGCGACGCCGGCGAGTCCCGCGAAGACAGCCGGGGGCCGCCGGGCCGGGGTCGCACCGGTTCTCGGCCTCCGGGCCCAGGCATGACCCGGGCCCAGGCATGACCGTGACGTCCCGCCCGCCCTGCGACGCCCGGCACGCGCACGCGCTACCGCACTCGCGCGCCGATTCGCCCCGTAGAAGCCACCGGTAGGCGCAGGCACCCGACCCATCCGCCGGCACATGGACCGGCTCGCCCCGAGAGGATCGACGTGGTGCAGGTGACCTGTCCCGTCTCGTCGGTCCCGACCGCGCCTGCCGATTGAGAACATCCGCTCAAGTGCCCTCCGCTGCCGTCCGTGGCGGCGCCTGCGGAGGGAGACAGGTCGACGTCCTCTGCCGGCAACTGAGGCCCGGTTCCGCATGGCAGATGGCTCCACGCAGCGAATCTGCACGAGAACTCCAGCTCACCCAAGGCCTCCTGAATGCTGCCCAGGAACGCGGCGATCCCTGCTGCCGGCCTTCGCCTGCGTCCGAGGTCCGCAGCGTGCAGCGAGGTGCGGATGACGTTCACCCGGGCCTGATTCGCCGACGAGCAGAGCTCACACGCTGCGCTCCACCCAGCGGGCGGGGGTCATGCGCGACGGGACGGTGACCGGAGCCAGGGCCGCCGGCGTTTTACGCCGCACACTGCGGCCCAGGACAACAGCCTTGCCCTGGTGGGGTGTTCCCGGCATTCGGCACGCTTCGACCCGGTCAGCCCTGCCCCCGGTCACGCGCCGGGTTGGGACAGGTTTCCCGAATGGTTCGCTTCTACGCCGCCACTTGTTTGAACAAGTTGGGAAATGCTGGCCGCTGCACTCTTTACGGCCTACGGATTTTCCGGGAGACATGCTCTTCATGAATGCCATCGACCGCAGACGGTTCATGCAACTTGCGGGCGGCACCGCTGCTCTGTCCGCTCTGTCCACCAGCATCGCTCGCGCGGCGGAGATCCCCGCGCACCGCAGGACGGGCTCCATCAAGGACGTCGAGCACATTGTCGTCCTGATGCAGGAGAACCGTTCCTTCGACCACTACCTCGGCGCGCTGCGCGGCGTTCGGGGCTTCGGGGACCCGCGCCCGGTGACGCTGCCGAGCGGCAAGCCGGTCTGGCACCAGTCGGACGGCACCAAGGAGATCCTGCCCTTCCACCCGGACGCCAAGGACCTCGGCCTGGCCTTCCTGGAGGACCTGCCGCACGGCTGGAACGACACCCAGGCCGCCTTCAACAAGGGCAAGTACGACAAGTGGATCCCGGCCAAGTCCGCCACGACGATGGCGCACCTGACCCGTGAGGACATACCGTTCCACTACGCGCTCGCCGACGCCTTCACGGTCTGCGACGCCTACCACTGCTCGTTCATGGGCTCCACCGACCCGAACCGCTACTACATGTGGACGGGTTACACCGGCAACGACGGCAAGGGCGGCGGCCCGGTCCTCGGCAACGACGAGGCGGGCTACGCCTGGACCACGTACCCGGAGCGGCTGGAGAACGCCGACGTCTCCTGGAAGATCTACCAGGACATCGGCGACGGCCTCGACGCGGACGGCGGCTGGGGCTGGATCGGGGACGCCTACCGAGGCAACTACGGCGACAACTCGCTGCTGTACTTCGACCAGTACCGCAACGCCAAGCCCGGCGACCCGCTGTACGACAAGGCCCGCACCGGCACCGACGCACGCAAGGGCGAGGGCTTCTTCGACATCCTCCGTGCCGACGTGAAGGCCGGCAAGCTGCCCGAGGTCTCGTGGATCGTCGCGCCCGAGGCCTTCACCGAGCACCCGAACTGGCCCGCCAACTACGGTGCCTGGTACATCTCGCAGGTTCTGGACGCGCTCACCTCCAACCCCGATGTGTGGAGCAAGACAGCGCTGTTCATCACCTACGACGAGAACGACGGCTTCTTCGACCACGTCGTGCCGCCCTTCCCGGCCGGCTCGGCCGCGCAGGGCAAGTCCACCGTCGACGTCAGCGGCGACCTGTACGCGGGCGACAGCGGCCGCCCGGCGGGGGCGTACGGCCTAGGTCAGCGCGTCCCGATGTTCGTGGTGTCGCCGTGGAGCAAGGGCGGCTACGTCTGCTCCCAGACCTTCGACCACACGTCGATCATCCAGTTCATGGAGCGCCGCTTCGGCGTGACGGAGCCCAACATCTCCCCCTGGCGCCGTGCCGTCTGCGGTGACCTGACCACGGCGTTCGACTTCCGGCACAAGGACAGCCACACGCCGCACCTGCCCGACACCACCGGCTACCTGCCGCCGGACGGTGACCGGCACCCCGACTACGTGCCGACGCCGCCGGCCAAGGGCGCGCTGCCCCGCCAGGAGCACGGTCTGCGCCCCGCCCGACCCATCCCGTACGACCTCGCGGTCGATGGCAAGGTCGGCGCCGCGGGCTCGCTGCGGATCGACTTCGCCTCCCACGGCAAGGCCGGCGCCGGCTTCCTGGTCACCTCCGCGACGGACGCCTCCGGCCCGTGGACGTACACCGTCGGTTCGGGGCACTCGCTGTCCGGCGTCTGGAACGTCTCCGCGAACTCGCACGGCGCCTACGACTTCACCGTCCACGGTCCCAACGGCTTCCTGCGCCAGTTCGCCGGCAAGGTCACCGCCGCAGGCCCCGAGGTCGGCGCCCGACACGACAGCAAGGACGGAGCCGTGCGCCTCGTCCTGACCAACGACGGCCGCAGCACCGTCACGCTCACGATCAAGGACGAGTACGGCAAGCACAAGCCGGCCACCTACCGGCTGCGCCCCGGCGCCCACGTGGTGCACTCGGCCAGGACCGAGCGTACCCATGGCTGGTACGACCTGACCGTGACCGCCGACCACGACGGCACCTTCGTGCGCCGCCTTGCCGCCCACGTGGAGAGCGGCCACGCGAGCACCAGCGACCCGGCCTTCTCCGCCCGCTGACCCCGCTGCCGTTCCGGCCGCGGCCCGGTACCACCGGACCGCGGCCGACGCCGCTCCACCAAGGTCTTTCGTTTGGATCAGGCTGGATCAGGGAGCGGGGTCCGGAGCGTGCAGCTGCAAGGCGGAGGAGGGACCCCACGCGGAGCGAATGGGGCGTCCCCTGCTCGAGCGAAGCCGAGAGCTCGGGGAAAACTGACGACAACGCCGCAGATGTGCGTGCCAGACCCCCGCGAGCCCAGCATGATCCAAACGAGAGGCCCTAGCTGTCATCTGAGGGGGACGTGCCGGTCCGTCTCCGCGCGGCGGTCACCCGGCGCTCCATTCGGACTCCGGCCATGCGTACTCGTCGAAGCCGGCCGGGAGCTTCCCGCACGGGGCGTAGGCACTGACGGCGAGCGTCCCGGTGGGCTCGTACCAGTCCACGGCGACCATGTCGTCGGTGTCCGGGTGCTCGAAGCGGAACCCCATGTCGGAGACGTTCTCGCCGGTGAGCCTCCAGCCCTCGTGCTCCAGCCGTCGGCGTACGCGCTCCTGGCCGGCACGGGCGGTGCTTCGCGGGACGTCTGTCACCCGCCACTCGAGAACAAAGCTGCGCACGTCGCTGCGGCCTTCGTCGATGTGGGCGATGGACCGCAGCCCCCGGTAGTAACACGTGCCCGTTTCCACACCACTGGAATTCACGCCAGGCCGCCCAGGCAGCGCCACTTCCTCGTACACCCGCTGAGCCTCCCCCTTGAGCCGTACCGCAACCTGGTCAGGCACAACCCCCGGATACGGCTCTCCCTCCCACACTCGGTGACCGACCACGGACAGGCCCACGGCCAGCAGAGCGCCGGTGAGCCACAGAACCGAAGGAACGGAGCACTTCCTCAGCATCCGCTGCTCCCTCCCTCGACCCAGCGGGCGCTCGGACAGCAGGCACCCGGCAACACAACGGCGAAATCACTGGTGAGACCCCGAACCGAGCACATGAATCGGACGGTAGAAGACCACGACCACCCCGCACCTGAGGGCAACTACTCAGACCTGCATGAGTAGTTGCCCGGCCGGCATCACAACGGACCCGGATGCCGACCCGACATGGCGTCAGGCGGCCTTCCTCAAGGTGTTCTTGGACTCATCGGTGGTTCGGTGCACCGTCGTCCGTCGGCGGGCCATCACCAGCGTCGTGCCCACCGCCAGGCTCAGCGCGGGCAGCACAGGAAAGCGGCCGCCATATGCGAAGCCCCGCATGGCGAACCAACTCAGCGCGGCAACGGTTGTCGCCAGGCCGAGCCACAGCGGCCAAGAGCGGCGCAAGCCGATGTCCGGCCGGACTCGCTCGTACAGAAGCGCCTGCCGGCGCTCCAACGGCCGCAGCGCCAGGAGAACACCGACCAGGGCAACGCCGAGAACCAGCAGCCAAGGCACCCGCAGCCCCCACCATGCCGCGGACCCGAACGCGGGCTCGGGCGCGATCCCGGTCAGGTAGAACGCGGCGGCAACGACCAGAACCGGCAGCATGTGCCACAGATACAGCGTCATGCTGGCGCCGCCCACATGGCGTACCGCCCGCCACACACGCTCGCGGTCCAGAAGCCGCCGTACCGCCGGCGCGGCAAGCAGACACAGGCCGACCTGGGCCACTGCCCACGCCAGCATGGCCGCCGACGGCGGATCGGTGTTGCTGGGGTTCTGCCCGGTCACCAGGATCAGGCTGACCGGGAACGGCCCGAGCGTGATCAGCGCCGCGAAGGCCAGTCCCCCGCCCGCCGCCATCGCGACCGGCACCCGTCGACGCCCCGTCAGCAGGCCGTCGCGCCAGCAGAAGCCCAGCTGGTAGGCCACGCCCCACACCAGCACATAGTTGAGTAGACCGACGTACGGCACCCGTACCGCCAACGTCAACGCGTCGGCCGCCAGGGCGGCCGCGCCCATCGCCACGGGAACGAGCAGGCCCCAGCGCCGGTGCGCCGCGTGCAGCGACGGAGTCAGGGCGCTGAGGAGCAGATACACCGGCAGGAACCAGAACTGCATCGCCATCGCCCACCCCACCAACGCGAGGGTGTCCGGGTCCACGCCGACGGCCGAGCAGATCCCGACGGCGAGCAGCACCAGCCCGCTGTACACGGCCGCCGGAAGCAGTAGCCGCAAAGCCCGCCGTCCGACCCACCCGGCGGCCGTACCACCCGTCTCACGGACCCGCGACCAGGAACCGCCCGCTGCGTGCCCCCCGGCCAGGAAGAACAACGGCATGATCTGGAACCCCAAGGTCAGCCACTGGGTCCAGGGAATGGTCGCCAGCAGCTCCGGCGCGGTGATCTGCCCACCTGGTCCTGGGACCAAGGCGGTGATCAGCCAGTGCCCCATCACCACCAGGACGATGGCCCACGCGCGCATGAAGTCGACATAGCGGTCTCTGCTCATGCGTCGTCATGCTGTCGCAGAGGCGATGGAACCACGGTGGGAAGTCGAGACCGCAACCAATTCGTACTCGGTACGACATCACTCCCGTGTCAGGAGTCCGCGATGCAACGACTCCGTACGGTAGTTGCCGGCTGGGCAGCACTTGCGATCCGTGGCCGGTCGCTCACGCGGGCTCGCCATCGTGCCTGATCTCCTCCGGTCGCACGATGGCCCCTCCTGGCGAAGACTGGGCGTGTACGGGCAATCGACGACAGCAGGGGGCACGCGGTCGTGTGGCGCCCGCGGCAGCCCGCGCCGGATCGGGTGAGCACTGTGACGTCTTCTCCCTTCGGGTCAGGCGACCCGTTTTCCGACCTTTTCGATCGCTTCTTCGGAATGAGCCCGGCGGCCTCTCCGCCCGCCGTACAACGCGTGCCCATCGGCCGCCTCCTCAGTGACTCCTCGCACGAACTGCTGGCGGCTGCCGGCGCCCGGGCCGCGGAGGACGGGTCCGACCTGACCACCGAGCATCTGCTGTGGGCCGCCACGCAGGTGGCGCCGGCCCGCCGCCTGCTGGAACAGGCCGGCGTCGATCCGGACAGGCTGGCGGCAGACGTGCAAGAGCTACTGCCCTCAGGCAGCGGGAACGGGGAGCCCGCCCTGACGCCTTCCGCGAAACGGGCTCTGCTGGCCGCTCACGCTCGGTCCCAGGCAAGCGGCGCTTCGTACATAGGCCCCGAGCACATCCTCAGTGCGCTGCTGGAGGAACCGAGTTCCGATGCCGCGCAGATGCTGCGTTCCGAGGGGACTTCCCCGCAGACGCTGCGCGAGGGCCTCGGCGGTCAGCGGTCCGCGGCCGACGGGCACAGCAGCACCCCGACCCTCGACGACTACGGGCGTGATCTGACCGACGAGGCTCGCAGCGGGCGGCTCGATCCCGTGGTCGGCCGGGCCGACGAGATCGAGCAGACCGTGGAGATCCTCTCCCGCCGGTCCAAGAACAATCCCGTGCTCATCGGCGACCCCGGCGTCGGGAAGACCGCCATCGTGGAGGGGCTGGCGCAGAGGATCATCTCCGGTGACGTGCCCAAGGCCCTGCAGGACAGGCGGGTCGTCTCACTCGACATGGCCGGACTCGTCGCAGGCTCCAAGTACCGCGGCGAATTCGAGGAGCGGCTCAAGAAGGTGATCGACGAGGTCACCGCTGCGGAGAAGAACATCATCCTGTTCATCGACGAACTGCACACCATGGTCGGCGCCGGGAGCGGAGGCGAAGGCGCCATGGACGCCGGAAACATCCTCAAGCCCGCGCTGGCCCGCGGAGATCTCAGTCTCGTCGGCGCGACCACCATCGACGAGTACCGCAAGAACATCGAGAAGGACGCCGCCCTCGAACGACGATTCCAGCCCGTGATGGTGCGCGAGCCGACCGTGGACGAGACCGTCGAGATCCTGCGCGGGCTGCGCGACTCGTACGAAGCGCATCACCAGGTGCGTATCACCGACGAGGCCATCGACGCCGCGGCCGCGCTGTCCGACCGCTACATCACCGACCGCTTCCTGCCCGACAAGGCCATCGACCTCCTCGACCAGGCGGGAGCGCGGGTGGCGCTGCGCGGCGTGAGCGGCAGCACCGAGGCCGCCGAGCTCAAGGACCGGCTCACCATGCTGAACCGGGAGAAGGACGAAGCGGTCAGCAACGAGGACTTCGAGCGCGCGGCCGAGCTCAAATCGCTCATCCAGGAGACGGGGCACCGACTCGCCGATCTCGGCGGGGAGCGGGCCGAGGTCGCCGACGTCACCGCCGAGGACATCGCCGAAGTACTGTCCAGGCGCACCGGCATTCCTGTCTCACAGCTCACCGAGACCGAGCGCGAGCGGCTCCTGAAACTCGAAGAGGCACTCCACAAGCGCGTGATCGGGCAGGACGAGGCGGTCACCGCCGTGGCCCAGGCCGTGCGCCGCGGCCGCGCGGGCATGGGTGACCCCGGCCGCCCCACCGGCAGCTTCCTCTTCCTCGGCCCCACCGGCGTCGGCAAGACCGAACTCGCGAAGGCGGTCGCAGAGTTGCTGTTCGGCGGCGAGGACCGAATGGTCCGCTTCGACATGAGCGAGTTCCAGGAGAAACACACCGTCTCCCGGCTCGTCGGATCCCCGCCCGGATACGTCGGCTACGAGGAAGCGGGGCAACTCACCGAGGCGGTGCGCCGCAAGCCCTACTGCGTCCTGCTCTTCGACGAGGTGGAGAAGGCCCACCCGGACGTCTTCAATCTGCTGCTCCAGGTCATGGACGACGGGCGGCTCACGGACGCACAGGGCCGCACGGTCGACTTCCGCAACACCGTGATCATCATGACCAGCAACATCGCGTCGAAGCACATCCTGGACCACTCGGGCTCGGTCGACGAGATCAGGGACGACCTCATGGCCGAGCTGCGGGCGCATTTCCGGCCCGAATTCCTCAACAGGATCGATGAGATCGTCGTCTTCCACGCCCTGACCCGGAAGGATCTGATCCGGATCGTCGACCTGCTGCTGGAGCGCAGCCGCCGCAGACTGCACGCGCAGAAGATCGATCTGGAAGTCACCGAAACGGCCAAGGAGCTGCTGGTCAACCGGGGCTACCAGCCCGAGTTCGGCGCCCGGCCGCTGCGCCGCACGATTCAGTCCGAGCTGGACAACCGTCTGTCGAACATGCTGCTCGACGGGGCGCTCAACCCCGGCGACACAGTCGTCTGCGACGCCCAGGACGGCGAGCTCGTCTGCACCGTCGACGGTTCGGAAGGCTGAGGAGCCGTCCGGCGCAACGGCCTGCTTCCACTGTTGGATGCCACGCCCGACCTGCCCTTGTGTCCCCTTGGGTCATCACACGGGGTACCCGAGGCCGCGTGCCGACCTGCCCGCCGGATGCGGCAGGATGGAAGGTCGTTTCGGATCCGAGAATCAAGCAGGTATCACAAGGTGACAATAGATCACATACGGCGCCCGGCAACGGATTCCGCCGCCGGACCGCTCCGCCTCTCGACGGGAGGCAACCGGTGAACCGGGCACTCACACTCCACGACCTGATCGTCGCCGGGGTCATGGTGGCTGCCGGCGTCCTGGCGGGACTGCTGCTGCGCGCCGCCCTGCGGTGGCTGGGAGAGCGTGCGCGCAGGACGCGGTGGAGCGGGGACGACGTCATCGTCGACTCTCTGCGGACCCTGGTGCCCTGGGCGGCGATAGCTGCGGGCGCGGCGGCGGCCGCCGCGGTGCTCCCGCTGACCTCGCAGGTCGGACGCAACGTCAACCGGACGCTGACCGTGCTGCTCATCCTGGTAGCCACACTCACCGCGGCCCGGGTGATCACCGGTCTGGTGCGGTCCGTCGCCCAGTCCCGGTCCGGGGTGGCCGGGTCGGCCACCATCTTCGTCAACATCACGCGCGTCGTGGTGCTGGCGATGGGCTTTCTCGTCGTGCTGCAGACCTTGGGTGTCTCCATCGCCCCGCTCCTCACCGCACTGGGTGTGGGCGGCCTCGCAGTCGCTCTGGCGCTGCAGGACACTCTCGCCAACCTGTTCGCGGGCGTGCACATCCTCGCCTCGAAGACGGTGCAGCCCGGCGACTACATCCGGCTGAGCAGCGGCGAGGAAGGGTACGTGGTCGACATCAACTGGCGTAATACCGTGGTGCGTCAGCTGTCGAACAACCTGGTGATCATCCCCAACGCCCAACTGGCCGGCACCAATATGACCAACTTCAACCGGCCGGAACAGCAGATGTCGGTGCTGGTCCAGGTCGGAGTCGGCTACGACAGCGACCTGGAGCACGTCGAGCGCGTGACCGCCGAAGTCGTCGCGAGCGTCATGACCGACATCACCGGCGGCGTCCCCGACCATGAACCGGCCGTCCGGTTCCACACCTTCGGGGATTCCAGGATCAACTTCACGGTGATCCTTCGGGCCGGTGAGTTCAGCGACCAGTACCTGATCAAGCACGAGTTCATCAAGCGCCTGCACCAGCGCTACCGGGCCGAAGGCATCAAGATTCCCGCCCCGATGCGGACGGTGGCGGTGCAGCAGGGAGAGACTCCGGTGCCGATCCCACACCAGCGCACCGTCGGCTTGTGAGCTGCCCCGAGCCCCGACAACCGCCGCGGCGGTGGTGCTGACAGCGGTCATCGACCTACCTCCGCCGCCACGCTCCGGGACGCGGCGGGTGTACGACCCGGTGACGGTGGCAGAAGCGGAAGTAGTAGCAAGGATGTCCATACACCGGGGGATCCGCTGCCTCCCCCGGCGCTGCCAGGCCGCGCCGCGCCTGACCACGTCCCCCGGAGAACCAGCCGTGCCGAGCAAGACCACCGCAACCGCCGCCGGACGCGTCCCCCGCCAGGTCGGCCCTGCAGGGCGGGCCGCCCACTGGCGGTCCGCCCTGTGCCGTACCCCTGTGTCGATCTGGAAGGACGACCTCTCGGACTGGGCCGCCGCCCTGACGTACTACGCCATCCTCGCGCTGCTCCCGGCGCTGCTGGTTACCGTCGCTCTGATCGGCCTGGCCAATCCCCGGGCCACCGACGCGCTGATCACCGACATCACCGCGTTCGCCCCGGCGGAGTCCGGAGCCGCGTTGCGCCAGCCGCTGGAGGCCGCGACCCACGAGCGCGGCGCCGTGTGGCTGCTCATCGCGACGGGGACCGTCAGCGCCGTGTGGTCCGCCTCCAGCTACCTGGCCGTCTTCCGCAGGGCGCTGCACACCCAGCACGGGGTGCGGGACAAACGGCCGGCGCTACGTAAGGCCCACATCATCGTGGCCACCGCCGTGGGACTTCTGCTGCTGCTCATGACCAGCGCGTTCGCCCTGGTGCTGACCGGACCGCTGGCCCGCTGGCTGGGGCACCGGCTGGGCCTGGCACATGCCAGTGAAACGCTGTGGGCCGTGCTGAAGTGGCCCGTCCTGGTGTTCCTGGTGGCCTGTCTGATCATGGTGCTGTTCCGCACCGGACCGGCGTCGGCCAGGGGTCTGCGGCGGGGCCTTCCCGGCGGGGTGCTCGCCGCGTTCCTGTGGCTGGTCGCCTCGGCCGGGTTCGCCCTGTACGCCACGCACATCGGCTCGTACAGCCGGCTGTACGGCTCGCTCGCCGGGCTCGTCGTCTTCCTGATCTGGGTCTGGTTCACCAATCTGGCTCTGCTGGCCGGCGCCCAGTTCAACGTCGAACTGGCGCGGCCGACGCCGGGCCGCTCGTAGCGGCGTCACCCGCGCCGGTCTTTTTTCGGGGTACGCCCCGGAGCTGGGTGCTCCGGGGCGTACACGTCCGTGGTGTGCCGGTCGTCAGTGACGCGGCGCGGGGTAGGCCTTGGGCAGGCGCATGCCGCGGTCGGCCATGATGTCCCGCACGCGGTTGGGGTAGTCGGTGATGATCCCGTCGATGCCCATGTCCATGAGCGCCTCGATGGTGGCGGGGTCGTCACAGGTCCACGGGATGACCTTCAGACCGCGCTCATGGGCCTCGGAGATCATCTTCTTGTCGGGGTAGAAGCGGAAGGCCGGGTCCGCGATCGTGCCGTTCTGCGGGAAACCGTAGTTCGGGGACAGCGCGGTGACACCGGGGACGGCAGCGGCGGCCTTGACGAAGTCGCCGTCGTAGTCGTCGGCGTCGATGCCACCGAGCCACGGGGAGGCGCCGGGCTTGCCGACCTGGAGGAAGTCGTAGTTCGTCAGCGCCACCAGCGGGTACGACGGCGCGAGCTTGTGCATCTCCTTCAGCGACCCCCAGTCGAAGGACTGGATGGTGACCTGCTTCTCGATCCCGGAACGGTGGATCTCCTCGAAGACACGGCGGACGAACAGCTCGCGCGGTGCGGTCTGCTCGGGCGCGCCGGCCTCCACCTTGGTCTCGATGTTCAGCTTGACCTTCTTGGCCTTGTAGCTCTTGACCAGGTTGAGGACGTCCTTCAGCTCCACCATGCGGAAGCCCTTGACCTGCTCCTGCTCGGGGAAGCCGGGCAGCTGCTGGTAGCCGCAGTCCATGCTCTTGATCTGGGCCAGCGTCAGGTCCTTGATGTACTTGCCGACATACGGGTACATCGGGTCACCGGGCGTCACTGGACCGGTGTCCTTGCACTTCTGGGCGCTGATCTGGCGGTCGTGGTTGACCACGACCTTCTGGTCCTTGGTGATGTGGGTGTCCAGCTCCAGGGTGCTCACGCCGAGGCGCAGAGCCTTGCCGAAGCCCTCCAGCGACTCCTCGGTGGTCAGGCCGAGGCCGCCGCGGTGGGCCTGCAGGTCGAAATGAGTCTTCTGGGGCGGTACGTGGTGGTGGTGCTGGGCCGTGGCCGCCTGCGCGGTCGCCGGAACGGCGAGCACGGGCAGGACGGCTAGGCTGGCGACTGCATGCCGCAGGGACATCTATGCCTCGTCTATTTCGGGCGAACTGGACCTTGCGAAGCTAAGCCGCAACCCCGGATCGCACGAAGCTCAGAGATGAGTTCATCGTGAACGCCCGGAAAACGATCGCCCCTTCTGATGCAGGAGGGAGGACGAACGCGCTAGAAGAGCGTTTTGCTCGGGGCGTCTGTTTGATTCCACCCAGGATGTGGGGCTGGTCCCGGTGGCCCGATCGCGTGCGTCGAGTGGCGGTGGTACGGAACGCCGAGGGCGGCCTCCGGCTGCACCATCAGCGGCTTCGCCGGTGTCGGCCTCGACGGCCGTCGAGTGCGTCCTCCGCCCGGCTTGTCAAGCGGTCGGCTCGCTCCTGGGACATGCTTGTCCCACCTCGTTGGGAAATGATTTGCAGGCGGGCAGATTCCCGGCCTACGGTCTTGTACATGGGTTCCCTGTGACAGTCCCCGTGCGACCGCGTTGAGCTTGGCTCCGCCGTCGCGCGTTCTCATCCGTGCTTCCGCTCTCCCGCGTTGCCGCCTGCTGTCCGGCGTGCCGTGGAGTGTTCTGGTCTGCGCGGATGCGTCCAGCTGCCCGTTCCGATCGGCCTGGCCGAGAACAGGGGACTCTTCATGCTCACCACACAGCTCACTCTTCAGAACGTTGCCCGCCGCCACGGCGATCACGTCGTGCTGGACGACGTGTCTTTCAGCCTCAAGCCTGGCGACAAGGCTGGGATCATCGGCGACAACGGAGCCGGGAAATCCACCCTGCTGCGACTGATTGCCGGGCAGGACCGGCCCGACAACGGCGAGCTGACCGTGATCGCGCCGGGCGGCTCGGGCCATCTCGCCCAGTCGTTGGCTTTGCCTTCCGAGGCCAGCGTCCAGGACGCGGTGGACAAAGCTCTTGCCGATCTGCGCGGTCTCGAGGAGCGCATGCGCCAGGCCGAAACCGGGCTCCAGGGCCTGGCGGGCGTGGAGCTCACCGCGGCCCTGGATGCCTACGCCCAGCTGGTCGCCCAGTTCGAGGCGCGCGACGGTTATGAAGCGGATGCCCGGGTGGACGTCGCTCTGCACGGACTCGGCCTGCCAGGTCTGTCCCGGGACAGAACGCTGGGCACGCTGTCGGGCGGTGAGCGGTCGCGGCTGGCGCTGGCCGCGACCCTGGCGTCCCAGCCGGAGCTGTTGCTGCTGGACGAGCCGACCAACGATCTGGACGATCAGGCGGTGCGCTGGCTGGAGGCCCACCTGCGGGGACATCGTGGCACCGTGCTCGTGGTCACTCATGACCGGGTGTTCCTGGAGCGGGTCACCACCACGATCCTGGAGGTCGACGAGGGCAGGGTGGCGCGTTATGGCGACGGCTACGACGGCTACCTTGCCGCCAAGGCTGCCGAGCGGCGGCGCCGGCTGCAGGAGTACGAGAACTGGTGCTCGGAGCTGGTCCGCAACCAGAAGCTGGCCGACACGAATGTGGCACGGCTGGGGGCGATCCCGCGCAAGCTGCCGTTCGCCGTGTTCGGTCACGGCGCCTTCCGTACCCGCAGCCGCGGGCACGGGGCGATGAGCCGTATCCGCAACGCGAAGGAGCGAGTCGATCGGCTCACGAACAGTCCGGTCGCACCGCCGCCCGATCCGCTGGTGTTCGCCGCCGACTTGACCACCGTCGACGGGCGGTCACCGCAGGCGGCCGCGGACCTCACCGGCATCCGTGTCGGGAACCGTCTGCATGTGCCGTCGCTGCGGATCGGCGGCGACGAGCGGCTGCTGGTCACCGGGCCCAACGGTGCCGGCAAGACGACGCTGATGCGGGTGTTGGCCGGTGAACTGCAGCCCGATGAGGGGACGGTACGCACGCGTGGCCGGGTCGGCCACTTGAGGCAGCAGGAAACACCGTGGTCAGCTGGTCTGACGGTGCTGCAGGCGTTCGCCGGCGGCCGCGGGGGCGACCTGGACGAGCACACCGACCACCTCCTGTCGCTCGGCCTGTTCAGCCCCGCAGACCTGCGGCTGAAAGTGAGCGAGTTGTCCTACGGACAACGGCGTCGGCTCGAGCTGGCCCGCCTGGTGAGCGAACCCGTCGATCTGCTGTTGCTGGACGAGCCCACCAACCATCTGTCCCCGGCCCTGGTCGAGGAACTTGAAGGAGCTCTGACCGGCTACCGGGGCGCGGTCGTCATCGTCACCCACGACCGCCGCATGCGAACCCGGTTCACCGGCACCCGCCTGGAGCTGAACGCCGGCCACGTCTCGCAGCTACCCGGCCCGGGTGACGCAGCGAGTGAGCAGGTTGCTCAGTAGTTCAGCGGTCTGCGCATCGGGCTGGATGAGGCTGAGCGGGGCACGTAATGTCGGCCTGCGCGGTATCTGGGCCGGACAGCCGGTGCCCGTACCGGATCAGATCATGGGCCCAGGATGAAATGACACGTATGAACCTTCTCCCTTTCGCCACCGCTCACGCCGCCGCGGTGGCGGACTGGCCGACGACTCCCGCGGAAGTCGTCATCTGGTGCGGGCAGCAGGAGTTCCCTGTGCCTGCACGGACGATTTCCGCGTGGCAGCAGGATGACGACGTTCAGGCTCACGTGCTCGTCGAGCGCGAGAAACTCGTCGGTTACGGGGAATTGTGGTTCGACGCCGAGGAGGACGAGGTCGAGCTGGCTCGGATCATCGTCGCACCCGAGGCCCGCGGGAAGGGGCTCGGCCGCGTGCTCGTCCGGGGTCTGCTCGCACAAGCTCACAAGGCAGGTTGGGCCGATGTCTTCATGCGCGTGCACCCGGACAACGAGACGGCTCTGAGGTGCTATCTGGGGGCCGGGTTCGTGCCGGTCGCCCCTGACCTTGCCGAGTACTGGAATGCCGCTCAGCCGGTCAATTATGTCTGGCTTCGGCACGATGCCGAGAGATCGGTCGACTGAGCTGCCGCCCACCAACCCGTGCTGCCGGGGTGCGAGACAGTTCCGCCCGTCGAGAAGCTCCAGGTCCGTAACTTCGTCCGACGGCCGGGAGGCCGGCGCTCCGCTCGCGAGACCGAGCGCGATCGTGCCGGCGTGCGCCACCACTTCCCCTCACGGGACAATTCACCGCACGTGTGCTGCCGCGATCATTCCCCCGGCAATCGTCAGGATCGATGCACGGACCGGTCGGCCGGCTCCCCGACGCGCCGGCACGAAATGTGGTGGCGGGCGGCCCGGGTCGACTCACCTCCGCTCGCGCTCGGAGGCGCGTGGCGATGGTGCTCAGCGGCCGACGAGGTCGTGGGCGGCTCGGGCGATGTGGGTGCTTGAGATGCCTGTGACGTCGAGGAGTTCGGACGGGGTCCCGGAGCCCGGCAGGTCGTGCACGGCGAGGTGGGCGAATGCGGGGGTGAGGCGCTGCGCGGCGAGTGCGGACAGGACAGCCTCGCCGATTCCGCCCTCAGGATGATGATCCTCGACGACGACCAGTGCGCCGGTTTCCTGGGCGGCGCGAGCGAGGGTGCCGACGTCCAGGGGCTTTACGGAGTACAGGTCGATGACGCGGGCGGGGATGCCGTCGGCGGCCAATTGGTCGGCGGCGGCAAGGCATTCGTGGACGGTGACGCCGGCGCCCAGGAGGGTGACCTGGTCACTGTCACCGGCGCGCAGGGTCTTGGATCCACCGACCGGGAAGGTCTCGTCCGGGGCGTAGAGGACGGGGTAGGCACCCCGGGTGGTGCGCAGGTAGGAGATGCCGTCGAGGTCCGCCATGGCAGCGGTCAGGGCCGTGGCGGATGTGGCGTCGCTGGGGTAGAGCACCGTGGAGCCGTGAATGGCCCGCATCATGGCGAGGTCTTCCAGGCCCATCTGGGAGGGGCCGTCCGCGCCGATCTCGACACCGCAGTGGGTACCGCACAGACTCATGGAGACCTGAGAGATGGCGGCCATGCGAATGAAGTCGTGGGCTCGCGTGAGGAAGGCTGCGAAGGTGGTGGCGTAGGGGCGGTAGCCGCGTACGGCCATGCCGACCGCGCAGGCGATCATCTGCTGTTCGGCGATGTAGATCTGGAAGTACCGCTCGGGGTGTGCCTTGCCGAAGTCCTCCGCGTGCGTGGAGTTACCCACTTCGGCGTCCAGGGCCACGATGTCGGGGCGGGCGCCGATCGCGGCGAGCGTCTTGCCGAAGGCGACGCGGGTGGCGACCGCGTCTCCCATCTTGAACTGCGGCAACGTCACCTGCACCGGAGCGACCGGGTCAGTGGAGGTGGCGGCGGGCGGCTGGGGGCCGCGGACGGTGTGGTGGCGTACGCCGCCCAGTTCGGTGATCGCGCGGGCGGCCAGGTCGTCGGGCAGCGGCTTGCCGTGCCAGCCCTCCGCGTCTGCGACCTCGGCGACACCCTGGCCCTTGACCGTCCTGGCGACGATGACGGTGGGGGCCTGTCCGTCGTCCGCGACAGCCAGGGCTTGTTCGACGGCCGCCAGGTCGTGGCCGTCGACGACAAGGGCGCGGCAGTCGAAGGCTTCGGCGCGGCGGACGTAGGCGTCGGTGTCCCAGCCCAGCTCCGTGGGGCCTCTCTGGCCGAGGCGGTTGACGTCGATGATCACGGTGAAGTTGGCCAGCCGGTGGCGACCTGCCTTGTCCAGGGCTTCCCACACCGACCCTTCAGCCATTTCGCTGTCGCCACACAGCACCCACACACGGGAGGACTGTTGTTCCAGGTCCCGTCCGGCAAGTGCGATGCCGATGCCGTAGGCGATGCCCTGGCCCAGCGAGCCGGTGGCTACATCCACCCAGGGCAGGACCGGAGTGGGGTGGCCTTGAAGACGCGCACCTTTGCGGCGGTAGGTGGTCATGAGTTCCTCTTCGTCGATCGCGCCGGCGGCGAGGAACATCGCGTACAGCAAGGGGGAGGCGTGCCCCTTGGAGAAGACCAGGTGGTCGTTGGCCGGGTTCTTCGGGCTCTGCCAGTCGTAGCGCAGGTGACGTGCCATGAGGACGGCCATGAGATCCGCGGCGGACAGGCTGGAGGTGGGGTGGCCGGAGCCGGCGGCGGTGCTGGCGCGGACGGAGTCCACCCGCAGCTGCTGAGCCAACTCGAAGACCTCGTCCAGGTCACTGTCAGGCCCCAGCGAGACAGTGGCGGTGTTCTCAGCCGACATCGCGGACTCCTCTCAAGACGTGCGTTCCGATCCGGTCGTTCGACGGCCGCCGGCTCGCGGGCCGCGCGCAGAGGCTGCGTGCGACGGCCGTGCCCTTGCCGACCGTATGCCCGTGGGACAGAGGCCGCGATTCAAACGCATGCCGGTCGGAGGGCTCGGTCCGGGAACACCAGCGGTGCGGTGCAGTGGCGTTTGTCCGCTGTGCTTTCGCAGGCGGCGGTTCGGCCTGGTGGCACCGCGGTGCGCCGCGGTGCAGATCTCGCTGTGGTGGCGTACGCCCGCTGCGGTGAGGGCCTCGTCGAGGCGGTTCATCTGCTCGCGGCCGAAATGCACCTCCGCGGTGATCCGGCCGGCGAGCAGGTGCGGACTCCCGGGTCGGTAGGTGCCGGCGGCGCGCAGGGCCAGGCGGGCGCCCCTGCACCGGCTCATGGCGCCGATCTGCCGGCCGTGGGGCTGCCCGAGGTCAACCGCGGCTGGGGCCCGGTCGGGGGGGCCGCCGCGGATAGCTGAGCCCCGCCGCGTTCCCGGGGGCTGGTGGAGGTGCTACTCGGCTGCTCCGTTGCGGGTGCGCTGGTAGTGGCGCCTGGCCTTCATCCTGTTGCCGCAGACGGCCATCGAGCACCAGCGCGCCTTGTTGGTCTTGCTGCGGTCGAGGAGGAACCGCCGGCACTCCGGATTGGCACACGGCCGCAGTCGCCCTGGCATCGCCTTCTGCAACGCGCTCCAGGCCATGACCGCCTGCACCGCCATCCGGCGCTCCTTGCAGGCGTCGAGATCCCAGGACACTCCGCCGGAGGAGACCTGCGGACGGGACGTGACTCCCTCGAGGACCGGGGCCAGTGACGTGGCCGGCCGGCTGCCGCGCACCACCTCCTGCAGAGCGTCGCGCGCCCGTAGGAGGTGGCGGTGCTCGTCCGCGGTGCCGCTGCCGCCGTGCGCTCGCTGCCAGGCCTCGGCCGCTTCCGGATCCGCCAGCTGATCCTGGACCTCGCCGTTGACCACCGGCGTCGTGTTGAGGAGTTCCAGCAGTGCGTCCTGCTGCTCTCGGTCGGCATCGGCCGCCATCACGCCTCCTAACCGCATCGAATTGCTTGACAGGTTACATGAATCGATCCCCCTCTAACCACAAAAGAACATTTTGACGGTTACTTTCGGACGTACCGTTCACCGCGGCCGAGGCGACAGGAGCGATCGGAAACCGTGCGCACCGGACCGACCGGGCCGACACCGATGGGCCGAGAACACTCGCACCCGGCCGCTCCACTCGCCGACGGGCCACCGACAGGCGGAGGCTTGAGAAAGGCCACGGATCCACCCCCACCCCGCCCCGAGCTCCCGACGGGCGGGGAACGCACCCCACCCCGGAGGCCTCCAGTCGTTCTAACCAGTAATAGCACCTTGACAGGTTAGATATGGCGTGGTCGACTGGATTCATAACCACTCAAGCTCGATAGAAGGGTTAGGGATATGACTCCCGCAGTCCACCACCGCACGGCCACCGTCAACGGCCTCGAGGTCTTCTACCGGGAGGCCGGCGACCCCCAGGCACCCGATGTGGTGCTGCTCCACGGCTTCCCGACCAGCTCGCACATGTTCCGCCAACTGATCCCGGCACTCGCCGACCGGTACCACGTCATCGCTCCCGACCACATCGGGTTCGGCCAGTCGGCGATGCCCGCCCTGGAGGACTTCCCCTACACCTTCGAGGCCCTCACCGAGGTCACCTCCGGCCTGCTGAAGCACTTGGGTATCGGCCGGTTCGCGATGTACGTGCAGGACTACGGCGCCCCCATCGGCTGGCGCCTCGCGCTCCAGGCCCCGGACCGCATCACCGCGATCATCAGCCAGAACGGCAACGCCTACGAAGCGGGCTTCGTCAAGCCCTTCTGGGACGGCGTCTTCGCCTACGCCCAAGCGCCCGGACCCGACACCGAGGCCCCCATGCGAGGCGCCCTGACCGCCGAGATCACCCGATGGCAGTACGTGAACGGAGTCGCCGACCCCAGCCTGGTCAGCCCCGACAACTGGGTCCACGACCAGGCACTGCTGGACCGGCCCGGCAACGACGAGATCCAGCTCAAGCTGTTCCGCGACTACCCCACCAACGTCGACCTCTACCCACAGGTCCACCAGTACTTCCGCGACTCCCAGGTCCCACTGCTGGCGGTCTGGGGCGCCAACGACGAAATCTTCGGCCCCGCGGGCGCCGAGGCGTTCAGCACGGACCTGCCCAACGCCGAGATCTACCTGCTCGAGTCCGGCCACTTCGCCCTCGAGAGCCACCTGGAGCCCATCACCCAGTACATCCGCGACTTCCTCGACCGCGTCCTGGCCTGACGCCGCAGGTCGAGGCACCACCGCCATCGACGGCAAGGCCATCCGGACCTGCTGCCGCCGACCGGAGGCCGCGGTCTCCCGCTGCTCCTGCAAGTCCTGACCGGGCAACGACAACCACCCGGCCATCCCGGGGTGCGCCTCCCGCCCACCCCGCACCCGGAAGGAAAACGCCATGGGACTGTCCTGGCAGCAAGGGCCCCTTTCCGCAGGCGCGATCGGACACTTCCTCACCCCCGAACCCCTGCCTGAGCGACTGCTGTTCGCCGAGCCGCTGCGCCGCCGCATGCGCGTGAAGTTCAACGACACCTGGATCGCCGACAGCGAGAACGTCATCCTGCTGCACGAGCCGGGCCGCTACCCCGTCGCCTACTTCCCCCGCGGGGACGTGGACCCCCAGGTCCTGGCCGCAGGCGACAAGGTCACCCACCACAAGGACCTGGGCGAGACCACCTGGTACGCGGTCCATGCCGGCGACCGCACCACCGAACGGGCCGCCTGGGAGTTCACCTCGCCGCCCGAGCACGCCGCCGAGCTGCAAGGCCGCATCGCCTTCGCGTGGCGGGCCATGGACGCCTTCCACGAGGAGGACGAGCGCATCCTGGGACACGCCGCGGACCCGTACCACCGCATCGACATCCGCAACAGCTCCAGGCCTCTGGAAGTCCGCCTGGGCGACACCGTGGTGGCCCGCTCCGAGCACCCCGTCGTGCTCTACGAATCCGGATTCGCCCCGCGCTGGTACGTCCCGCGCGCCGACATCGACGAGACCCAGCTGCGCCCCGTCGCAGGACAGACCTTCTGCCCCTACAAGGGCCTGTGCGACTACTACGACATCGGCGATGTGCACCGGGCCGCCTGGACGTACCGCAACGCCTACCCGGAGGTCGGCCGGATCGGTGACATGGTGTCCTTCGAACCGGACCAGGTCGAGATCCACCTGGACGGGAAACGCCTGGAACTCGAGCCCGGACAGAAGGTCGTCCCCCACGGCGTCGACCGCGGCCTGGACGTCGACGAAGTCAGGGCGCACTGACCCGGCAGGAGCCGGAGGGCGGACTTACCGCGTGGAATTCGCCCAAGCAACGCGGAACACGGAACGCGGCACCACCCGACCGGTCTCACTACCGGCCCCGTCAACGGCAGCAGCGTCGACGGCCGGGGCAGCATGGACAGTGGAGTCCGCCCGGGAGCCCTTCGCACGTCGACCGGGCGGACCACCTTTGGCGCGAGCCTACTGACAGCAAATTTCTCGCGGCCGGCCGCACCGCAGGCCGAGAGTCCGGCACAGCAGCGTCCAGTGGCCGCAATCGGGACGGCCCGGCTGCAGCGCTCGACCGTTCGTGCCGAGCGGATTGCTGAAGTCGCCGTTGTCGCTGTCCGAGACGTTGTGGATGGCGATGTGCTCGGCGCCGTCCTTGTGGTAGCGGACGATCATGCGGTTTTGGACCGGGTCGATGGAGCAGGTGCTCGCGCCGACCGCCGAGGACATGCTCCGGGCGGAGTATCCGAGACCGTGCGCGGCGAGTCCGACGCCGGTGCCGGTGCGCAGCAGTCCTCGACGGATCAGGGACGGACGGGAGGACGACGGCCCCCTTTTCCGGAGGTAACTCCCTTACGGACCCGCCGACTTGACGTGATCCCGACACGAGAAATTTACCCTCACAGATCTACTCGCATAGACCTCATGGCGCCATCCTGGGCGCAGACGTCCCAGAACCCGTCCCAGCAGCGCAGACGCCCACCCGGCGGCTCCGCCCTGGGCGGAGCCAGCGCTCGGCATCAGGAGGATCTCTTGAGCAAGAAGCAGTTGCGGCGTACCGCCCTCGTGGCCGCCCTTCTCACCGCGGTCACCACCGCCACGGCGCAGGGAGCCGTATCGGCGACCGCCGAGGCGTCCACGGCCCGGCCGTCCGCCGCGGCACCGTCCGCCGTGAGCGGCATCGAGGACGATGTCGCCCGCTCCCTCGCCGCCTCCCTGGCGGATACGGGCTGGCGGTCGCAGGTACGCAGCGCGGCCCTCTCATCCGCCCAGGTCGATGTACAGGCCCTGGCGGCTCGGGCCGCCACCCGGAGCGGCAAGGCCCTGATCCCGGCGGTCCGCGAGGCGGACCGCCGTATCGCTGCGGCCAAGGGGCTGGCCGCGAGCACCGGTTCGCTGCTGCGCGTCCGTCTCGGCGACGCCTCGATGCGCGAGGACCTGACCGGTGGGGCCGTCCCGCTGGTCGCCGCCGCCCCTGCCGACGACGCCGCCGAGACGATAACCGCGTACGACAGCCAGGGACGTGCGCACACCCTCGACGCCCGTGAGGTGCCCCAACGGCCTGTCTACGTGGTGGACATCGACGTCTCCAAGGCCTTGGCGGCGGGGCTCGGCGTCCTGAGAGCAGAGTTCGCGAAGCATGGCGTCGCCACCCCCCGGCCGCAGGCGCGGCAGGCAGCCGGTGGCTGGTGGTCCACCCGCGTCACCTCCGTCGAACTGGCCGACGACGAAGAGCCCTGGGTCAAGGGTGACGCCGAGGTGTACACGCTTGTGACCGGCTTCGGGCTGGACGGCAAGGTGCGCGTGGACACGGTGGACATGCCCTATCTGAACAGCGACGGGGTCGTCTATTACCCCAACCAGATCCTGGTCAACTGGTCGAACTACAAGTACAACCTCGCCGACGCCGTGATGATGGAGGACGACGGCGACACGAACTACCAGGCCCTCGCCCAGGCTCTGACCACGGCCCTGCTCACCATCACGGACCAGGGGGCGTACATTCCCCTGGTGAACGCGGTGCTGTCGGCCATCCCCACCTCCTGGTGGACCGATGACCCGAACTACGTCGACTCCTGGTACACCCTCGCCCGGAGTGACTCGGATCGCCGAAACGGGGCGGCCGGCAACGGCTGGATCACGGTCGAGCCGTACTTCGTCGAGCAGTTCTGACCGCGCGTACGCATGTCTCGCGAAGGCCGCCCGAGGGCGGCCTTCCGTGCTTCGGTCACCGGCCGTCCTTCTCTGAACGATCGCTGATGATCACCGAGGGAAGAGAAGCGATGGCTCCGGCCCAACCGCTCGCCGAGGCTCTGGATACGCTTTCGGTGCACGACGTACGGGGCGAGGCCGACGGCTTCGACGTCGCCGTCGGCGCGTGCCCGGCGGGTACAGCCGCTCCGCGTCAACGGGGCGTCATGTGCTCCCTCTTCACCACCAGGCCGTTCGGCGCCTCGACGTGCGCCGTACCGTCGGCGTCGATGGAGATGTCCAGCCGCCCGCCGGCGATGTCGAGGCCCTCGACCTTCATCGGCCGGTATTCCTCAGCGAATCCGGGCGCGACGGTGAGCGTTCCGCCGGGGACATCGGCAGAGAGCCCCAGCATCGACTGCAGGATCATGACGGACGAGGCCGCCGCCCAGGCCTGGGGACGGCAGGACGCCGGATAGGGCGAGGGCCGGGCGTCGGTCGCCGCGCCATGACCGGCGAACAGCTCGGGAAGCCGCCCGTCGAAGCCCGCGGAGGCGGTCAGAAGACCCCCGGAGAGGGACGCGGCCGTTTCCGGGAACCCGGCCCTGACCAGCCCGTGTACCGCGATCGCGGTGTCGTGCGGCCAGATGGAACCGATGTGGTAGCCGTACGGGTTGTAGGCCACGGAGTCGCTGCTCAGGGTCCGCAGGCCATGGCCCGAGTCGAGGTCGGGCGCGCCGAGCCTGGCGGCCAGCAGGGCGCTCTCCTCGTGGTTGAGCAGGCCGGTGCCCAGCAACTGGCCGAAGCCCGAAGTGACCGAGTCCACCGGCTTCTTGTCCCCGTCGAGCGCGACGGCCGGGTACGGACCCCGTTCGTCCTCCACCCAGAAGTGGCTGCGGAACCGATCACGCAGCCGTTCGGCCCACTCCTCCCACCGGTCGGCGCCGGGGCGGCCGAAGGCGCGCAGCAGGTCGGCGCCGCCGCGGGCCGCCTCGTATGCGTAGGCCTGGACTTCGCAGAGCGCGATCGGGGAGGTGGCGAAGCGGCCGTCGCGATACCGGATGGAGTCGCCGGAGTCCTTCCATCCCTGGTTGGCCAGGCCACGTCCGGTGCGGTCGATGTACTTGAGGAATCCGTCCCCGTCCGCGTCGCCATGGTCGCGCATCCAGGCGAGGGCGGACTCCGCGTGCGGCAGGAGCTGCTCCACCTGCTCGGGCGCGAGGCCCCAGCGCCAGGAGTCGTGCAGCAGGGTGATCCAGAGCGGGGTGGCGTCGACCGTGCCGTAGTAGCAGGGCGGCAGGGAGAAGTTCTCGTTGAAGTTCTGGGTGGCTCGGCGCACTTCGTGCAGAATCTTGCCGGGCTGTTCCTCGGTGTCCTGGTCGGACCTCACGCCTTGGCGGCGGGCGAGGGTGCGCAGCGTACCGGCGGCGAGATCGGTGCCCAGCGGCAGCAGCATACGGGCCGCCCACAGGGAGTCGCGGCCGAAGAGGGTGAGGAACCACGGGGCTCCGGCGGCCAGGAACTGGTCGGCGGGCTTGTCCGGATCGGTCAGCCGCAGTCGGTCGAGGTCGGCGGCCGACTGGCTCAGCCACTGGTCGAAGCGCCGGTCGGCGCTTCGCAGTACCGGTGTGCGCCAGGGCAGGCTGTCCGCCGGGGGCGCGGGGAACTGATCGCCGTCCTCATGAGCCGCGTCGCAGTGCAGCACAGCGGTCCATGACGAGCGGGGCGTGAGTTCGATGTCGTACTCCAGCCGTCCAGCAGCCGGGTCGATCGTGGCGGGCTCCGGGGAGCTGGTGAGGCGTACGGCGAAGGTGTCCCGTGACCAGTCGAGTCCGCTCTCGGTGGCGCCGGCGGTGACCGGGCTCTGCGCGTGTCCGGACTTGACGCGCTCCATCGGGGCGAGGTCGGTCCCGGCAGTGACGATCAGCCGGACACGGACGTTCTGCCGTCCGGCGTTGGCGACTTCGAGAGTCTCCTCCAGGCGCCCGGGGGTGACGCGGCGGCGCCGGTGCAGGGTGACCGCCGGATCCGGGGTCTCCTCACCCAGTCCGCGCAGCACACCGCGGAAGGCCGCCCGGTCCGCTCCTTCGAAGGCTCCCCGTACCGGCGCAATCGCGATCCCGTCTGCCGCGACGGTCAGGCGGGCGAGCGCTCTGCTGTCGCCGTGGTAGAAGCCGTCGGCGGAACCGTCGATCTGTCCGTCGGAGTGCGAGATCGCGAAGCTCGGGGCGTACAGCGTCACACAGGCGTCATGCAGGAATGGCTGGAGGCCTTCGGCCGAAGGACCGGGCCCCGTGTCGGAGTTCGTCATGTCGTGGGTCTTGACAGTGGTGTCCAACAGAGCAGAACCTCTCAGGCATTGGAGCGTTCCAAGAACCCTAACTACGACTTCACAGCGTTGACAACGGTATTGGAACGCTCCAATAAACTCGTCCGTTCGCACAACCGGTTCCGGAGACAGCCATGCCCCGCTCCCCCAACACCCCCGCACCCAAGGCAGGTTCGGTGACTCTTGCCACGGTGGCGAGGCGGGCCGGCGTCTCTCCGCAAACAGTGTCAAACGCAATCAACTCGCCTGAACTGCTGCGCCCGGAGACCCTGGAGCGGGTCCGCCGCACCATCGACGAGCTGGGCTATCGCCCGCATCGAGCCGCCCAGACCCTGCGCACCCGCTCCAGCAGACTCATCGGCTACGGCATACGTCCCACCGCCCCCGGCACCTCGGCCCCGGTCATGGACCGGTTTCTGCACGCCTTGTCCCAGACCGCCGACGAAGCGGGCTACCGGATCCTGCTCTTCGCCTCACCCCCTGGCAGCACCGGCCTCGAGGGGTACGAGGAGCTCCTCGACCTGCACAGCGTGGATGGCTTCGTGCTGAGCGGCACCGAGCGGGGCGACAGGCGCCAGGCCTGGCTGGAGAAGCACGGTGTGCCATTCGTGGGCTTCGGCCGGATGTGGTCCGGCCGGCAGATAGGCGACTGGGTCGACGTCGACGGTGCCTCGGGCACGGACTCCGCAGTCGAGCACCTGGTCGGCATGGGGCATCGCAAGATCGCGTTTCTCGGCTGGCCGCGCGGCTCCGGAGTCGGCGACGACCGCGCCGAGGGCTGGCAGCGCGCCATGCAGCGGCACGGCCTTGCGGTACGCGGCAAGCGGGCGCAAAGCATCGATGACATCACCTCGGCACAGGCCGCCGCCGGACCACTGCTCGACTCGGGCGCGACGGCCGTGATCGCCGCCAGCGACATGCTCGCCCTCGGCTGCTATCAGGCCCTGCGCGAGCGACAAGCCGTTCCGGGCACGGATGTCGCCGTCGTCGGCTTCGACGACTCCCCCACGGCGTCGCTTCTCTCCCCCGGACTGTCCACCGTCGCCCAGCCACTGGAGGCCGTCGGCCGCGAATGTGTCCGTCTTCTGTTGGCCCGAATGTCGGAACCCGACGCTCCGCCTGAGCGCGTCCTGCTCGAACCGTCTCTCGTCGTGCGCGACAGCACACCCGCGTCGGGCAACTGAACCACCCCCCGCGCCCGTTCACGGGCCACCGATTCACAGCACGCCCTTCCGGGCAGCTGAGCCGCAAGTTATGCCTTCTGGAGGAACTCATGGTCACCCGTACGGCCGTCGCCGCCCTCGCCACCTGTGCGGCGTTGCTGGCCGCCACCGGCTGCTCATCCAGCTTCGGCAGCGACAAGGAGCCCAAGCAGGACAAAGCCGGCAAGCAGAACCTGACGGTATTGATCGCCACCTCGGGGGACGCCGAAACCCAGGCGGTCAAGACCGCCACCGCCGCGTATGCCAAGAGCTCAGGCAACACGGTCACGGTCGAAGTCGCCAAGGACATGAACCAGCAGCTCGCTCAGTCCTTTGCCGGTCACAAGCCGCCGGACGTCTTCTACGTCAACTCCGACCAGTTCGCGAATTACGCGAAGGGCGGCTCGCTCTACGCGTACGGGGACCAGATATCCGACGCCGACGACTTCTCCGAGCAGCTGCGCACCTCGTTCTCGTACAACGGAAAGCTGGTCTGCCTGCCGAAGGACACCTCCACCCTCGGCCTCGCCATCAACACCGATCTGTGGAAGAAGGCCGGGCTGACGGAGAAGGACTATCCGAAGAGCTGGGCGGACCTGAAGACCGTCGCGGACAAGCTCACGGGCAACGGCGTCACCGGTCTGGTCACCAGCGACGAGTACCAGCGACTCGGCGTCTTCATGAAGCAGGCGGGTGGCTGGCTCACCGACGCGGACCAGAAGAAGATGACCGCCGACACCCCCGAGAACGCCAAGGGGCTCACCTTCGTTCAGTCCCTGCTCAAGTCGGGCTCGATGAAGTTCGCGAAGCAGGTGGACACCAGCTGGGGCGGAGAGGCGCTCGGCAAGGGCAAGGCCGCCATGACCATCGAGGGCAACTGGCTCGACGGCGGTATGAAGCTCGATTACCCCGACGTGAAGTACGCCGTCGCGCCGCTGCCCGAGGGGCCGGCCGGCAAGGGAACCCTCGCCTTCAGCAACTGCTGGGGCGTCGCCGCCGACAGCGCGCACCGCGCGGCGGGCGTCGACCTCGTGAAGTACCTGACCTCCGCCAAGCAGCAGCTCGCATTCGCCGACGCCTTCGGCGTCATGCCGTCGCGGACAAGCGCGCTCGAGACGTACGCCGAGAAGCAGCCGGCCGCCAAGGCCTGGGTGGACGGCAACGCCTACGCGCAGGGCCCGGTGACCATCGCCGGTTTCGACAAGGTCCTGAGCCAGTTCAACACCGATCTCCAGTCGCTGCGCACCGCCGACCCGAAGAAGATCCTCGCCGACCTTCAGCGCAACGGCGAACAGGCGATCGTGAAGGGCAACTGAGCCCCATGCCCATCCGCACGATGCGCGCGAGCGGCACTCCCCGCACGACCGGCTCGGCCGGCGCACCTGACGGCGCACCCGGCAGAACCGGTACGACCGCGAAGGCCCGCGCCCGGCGCGCGGGCCTTCGCGGGGAGGGCACCTGGGGCTGGCTGTTCGTCAGCCCCATGGTGCTCGTCCTCGGCCTATTCATGGTGCTTCCCATCCTGATGGCGCTGTGGGTGAGCCTGCTGCACTGGGACGGACAGTCCAACCCGTTCTCCGGTCAGGCCGATTTCGTCGGTCTGGACAACTACCGGACGCTGCTCACCCAGGACGGACTCGACCGCACGCTCTTCGCGACGTCCCTGCGCAACAACGCCTACTACGTACTGCTGACCGTCCCTCTGCAGACCGTGCTGGCACTGACTCTGGCCCTGATCGTCAACCAGAGACTGCTGCGGGGGCGGGGTGCGCTCCGAACAACGTTCTTCTTCCCGTCGGTCACCAGCTCCATCGCCGTCTCCACGGTCTTCCTCTTTCTCTTCCAGGGCAGCGGAGCCGTCAACTCCATGCTGTCCTGGATCGGGCTCAAGGGACCCAACTGGTTCGCGGACCCGCGCGGAGTGCTCTCCCTGATCCTGAGCGGTCTGGGAATCGTCGATCCTGAACGGCCCGCCGGAGTGCTCGCCGATCACTCGCTGATGGGACTGTCGTGGTTCGAGTGGCTCGCGGGTCCCTCGGTCGCAATGTGCACGATCATCCTGCTCGCCGTGTGGACCACCTCGGGCAGCTTCATGCTGATCTTCCTCGCGGCGCTCCAGAACATCCCGCGGGAGCTGGAGGAGTCGGCCGCCATGGAAGGGGTCAACCGCCGCCAGATGCTTCGGTATGTGACGCTGCCCGCGCTGCGTCCCGTGCTGTTCCTGGTCCTCACTCTGGGACTGATCTCCACCTGGCAGGTCTTCGACCAGGTGTACGTGATGGGCCAGGGCGCCCCGGGCAACACGACGCTCACGCCGGCATTCCTGTCGTACTCCGCGGGCTTCGACAACGCGGACTTCGGGCAGGGCTCGGCGATCGCGTTCATTCTGCTGGCCCTGATCCTCATCCTGACCGCGTTCCAGCGCTGGGCGCTGCGGGAGCGTGGCGCCCACACCGGGAGGACCCGATGACCGCCGCCGGTACGGCCGTACGCGACCGGGCTCGGCGGTCCCCTCGCCGTCGCGCATCGCGCGAACGAGGACACCCGGTCCTGACCCGTTTCCCGCTACCGGCGCGGATAGCGGGGTACGCCGTGGTGCTGGGGCTGGGGCTGCTCTACCTGCTGCCGTTCGTCCTCCAGCTGGTGACCGGTTTCAAGACGGACCCTGATGCCGCCGCGCATCCGCTGGCCCTGTTGCCCACCACTCCGACGACGGCCGCGTATCAACGGCTGTTCGGGCTGAGCCAAGCCTCGGAAGGGATTCCCTTCCTCCGCTGGCTCAGCAACTCGGCGCTGGTGGCGGTACTGGTGACTGCGGGCCGGGTGCTGTTCGACTCGATGGCGGGGTACGCGCTGGCGCGGCTGCGCTTCCGGGGCCGCTCGGTACTGTTCGGCTTCGTGCTCGCAGTGATGGCGGTGCCCGGAGTGGCCCTGCTCATCCCGAAGTTCCTGGTGCTCAACACCTTCGGGCTCTTCGACACATACACCGGCATGATCCTGCCGTTGCTGGTGGACGCGGCAGGCATCTTCATCATGAAACAGTTCTTCGAATCCGTGCCGCGTGAGGTCGAGGAGGCCGCCCGGGTCGACGGGGCAGGCGTGTTCCGGATCTTCTGGTCCGTAGTCCTGCCGATGGCCAGACCGGCGTTGATCACCCTGACGATCCTGTCGTTCCAGGGGTCGTGGAACGAGTTCACGCACTTCCTCGTCAGCACCCAGTCCGGCCAGTACGAGACGCTCACCACGGGTCTGGCCCGCTTTGTCTCGGGAGGTCTCGGCGGCGGCACGCAGTATCCCCTGAAGCTGACGGCAGCCCTGCTGTCCACCATCCCGGTGGCCGCGCTGTTCTTCTGCTTCCAGCGCTACTTCGTGAGCGGCGCCAACGAAGGGGCGGTCAAGGAGTGAGGTCCGGCGCCGTCACGAGTTGATGGCGCCGGAGCGTGATGCGCGCTGTCCTGCCCCCCTCGGCGGTCGGGGTCCCTGCTTCCGAGGCCGCTTTTGTTTGGCGAATATCACATGTCGACATAGTTCCTAAATCGGACAATTCATCCTTCTTGTTCGAAATCCCTGTTCGCGCGGAACGTATGGTCGCTTTGAGATGGGAAATGGGGATCCAAGCCGGTTTGGTTCGGCCATTCTCCCCATTCATCCATTCTCTGCGGCCCACACAGGTGCCAGGGCAGTCACCTGCCGCAGCCCACCTTGCCGACCGGTCGAAAGCAGGCCTGGCGGGAGCCGGCTCTCCCCGGCCACGCGGGGTCCGGCGAGATGAACTCCGACACGCAGCAGGACGGGACATAGCCTTCATGTATGGATCGCACATATTGACCTGCTCTCGGCGCGGTATGGCCGCTGCCCTTGCCGCAAGCTCATTGTTCGCCGTATTCACCACAGCCACCCCAGCCTCGGCCTCGGCAAGCACGGCCCGCGCCACAGTGGGTGGTTCGAAGATCGTCTGCACCTCGGAGAAGCCAGGCCTGGCCTCCCGGCTGTCCCATGACATAGCCGGTGCTCTCAACGGGCGGCAGGACACGTCGGCGCTGGCCCTCTACGACCGGATCACCGGAACCACCTGCGAGCTCAGGGCCGACACTCACTTCGACTCCGCCAGTGTTGTCAAGGTCACGGTGCTCGGAGCACTGCTGCGGCAGGCCGAGGAGGCACACCGGAAGCTGACTCCGGAGGAGGTGAAACTGACCACCGCGATGATCACCAAGTCCGACAACGACGCGACCTCCGCTCTCTGGCACCAGATCGGATCCGCCGGCTTCAAGAAGTTCCTGGCCCTGGCAGACATGCGGCACACCGTCCCAGGTTCCGGTGGAAGCTGGGGGCTCACCCAGATCACCGCCGGTGACGAGCTCCGGCTGATACAGCTGCTGACGACGGAGAACTCAGTGCTCACCACGAACTCGCGCGCCTACGCTCTCGATCTGATGGAGCACGTCACCCCCGACCAGAGGTGGGGGGTGCCCACCGGATCGCCCGCTTCGGCGACGGTGCACGTCAAGAATGGGTGGCTGCAGCGCGCGACCGACGGATGGCGGGTGCACAGCGTCGGCGCCTTCACCGGCAGCGGTCACGACTACGGCATGGCTGTCCTCTCGAGCGGCAACCTCACCATGGATTACGGCGTCGCCACCATCGAAGGAGCTGCCCGCGTCATCCATCGTGACCTGACCAGCGCGCGTTGACAGCGAGCCACTGACCGGAGGAGCCCCCGACCCCGGTGACCTGAGTCCGATGCGGGTCGTGTGTTGTGTACGGGTGGTGAACTGGATCGTTGCGGTGGACTCCAGGATCGTACGCGGGCCGCCGACCAGAACGACGCGCCGGGCCCCGGCGAGGGGCACCCGGGGCGTGCGCTCATGCAGGTGCGGGGGCGCCGGCGGGTCCCGGCCAAGAACTACTGCTTATCCGAACTGGCCGGGCTGGAAGTCGCCGGCGGGCTGCTGGACGATGACGTTCATACGGTTGAAGGCGTTGATCAGGGCGATGAGAGACACCAGGGCGGCGAGCTGTTCCTCGTCGTAGTACTTGGCGGCATTCGCCCAGGCCCCGTCCGTGACGCCGCCGGCCGCGTCGGCGATGCGGGTGCCCTGCTCCGCCAGCTCCAGGGCGGCGCGCTCGGCGTCGGTGAACACCGCGGCCTCCCGCCAGGCCGCGACCAGGTTGAGTCGTGTCGAGGTCTCCCCGGCCTGCGCGGCGTCCTTGGTGTGCATGTCGGTGCAGAAGCCGCAGCCATTGATCTGGCTGGCGCGGATCTTCACCAGCTCCTGCGTCGCGGCCGGCAGCGTCGAGCCCGAGACCGCCTTGCCCGCCGAGACGATGTGCCCCAGGAACTTGGCTGCGACCGGGTTGCCGAAGAGGTTCAAACGAGCATCCATGATGCCCTCCTTGCCGTTGTCGGTGCCTACACCTCCCTGACGGATCAGCTCGGCCAGGTGTGACAGGACCGGTTGTGACGTGCGCCTCCCCTGCCGCACCGCGGCAGGGCCACCTACGACGACGTTCAGGACCGCTGCCGAGACGTCGTCGCCCCGCTCGTCACGACCGATGATTCAGACGAAACTGCCGGGATCCCAGGGCGTGTGGTCCCAGGTCTTCGCCGTACAGGCGGTCGGTCGTCATGGGAGGCGGCTGACGTGGGCGCCCGGATTCCGCGACTGCTCACCCGTCCCCGTTGCAGATGATGAAGCCGGGGAAGACGTGCCGTCCGGGTCGGCCGCCGATATCGTCCATCGCTTCACGAATGCTGCGCAGTTGGCTGACGGTCATCTGCAACGGTGGCTCATCCGGCTGGTACGTGGTCCGGACCGGGTAGTCCACACCGGGCTCGTTGGTCATCTCGATGTGGCAGCCGAGAACATGGGTTACGGGTCGGGTGTCAGTGAACGCGATCAAACGGTCGACGGTTCTTCCGAAGGCGTCCCAGTCCTCCACGTACAGCCGCCCCGGGTACACCGTGTCGCCGGTGAGCAGGAATCCGGTGTGCGGGTCGTAGTAGGTGACGGCCGCCTCATGGTGGCCGGGGGTGGCAAGACACTCCAACACTCGGCCGCCGAGGTCGACCCGGGCCACCCGGTCCGGGTTGTCGGTGAAACCGAAGTAGCCCCAGGCACTGTCCCGATCCGCCCTCACGACCGTGGTGCGGGGACGATCGGTGAACTGTGCGTCGGCCGCGATGTGGTCGCCGTGGCCATGGGTGTGCAGGACGAGCAGCGTGTAGTCGTCCCGGGGATGCTCGGCCAACCACCGCCCGACCAGGTCGTCGACAACCCGGCACAGCGGAAAGAACTGGGCGGACTGGGTGGCTCCGGTATCGATGAGTACAGCTCGACTGTTGCCGAAGATCAGGAACAGGAACGGCGCCTCGTAGTTGACCGCCATGTTCTGGCGCAGGATGAACGTGTGCTCGTCGTACGCGTGGACCTGGATATCGGGGTCTGTGTTGTGTTTCGCCGACGGGGATCCGTGGATCCAGTTGACGGCCAGCAGACGAGGCTCGGGCGCCTCCGACACGAAATCGACCTGCGCTTCGCTTCCGCCCATGACCTCTCCTGAGCGCGTCGTCTCAGCAGGCCGGGCCGTGCGCACACGTCCACGCAGATTCGCGTCTCGGGCCGAATTTACTACGCACAGATCGAGTTGATCAACGGTTCATCCGCTGGGCTCGGCTACGTCCCGGAAGTGGGCCAACTCGCCCAGCGAAAAACCCGTCCTCATGCCGGGTTTCCGCCCGCCGCTCAGCGGGAGGTGGACGCCCACGGACCGACGCCTCCGATGCGTTCGACGGAGTAGCGCACGAGATAGCCGGGACCCTTCGGCGCCGGGAATTCGGCGTCCTGGGAGATATAGACCTTCGCCAAGCGGTTGAGCAAATCCCATACGTCGTCGCTCGGCTGAACTTCGGCCCGCGCCCGCAACACGGCGTACTCGTTCAAGAAGACACCGGGCACCCGCGGTGCGTCGAAGGACAACACGACCCGTGGGTCGCGCTCGATGTTGCGCAGCTTCACATGCCGCAACATGTGACCACTGACGAGATCATCGCCGTCCAGCCCGATCCAGATGACTGTCACCTGCGGGCTTCCGTCGGGGTTGATCGTGCTCAGGTGAACCATGGGCCCGGACGCGATCAACTCTCGCAGTTCGCGCGGCAGGCCGCTCATAGCTTGATCCTTACTGCCACAGGCTCACCCTATGTCCCGCTCGGTCCGAACGATCGCAGATCGCGGTCTCACGCTGTGCACGTTCACCGATACGGGTCACCGATGACTTACCTCGAGGGCTTGGAGACAGTGAAGTCGGTTTGCTCTCGTACGAATCGGAACCGCACGGTCGGCAGCCCATTCCGCCGTGAGCGCCAACAGCACCGATCGGGTCTGAAAGGGCGAGCCAGGGAGGGATGACCGTGAAAGGTTTCAAGTAGAACGCACGGAACCTAGCCTCGCAGCACGAGCGGCGTCAATGGCGCAGACGTGCAAATCTTTGAACCGCTTACAGCTACGCCCAAACCCTTGACAGCTCACTTCACCCACTCTAGTTTCCATGCCTGAAACGATTCATCATCGAGTCGTATGGAGCCGAGCGTGATCAGCAGAAGAAGACTGCTCAGCACGACCGCCACAGCAGCCCTGGGTACGGCCATCGCCTCCGCCGCACCGGGCGCCGCCGCGCAGGCCACTCAAGCCCCCGGGGCCGCCGCCGGAGGAACAGGAGTGACGCACGGCGTACGCGTCAACGGACCGACCGTCGAGTACGTGAGCCACCCGCTCGGTCTTGACGTGCCACAACCCAGGCTGAGCTGGCCTCTGGCGTCCGACGAGCCGGGCCAGGCGCAGATCGCCTATCAGATACGCGTCGCCGGCTCCCCGGAGCGCCTCGCGAAGCCGGACGTGTGGGACAGCGGCAAGGTCATGTCCCCGGAGTCCGTCCTGGTGCCGTACGCGGGACCCGCACTCACGTCACGTACCCGCTACTACTGGTCGGTGCGCGTCTGGGACGCCGAGGGCAAGGCCTCCGCGTGGAGCGAGCCGTCCTGGTGGGAGACCGGTCTGACGGACCGGTCCGACTGGTCCGCGCAGTGGATCGGCGCGCCCGCCGAGCTGGTCGGCGCCCCCGCGCTGGACGACGCCTCCTGGATCTGGTACCCGGAGGGCGACCCGGCCGCCGGCGCTCCCGCGGCGACCCGCTTCTTCCGCGGCCGTGTCGACATCCCCGAAGGGGTGACCCGCGCACGCCTGGTCATGACCGCCGACGACGGCTACACCGCGCACGTGAACGGGACGCAGGTCGCGCACGCCGAAGCGGACGGGCCGGCGGAGAACTGGCGCCATCCCGCCCTCGTCGACGTGTCCGCCCACCTGCAGACCGGCACCTCGGTGATCGCCGTATCCGCCACCAACGCCACGGCCTCGCCCGCCGGTCTGCTCGGACTCCTCGAGCTGACGACCGCGGACGGAGTACGCGCCTTCGTCACCGGCGCCGACTGGAAGGCCGTCGATGAAGAGCCGGCCGGGGACTGGCGTTCCGACGCTTTCGACGACGCCTCCTGGCAGCAGGCGAAAGCGCTCTCGAAGTGGGGTTCGGGCCCATGGGGAAAGGTGACACCGTCCTCTTCGCCCGCCGCTCAGCTGCGCCATGAGTTCCGTCTGAAGCGCTCATCCGTCGCGCGGGCGCGGCTGTACTCCACTGCTCTGGGCCTGTACGAGGCTCATCTCAACGGCGAGCGGGTCGGCGAGGACCGGCTCGCGCCCGGCTGGACGGACTACCGCAAGCGGGTCCAGTACCAGACGTACGACGTGACGAAACTGGTCCGGAGCGGGGCCAACGCGCTCGGCGTGACCGTCGCCACCGGCTGGTACGCAGGGAATGTCGGCATGTTCGGTCCGCACCAGTACGGCGAACGACCGGCTTTCCTCGCGCAGTTGGAGGTCACCTACACCGACGGCTCGACTGAGCGTGTGCTGTCCGGCACCGACTGGCGGGCCGCGATCGGTCCCGTCACGAGCGCCGACATCATGTCGGGCGAGGAGTACGACGCCCGCCTGGAGACCAAGGGCTGGACACACCCCGGATTCGACGACTCCGCGTGGGTGGCGGCAGACGCCGTCGACAAGGTGAGCGCCGCTCTTGCGGCCGAAGCCGGCGGCCCCACGCGCGTGGAGCGCACGCTGCCCGCCAGGAAGATGACCGAGCCCAAGCCCGGTGTCTTCGTCTACGACCTCGGCCAGAACATGGTCGGCGCGGTCCGCCTCACCGTCTCGGGCAAGGCAGGGACGACTGTGCGGCTGCGCCACGCGGAGGTCCTCAACCCGGACGGCACGATCTACACCACCAACCTGCGCTCCGCCCGCGCCACCGACACGTACACCCTCAAGGGTGGCGGCAAGGAGACGTACGAGCCTCGTTTCACCTTCCACGGCTTCCGCTACGTCGAGGTGACGGGTTATCCGGGCAAGCCACCGCTGAACGCCGTAGTGGGCCGGGTCATCCACACCGATGCACCCTTCACCATGGACTTCTCGACGAACGTGCCGATGCTCAACCAGCTGCACAGCAACATCACTTGGGGGCAGCGCGGCAACTTCGTCTCCATCCCCACCGATACCCCCGCCCGCGACGAACGGCTCGGCTGGACCGGCGACATCAACGTCTTCGCGCCAACGGCCGCGTACAACATGGAGTCGGGACGCTTCCTCACCAAATGGCTCGTGGACCTGCGTGACGGTCAGTCGGACGACGGCGCGTTCACCGACGTGGCTCCCTTTGTCGGCACGGTCGGCAAGGGCGTGGCGGGCTGGGCCGACGCCGGAGTGACCGTGCCCTGGGCGCTGTACCAGGCGTACGGCGACACCCGGGTCCTCGACCAGTCCTGGCCCTCGATGCTGAAGTGGCTCGAGTACCTGGAGAAGCACAGCAACGGCTTCCTACGACCCGCCGAGGGGTACGGCGACTGGCTCAACATCCAGGACGAGACCCCCAAGGACGTCATCGGCACCGCGTACTTCGCCCATGCCGCCGACCTCGTCGCCCGGGCTGCTCAGGCCCTCGGAAAGGACCCGGCACCGTACACCTCACTCTTCACGAGCGTCCGTGACGCCTTCCGCGCGGCGTACGTCTCGAGCGGCGGCAAGGTGAAGGGTGACACGCAGACCGCGTATGTGCTGGCCCTGTCCATGGACCTGCTGGCGGAAGCCGACCGGGGTCCTGCGGCCGACCGCCTCGTCGAACTCATCAAGGCCAAGGACTGGCATCTCTCGACCGGATTCCTCGGCACCCCTCGCCTGTTGCCCGTGCTCACCTCGACGGGTCATACCGATGTCGCCTACCGGCTGCTCGTCCAGCGGTCCTTCCCCAGCTGGGGCTACCAGATCGACAAGGGCGCGACGACGATGTGGGAGCGCTGGGACTCCATCAAGCCCGACGGCAGTTTCCAGGACGCCGGAATGAATTCCTTCAACCACTACGCGTACGGCTCCGTGGGCGAGTGGATGTACGCGAACATCGCGGGTATCGCACCGGCCGCACCGGGTTTCCGGAAGATCCTCGTCCGGCCCCGCCCGGGCGGCGGGGTGACCGAGGCGGAGGGACGCTACGACTCCGTCCGCGGCCCTGTCACCACCCGCTGGACACTGGACGGCGACGGATTCCGCCTCACCCTCACGGTGCCCGCCAACACCACCGCCGAGGTGTGGATCCCCGCCGCCGAGGCTGCCCAAGTCACCCATGGAACATCGAAGTTCCTCCGGATGGAGGACGGCTGTGCCGTCTTCGCTGCCGGCTCCGGCACGCACCGATTCTCCAACTGACCTGTAACGACGCTCTGGTTGACGCCTGATCCACATCGATTCACCCGCGCGTGGGCGGCGCGCGCAGAGGGAGGCACGCCAATATGACGGATGAAGTGAAGACAGCATCGGGGCCGAATCGGCGCACGGTGCTCGAAGTGGGGTTCAGCGGTGCGGTGCTGGTCGCCGCCGGGCTGCCACTGGCGGCAGCCGGCCCGGCAGCGGCCGCTGAGCGCACCGTGTCCGGGCGCCCGCCCGCGGCCGGGTCCTGGCACCGTTACGTACAGGGACCGTCCGGGCGGACGGTGCGGCCGGTGCGGATCGTCCGGTCGGACGGTGACGTGACGCGGCCCGAAGCCCTCCTGACGCCCGGCGGCCAGGTCACTGTCCTGCGCCGCGTCCAGCCGCCCACGGCACCCCGCTGGCCGGAGGGAACCACCGTCGAGGCGTCCTCCACGCACGCGGGCAACAACGGTAACGACGGCCGGCCGCGCACGTACGAGGCCGGCAATGCCGTCGATGGCGACCTCAGCACGTTCTGGAACGACGACACGGAGCACGACTTCCCCGACAGCCTGACCCTCACCACGCCCGAGGAGCAGGAACTGTCGGGCCTGACAGTGGTGTCCAGCACGGACGGGGTCCCGACCGCTTTCACGGTCGCCGTATGGGCGGACTCGGCGTGGAGGACGGTCGCCACGGTCACCGGCAACAGTGCCGTGCAGCGCGCCGTCCGCTTCGACACTCCGGTCTCCACGACCGGGGTCCGGGTCACGGTGACCGCCGCCCAGGATCTCGGCCGGGGCGTGTTCACCCGTATCAACGAGGTCTGGCCGGAGGCCATGGACCCGGTGGTGGCCCCCAGTGTGACGCTCGACTTCGGCAAGGTCGTCGTCGGATACCCGAAGGTGGACTTCGCCTGGGCCTCGGACAACCACCCCGGGGTGCGCCTCGCCTTCTCCGAGACGCTGCAGTACCTCACCGACCGCTCCGACTTCACCCGCGCCGACCAGGCGGGAGGCGCGGGACAGGGCACCGATCAGTACGCCGTACCGGCGGGCGGCGCCTCATGGACGGACAGGAAGGGCTACGGCTCGGACGGCGACAAGGTGTACGCCGACGGACTGCACGGCTTCCGCTACCTCAAGATCACGCTGGACGCACTGCCGTCCGACGCACCCGCCGCCCAGCCCTGGGGCACTGTGGCCGTCGACGCGGTGTCGCTCGACTTCACGGCATACGTCGGCACACCGGACTCCTACCGGGGCTGGTTCCTCTGCTCCGACGAGGAGTTGAACCGCTACTGGTACGGCGCGTCCTACACGAACGAGCTGGTCGTCGACACCTTCCGCAAGGACGACGTCGATCCCCGCAACGCCTTCAGCGCCTCGCTGGACGGCAAGCTGGTCCTGCACGACGGCCCCAAACGGGACCGCGATCCCTACGTCGGCGACCTCGCGGTGTCCGGTCGCACCCTCTACCTCACCCACGACGAAGTGGCCGTGGCTGCACGCAACGTGCTGGCCGACCTGGCCGAACACCAGCGGGACGACGGATGGATCCCGCCGGCCTCGATCAACAACTACACCCTCCCACTGTTCGACTACCCGTTGTGGTGGGTGACGTGCAGCTGGGATTACCTGCTCTACACCGGGGACCGGGACTATGCCGCGCGCTACTACCCGCAGCTGGTCAAGGTGCTCGACACCTGGTACCCGAGCGTGACGGACGATGCGGGGCTGCTGAGCAAGGGTCTCAACGGAACGGCCGGCTACGGCGACTACGCGTTCCTCGGCCGCACCGGCCGGGTCACCTACTACAACGCCAACTATGTGCAGGCCTTGGGTGACGCGGCTCGCATCGCCGTCCATCTGGGCCATGCCGGGGACGCGCAACGATGGCAGGAGCGGGCCAAGAAGGTAGCTCAGGCGATCAACACCCACCTGTGGGACGAGTCCGCGGGGGCCTATCTGGACTCCGCGACCGGCGCGGTCCGGCACGCCCAGGACGGCAACGCCATCGCCATCACGTCCGGCGTCGCCGACTCCGAACGGGCGGCCGCGGCACTGGCCCACCTCGACAAGACGACAAAGCGCCGTTACGGCAACGCCTTCATGGACAACGACACGCTCTTCGGAGGTGCCTCCCAGCGCGTGTACGCCTTCACTACCTACCCGGAGCTCGTGGCGCGCTTCGAGACCGGCCTGGCCGACTCGGCCATCGACCAGATCAAACGCACCTACGGGTGGATGGACAGCCACGACCCCGGCATCACCCAGTGGGAGGGGATCGGCCCGGACGGCTCACTGTACGAGGACGCCTACACGAGCATGGCGCACGGCTGGTCAACCGGGGTCCTGCCGGCGCTCACCCACCAACTGCTCGGCGCGAAGCCGACATCGCCCGGGTACGCGACCTGGGACGTACGTCCGCACCCCGGATCGGTGAACTGGGCACAGGGTGAACTACCCACCCCGCAGGGCCCGTTGGGCGTGGAGTGGACCCGCAAGGACGCGACGTTCACTCTGACCGTACGGGCACCGCGAGGCACACTCGGTTCCGTGGCGCTGCCCACGGACGGCCACCGTGTCACCGTGCACTCGGGCGGCCGGACGCTTTGGAAGAACGGCAGGACGACCACATCCGGGGTGCGTCCTGAAGCCGGATACGTGACCGTCTCCGGCCTCGATCAGGGAACTCACCGGTTCACGCTGGTGCGCGAGAGCTGAGGCTGAAACTTGGGTTCTGCAGGTAGCCCGGCCGGTCCGGGTCACCTGCTCTCTCCCCCATCGCCGGTGGGAGTCGGGCGAGTTCGTCGTCGGCCGACGCTGTCCGGTGTCATTTTCAAATGAGTTGGCCTTCGCGGAAGGAGTCACCCGGTCGGCGCAGGTCCTGGTTCGGCGGTGCCTTTCCACCGGACGAAGACCTCGGTGCTGGGCCGGCGTTCCGAGAACCTGCCCGACGGGGAGACCGTCGACGGCTCGGGACTCCGTCTTCAAGTCCGAGATGTGCACCAGCGCCCCGCCGGGCCGGGTTTCCTGCGACGATGCCACGATCAGTTGTCCAGGGGCGCGGCGCCCGGCACGATACGGCCATGACTGACGATCTGCTGCTCGGCCGGGCTCGCGAGCTATGGACTGAGCTGGCGGTGATGCCGGTGGAGTTCCTCTCGGGCGGGGCGAACGTTGTGGTCTCCCCCGGCTCGGGGCTGTGTCCGCCGCTGTGGACGGGGGTCGTGATCCTCGGAGGTGCCGGCATCGTCACCGCGCCGAGTGTGCACGCCGCCCAGCTGATGGCGGAGGCTTCAAGGAAGCTGTCCCATGAGGAGCTCGTAGACGAGGATCGCTTGCGTGCGGTGTTGCCCGTCCTCGACGTACTTGGGCCGGCCTCCCTCTTCTATCTCGACCGGTTGGACTTCCTTCCTGCGCATGGAGGCGCCGCTGTCGAGGAGGTGCTGTGCGGCGCCGGTGAGTTGGCCTCGCTCCTGACTCGTGCTGGTGAAGAAGACGCAGGCGAGAGCGGCCTGGAGGACATCACCTCCCCTGCGTTCGTTCTCCGCGACGGTGACGATGTTGCTGCCGCGGCCGGCTATCGAGCTTGGCCGCGGTCGGTCGCTCACCTGAGCGTGCTGGTTGCGCCGGGCTGTCGAGGCCGGGGACTGGCGCGGGTCGTGGCGTCTGCGGCGGTGACTCATGTACTGGACGCCGGGCTGCTACCGCAATGGAGAGCACGGCCGCATTCGTCCAGGCGTGTGGCGCATGCCCTGGGCTTCCAGGAGCTGGGTTCCCAGCTGAGCGTTCGCCTCGGCGACGGTGGCGATTCAGTGCACCGTTGAGTCGGCCCAGCGCCCTGGGAGGAATCGTCGAGTGAGACCGCATGATCCGAGGCACTGGGAGCGTGGGTCAGTGACCAGTGAGCGGCCATGTGGCGGAGATCGAGTGGCAGCACAGCAAGACCGCGTCCGACGCGTCGGCTACGCACCCGGTGGCGGCTGAGCTCTCCCGGACGTCTGCGCGCTCACCACGGCACGGGTGTTCCGTCCCAGGAGAAGAACCCACCGGTGGGGCCCTCGTCCGGCAGGAGGGTCAGTCGGACGGCTCCCCGGGCGGCGTCGGCCGGGTCCCCGTCGGCAGCGGCCGCCAGGGGGTTGAGCTCGGTGGCTCGCAGGCCAGGGGCGAGCGCGTTGACCTTGAAGCCCTCCTCGGCCAGCGTTTGGGCGTAGAAGACGGTCAAGGCGTTGAGAGCGGCCTTCGACGATCGATAGGCGGCGGCGCCACCGTTTCCGGGGGTGAACTGAAGGTTGGGGTTCGTGCTCCAGGTCACCGATCCGGTGCCACTTGAGATGTTGACGATGCGGGGGCGGGCTGATCGGCGCAGGGCAGGCAGGAAGGCATTCGTGACCTCGACGACCGCGAACACGTTGGTCTCGTACGTGCGGCGGAACTCCTCGACATCGGCTTCGGTCGGCGGGGTGAGCGAGACCGAGATGCCCGCGTTGTTGACCAGGACGTCCAGGCGGTCCACCTGCGCCGCGGCCTTGGTGATGCTGTAGGTGTCCGTGACATCGAGGACCAGCAGGCGGGCGTCGCCGCCGATCTCCTCGACGGCCCGCTGCCCGCGCCCGACGTCGCGGGAACCCACGTACACAGTGAAGCCCTCTGCGGCGAGTTGGCCGGCGATGTGCTTGCCAATACCTTTGTTGGCACCGGTGACCAGTGCTGTGCGATCGTTCATGACGCCTACGGTTCCCTGGCCGTGACCGTTCTGCCAGGGACAACCTGTACCAGGCAGCTCAAGGAGGCAGCATGGCGCGCGAGGAGCTGGCCCGCTTTCTGCGGGAACGCCGTGCGGGGCTGCGCCCGCACGAGATCGGCCTGCCGACGAGTACTCCTCGCCGTATACCGGGTCTGCGACGCGAAGAGGTGGCAGAGCTGGCCCACATGTCGGTCGACTACTACACACGACTCGAGCAGGCCCGCGGGCCCCGACCGTCGCCCCGGATCCTGGACGCGCTGGCCCAGGCCCTGCGGCTCACCGCGGCCGGACGCAGCCACCTGTTCCACCTGGCCGGATCATCCGCGCCGCCCGGCACCAACGCCGTGCAGCGGGTGCGCCCGCAGGTGGCCCGGATGCTGCAGCGACTGCCGGAGACCGGCGCGATCGTCACCGACGCGGCCTATGGCGTCGTCGCCTGGAACCCCCTCGCGCAGGCTCTGCTGGGCGATGACCTCGGACGCGGGCCGACGAACCTGGCCCAACGCCGCTTCCTCGGTCAGGGGCGCATGTACGAGAGCTCCAGCGCAGAGGAATTCGGGCACATTGTGGTGGCGCGGCTGCGCCGGGCCGCAACCCGATACCCGCACGACGCGCAGCTCGCCGCTCTGCTGACCGATCTGCGCTCCGGCAGCGAGGAGTTCCGGAAGATCTGGGAAACCCGCCCGGTTCACGCTCCCGGGCACCGCACCAAGACCCTCGACCACCCGTCGGCGGGCAAACTGCGGTTGGACTGCGACGTACTGCTCGTCCCCGAGGACGACCAGGAAGTCGTCCTGATGACGGCGGATCCCGGATCGCCTTCCGCACGCACCCTGCGCAGGCTCGCCGCAGGGGTAGCCCGAAGCAGTGGGTGGCCCGACTCATAGACGGTTTCATCAACTGGCAATCGAGCGCGAACAACAGACGCTCTTCCTCCAGCGACTCGAAGCCGTCGTGCCGGCTGGTGAACACCGTGTACTGCAGCCCTGGCCGGTGCAGCTGCCGGGCCCGCCAGGTGAACCGCCGCACCGGCTCGCACGACAGCAAGGACACCGCGCTCACGTCCCGGACCGGCCACAAGCGCGCTCAGTGATCAGGAAGCAAGTTTGATACCGGCGGCGATCGGGAGGTGGTCGCTGCCGGTGGCCGGCAGGGTCCGAACGCCGGTCACGGTCGCCGAGCGGGTCATGATGTGGTCGATCCGGGAAACGGGGAAGACCGCGGGCCAGCTGAAGGCGAAGTCCCGCGCCGGCGGGTTCATTTGCGAAGTGACGGGGGCCAGCCCGCGATCGTCCACCGTGCTGTTGAAGTCACCGAGCAGGATCACCTTGTCCAGCTTCTCGGCGGCGATGGCCGTGCCCAGCAGTCCGGCGCTCTCGTCCCGCCAACCCGAGTCGAAGCCGGTCAGCCGGACACGGACCGAGGGCAGGTGGACGACGTAGACAGCGATCTCGCCCCACGGCGTACGCGCGGCAGCCCGCAACCCACGGTTCCAGCCCTCTTCGATCCCCTTGGGCTTGATGTCCAACTGACGCACGTCTGCCAGCGGGTACTTCGACCAGAGGCCGACGGTGCCTTCGACGGCGTGGTACGGGTAGTCGGGTGCCAGGGCCTTCTCGTAGAGCGCCAACGCGGGCGGCGTCAGCTCTTCCAGAGCGATGAGCTCCGGCGCCGCCTTGATGAGCGCTTCCACCGTGCCGACAGGAGCGGTGTTCTCGTCACTGACGTTGTGCTGGACCGCCGTGATGTCATGTGCACCGCGGTCCCCGGGGAGGAGCAACGCGCCGAAGAGGTTCGCCCAGACTGCTGCGGGGAGAAGCAGGAACACGAGCGCGGTGGCCGAGCGGCGCAGCAGCGCCAGGACGAGCAGCACCGGGACTGCCAGGCCGAGCCAGGGGAGGAATGCCTCCAGCAAACTGCCCAGGTGGCCCACGGCGTTGGGCACGATCGCGTGGAAGGCCATCAGGCCGGAGGTCAGCACGGCAAGTGAGGCGAGAACACGCCCGCGCGCCCAGGATGACCGGCCCTTGGCGTCCTTGCCCCACCGCCACAGCCTCCGCCACCGGCCGACGTGAATCGGCCGCCACCGGGGCACCGCAGCCCTGGATTCCGACGCCATCGTGCTGGTATCCCGCTTCACCATGTACCACCCATCTGCCTCGGACCCGTCCTCGGCCTGAAGCCATGAGCACGACGTGCCCGATAGGACGCAACAGCTCGGTGATCAGGTTCCGGCCCGGGTAGATGGTGCTGTCCCAGATGGATGTGCGTGCCGGCGATCACCCTGGACGCGGCGGCCGAGGACGGGCTCACCGATCTGCAGGAGAGGACCCGATGTCAACTACTCGTGCCCACACGGGCGGCGAGTCCGGAACGTAATCGGAATCGTCCTCGTCCCACGACCGGGCTGCACGCTGCCGGGGGAACAGACCCAACACGGTCCGGCACGGTGGTGGTGCGGCCGGCCAGGGCGTCTGCCCGTCGGTCAGGACCACGATGACATCCGGCCGGGGCCGCGCTCCGAGCGCCTTGGCGAAGCCTGTGCGCAGATCCGTACCGCCACCGCCCATGGGTACGGGCAACAACTTTCCGTCGAGTGCCGGGCTTGGAGGCCCTGTTCACACAGCCGTGCGGCCGCCGTCGACAGGCAGCACAACGCCGTGCACGAAGCTCGCGGCATCGCCGGCCAGGTACGCGATCGCCTCGGCGATCTCCCCTGGGGAAGCCGGCCGCCCGGCGGGCGCCTGCGCGGCGAGGGCGTCGAGGTCCTCCCCCATGCCCGCCGTTCCCTCGGTCCGGGTCGGACCGGGCTGCACGGCGTTGACGCGGACCCCGCGCGGGCCGTATTCGGCAGCCCAGGCCTTGGTCAGCAGGTTCACGGCGGCCTTGCTCGAGCCGTACAGCGCCGTTCCCGAGAAGCCGCGCGCGGCCGCCATGGTGCTGACGTTGACGATCGCCCCGCTGCCCCGCTCGGCCATCGCCGGCGCGAGTTCCGCCACCAGATAGAAGGGAGCCTTCACGTTCAGCGCGTAGACGGCGTCGAACTCGCTCTCCGATGTCTGCTCGGTCGGCCCGAAGGGGTACACGCCTGCGCCGTTGACCAGGATGTCCACCCGGCCACCACCCAGTTCGACGGCTTGTCGTGCCAACTGCCGGACCGAGCCGGCGTCGAGCAGATCGGCGGCCAAGAAGTCGGCCGTGCCACCACGTTCCCGGATTGTCTCGACGACGGCCTCCCCGCGTACTCTGTCCCGGCCCGCCACCACTACGTGCGCACCGCGCTCGGCGAGCGATTCCGCAGCGACCGCCCCGATGCCGCTGGTCGCCCCGGTCACCAGCGCGACTTTCCCCGTCATCGATGCGGTGGTCACAGCCGCGCCCTTCCTTTCTCGATGCCACGCCGGCTGATCCGCGAGAAACGCCCCGGGGCGGCGAGCGGCTTGTGGTCAGTCGGCTCGCACGATGGTGGCGAGTACGTCGTTGAACGCTTCGGTGGAGGTGGGGTGCTGGTAGACGGCGTCGCGGAGTTCGGCCGCCTTGACGCCGTGCCGCATGGCGAGCGCGACGGTGTTGATGAGTTCCTGCGCGTCGATGCTGAGCAGGGCGGCGCCGAGAATGTCGTCGGTGTCGGCGTCGAGGACGAATTTCATGACGCCGCGGGGGTCTTCGACGATGTAGGCGCGTGGCATGGCGATGATCTCGGCCACCGGCTGGCTGGCGATCTTCACCCGGAGTCCGGCCGCGCGGGCCTCCTTCTCGGTCAGACCGACGGTCGCCAGCGGCGGGGTCATGAACAGCGTGTGCGGGATGGCCACCCGGTCCGCCGTGGAGCGCTTGCCTTCACCGATGAGCTGATCGAGGACGATGCGGCTGTCGTCGAGGGAGATGTAGGTGAACTGCGGACCGCCGTTGACGTCGCCGAGGGCGTAGATGTGCGGCTGGCTGGTGCGCAAGAACGCGTCGACCTCGACCGCTCCCCGCTCGGTGGTACGGACCCCGGCCGCCTCCAGGGCGAGGTCGCGGGTGACCGGGGCGCGGCCGGTGGCGGCCAGGATGGCGTCGGCTGCTACGGAGTGCTCGTGGCCGTCCTTGTCGTAGAACACGGTCCCGCCGCCGTCCCCGTCGCGGACCTGGCTCACCTGGGCGCCGGCGATGATCTCGATGCCCTCGTCGGTGAGGATGTCCTGGGCGACGGCGGCGACGTCGTCGTCGACACGACCGAGGATCTTCGGAGATGCCTCGAGCACGGTCACCTGTGAGCCGAACCGTCGGTAGATCGCGGCGAACTCCAGGCCGAGGTATCCGCCGCCGATGATGGTCAGTCGTTCCGGCAGGACGGTGGTCTCGATCAGTTCGGTGCTGGTGACGGTGTACTGGCTGTCACGCAGGCCAGGAATGTCGCGGATGATCGGCTCGGAGCCGGTATTGATCAAGATGGTGTCGGCGGTGACCGTAAGGCGTTCGCGGCCTGCCTGGACCGCGACGGTGTGCGGGTCGACAAACGCGGCTTGACCGGTGAGGACCGTGACGGTCTCCATGCCGCTCAGCCCTTCGTAGTTACCGTCGCGCATCATCTTGGTCACCGCTTGGACCTTGGTGACGGAACGCTCGTACCACTCCTGCGCAGCATCCTCCGGCCGGCGCTTGCCGGCGTGGTGGACCAGCGCCTTCGTCGGCACGCACCCCACGTTGGGACAAGTGCCTCCGTACATCCGGTCCGACCGCTCCACGAGCACGACCCGCTTGCCGAGACGGCCCATCTTCGCGGCCACCGTCTTGCCACCTTTGCCGTAGCCGATGACCAGGACATCAGCGTGGAGACCGTGGTTTGCGCCTTCCATGCTCACTTCCGTTTCCATGGAGATTGGGCGTCAGCTGAGAGGGTCCTGCGTGTGCGCAGCGTCTTCGTCACCTCAACAGCAACACCAACCCCTCGAGGTCGCAACCTGCTTCGGCACCGACCGTCACCGTCAGTGGTCTGCATACAGGTAGGTAGGCTCAGGGGGCCGAGCAGGTGCATGCGGACTTGCGCACGCAGGGACCCGAGGCTTTGTGTGAGTACTGGATGGCTCTCCTGCGCACCGCCGAGGTGGCACCATTCACTTGCTCGCCCCACGCTCATGTCGATGAGCCGAACCCTGGCTTCCACGACGTCGCCGCCGCATCCCTCGACGATGGCGAGCAGAACGCCCGTCACCCGAAAGGCCGAATGACGGGCGGCGGGTGACTGCGGCCAGTTGGAACTCCTCACCGACGGTCAGTTGCTGAGGAGACAACCGGCCGCCGACCGTCACGGGTGTTACGTGCCTCTCCCGGCGAAGGCCGGTGCTGGAGCGGTCCGAGATGCGTCAGCTCTGCTCGGTCCGAGTGAGGAGTCCCCGCGTGAAGTCCACGTCCTTGCCCGCAACGATCGCCAGGTGGGGCGGCTGTGTTCCCGTCGGGCGGTCAGTCGAGCCAACGGCCGTCGCGCATGAGGTCGCGTCCCAGCAGCTCGTTCGCCTCCCGCCAGGCCTGGAGGCGCCGCGGCCGGATCAGGAAGTACTGGTAGGGCTCGTCGAGCTCGCGCGGATCGAAACCGGTCTTGGTCGCGAAGGCGTCGCCCGTCTCCGGACCGAGGTCGGCGATGTCCACCCGCTCGGCGATGCCGTCCACGACGACGACGTCACGTGTCGGCCCGAGGCTGAGTCGCACCCGGCCTTCCGCCAGCAGATTGCGGCCGGTGACCGAGGCGCGCGGCGTCGAGATGAGGAACGTGGTCCCGTCCCAGAGGTACGAGAGCGGGATGAGGTGGACGCCGCCCGGGGAGCTCGACGTCGCGACCCAGACATCGACGTCGCTCTCCAGTTTCGCGCGGGTGTCCCGCAGCCTCTCCTCAAGCCCACGTGGCGGCGCGCCCGTCATGCTTCCTCCAGTCACTTCGTGGGAAGCCCTTCCTCCAGGGGAGTGGCTCCTCGGTCGTCCGCCGATTCACCCGGCGGCCGTCTCGTGATCGGCGGCCAGGGAGGACAGGCGGCAGCGGCACATCAGGTCGTAGGTGTCAGCGATGCGGCCTCCCACGCGAACCCGTCCGGGTCGGTGAAGGGCCCGGCGTCGCCGCCGATCATGAGCCGGTGCGATCCGGTGCCTTCGGGAGCGACGCCGACGTCCTTGGCCAGGGCACGACGCCTGTACAGGGCCAGCTTGACGGGACTCGGCCCAGCAGCGAACTCGACGTACATGCGGCTGAAGCTCTTCGCCACGGCAAGGCCGCGCTCGACGTAGAACCGCTTGCTCGCGACCACGTCCTCGACTCCCAGCAGGAGCACGATCTCGTCGATCCGCCGGGTGTCCGGACCGGTGTCCTTCTTCGCCGAGGTGGCGACCTTCCAGATCGTCCCGTCCGGGGCTCGTACGACACCGCCGTAGCCCCAGAACGACTTCGCGGCAGGCTTCAGCGGCGTCGCGCCGGCGTCGAGGGCGGCGTCGATGAGGTTGTTCACGGTGGCCGGCTGGGACACCGTGAGCGCCAGCGTGAACCCGCGGAAGCCGGTTGTGGGTGCCTCCGAGGCGCGCAGACGAATCTGCGTGTCCAAGCCGAAGGCTGTGGTGTAGAAGCGATCGGCGGCCGAGGGGTCGGCCACGTCGAGGGTTACGGATGCGATGGATGCCATGGCCATCACGCTAGTTGCGGCTCGACGGCCGGCGCTTCTTGATTCCTGACCGGTCTTGTCACCTGTTTTGCAACACACGGCGGCATCCCCGCCACAGCGCCCGTTGCGCGGCGTCGGTAGGCGCTGGGCGGCATGCCGACCAGCTCGGTGAAGCGGGTGCTGAACGTGCCCAGCGATGAGCAGCCGACCGCGAAGCAGACCTCGGTGACGCTGAGGTCGCCACGACGCAGTAGCGCCGTCGCACGCTCGATGCGACGCGTCATCAGGTACGTGTACGGAGACTCGCCGTACGCCAGCTTGAAGTGGCGGCTGAGGTGCCCGGCCGACATGTTCACGCCGCGGGCGAGCGCCTCGACGTTCAGCGGCTGCGCGTACTCGCGGTCGATCCGGTCGCGGACGCGGCGCAGTCGCGCGAGGTCGCTCAGGCGATGCGCCGCGGTGCGTGCGCGCCCCCACGAGGGGTGACACATGGGAGAACTCCTTTTCGTCGATGTCCGCGAGCACCTGGGTCTCAAGCCGCGGCAGACGGCGAGGTGCTCGGTGGCGATGACCGACTTGCCGGAATCGACGAGCCGGTCGAGCAGACCGAGCGGCGGCGGGACGGAGGCCGGGGGTCGGCTCAGGCTCTGGGACAGGCGGGCGCCCGGGGATGGTTCGGGGACAGCGGCCCGGGAGCACCGGCCGCCGCATACTTCATAGGTGGTCGCGACGTCGGCCTCCATGGCCGAATCGATGACCGGACGGCTCAGCGAAGCTCCTGGATGCGGACCAGGTTTCCCGCGGGATCACGGAAGGCACAGTCGCGGATGCCGTACGGCTGCTCGGTCGGCTCCTGCACGACCTCGGCGTCGCCGGCCTGCACCTTCTCGAAAGTGCCGTCGAGGTCCCGGGTGGCAAGCAGGATCCAGCCGTAGGTGCCCTTGGCCATCATCTCGGCGATGGTGCGGCGCTCGTCCTCGGTGACCCCAGGGTCGGCAGCCGGCGGCGCCAGAAGGATGGATGTGTCGGGCTGGCCGACGGGGCCGACCGTGATCCAGCGCATCTTGCCCTGCCCGAAGTCGCTGCGGACCTCGAAGCCGAGGGTGTCGCGGTAGAAGGCCAGGGACGCGTCCGGGTCGTCATGCGGGAGGAAGCTTGTGTGAATGGTGATGTCCATGACGGTCATGCTAGGTGCGGCTCCGTGACCCGCGCTTCTCGATTCCTGACCGGTCCGGCCACCTGTTTCGCCACACGAAGTCGCATCCCGGCGCCGCACGGATCGCCTGGGACCACGTCGCCCAGGATCTCCGCAACCGTCTCCACCTCTGACGGCAGCAAACGGCCCCGATGCAACAGCCCGAGCCCGTGAGCCCAGCTCCCCGCAGCTTCGAAGTGCGTGATGCGCCCGACGCTGATGTACGCGCCAGGGCCCTGGAATTCGCCGTCCGGACCAGGGCCCTGTGAGTGTCCCAGGCGTGGTGCCCCCGCGGACCTCCGTCCGGGAGGTGGCCGGTGTGTGCGCGGGCTGCGTGCCGCCACTTCGGGGGCGGGGGGTGGCGGCACGCAGCGGTTCCGGGAGGGGGTCGGCTGTCAGTGGCGGGTGGGGGTCAGGTCAGCGGCGGTGTCCGCGGTCGTTGGTGCGGTGGTCGCGGTCGCGGCCCCAGGACTTGGTGTCGACGGTCCGGCCGTGGTTGTCGCGCAGGGTGGCCTTGTCGGAGTAGTTGCTCCAGATGTAGTCGGTGCGGCGGTCCTGGTAGACGTTGGCGCGGGTGTCGTGGCCGCGTCCGGTGTGGATGCGGACGGTGGCCCGGGCGCCCAGGCGGAGGTCGTCGAAGCGGTAACGGTTGCCGTCCCGGTTCGAGAGTGTCCATCCGTCCAGGTTCACCGGCCGGTAGCCGGTGTTGGTGACCTCGACCCATTCCCCGTTCAGTGAACGGTTGGAGTGGTCGTCACGGCCCGGGCTGTTGTACTGGATGCTGCCGAGCACCACACGGGAGTACGTCTGGTGGTGACGGTCACGGTTGTGGCCGTTGTCGGCGGATGCCGGCATCGCCACGACGGCGACAAGGGAACCGGCCGCCAGACCGGTAGCGACGAGACGACGGACAGTACGAGAAGCAGACACGTGATGTCCCCTCAAGTAGAGGCGCCCAGGCCCAGGTCGGAGCCATGTTGCGCGGTGCGGGTCCCGGCTCAACAAGCCGAGGACCCACACTCTGAACCACCCGTCCGCCTGTCGGCGCAAGCTTCAGCCTGCGTTACAAAATGCGGATATTTCCGTAACCGATGACTGTACCGATCACAGACCCCGCACGGGCGTGCCCCTGACATTCACTGGGCACGGCAACCATCCCGGCCACCCGCGGCAACAAGCCCTTTCCGGCGCCTCCGCACGCCGTGGCACACCACCCCGCGCTCCGCCACCGGTGTCACGTAAATCGGGTAACAGGCACAATGCCTCACACTTCGGAGAATTACGTCCCTCAGCCCGCTGAGCGTGTACTGCCGCTGTTCAAGCGAGTGCACCCGGAGGACGAACAACGACGAACGGCAATCAAAGCTTGCCGGGAACGGCTCGCAACGGGCTTCTTCCGTATGGCTGATATCCGAGGAGCCGCGCACGCAGGTGTGGGGTTCGCGCGGTCAGGGGTCCTGTCGTACCCGACCGGACCGGGCACAGAATGTCGGGTCAGGCAGGGTGATTCCTTCCTAACGTGAGCGATCGAAAGGGAAGGAGGCCAGGGTGCTGGAGCGGCTGAACCAGGCCATGGAGCACATCGAGTGTCACCTCGATCAGCGGATCGAGGTGTCCGACCTGGCGCGGATCGCGGCGACGTCGGAGTACCACTTCCGGCGGCTGTTCTCCGCGCTGGCGGGGATTCCACTGTCGGAGTACATCCGGCGCAGGCGGCTTACGGTCGCGGGTGCCGAGGTGCTGGCCGGGGAGCGGACGCTGCTGGAGGTCGCGGTGCGGTACGGCTACACCTCGGGGGAGGCGTTCGCGCGTGCTTTCCGCGCGATGCACGGCGTAGGTCCCGGCGAGGTCAGGCGGGTCGGTGCGAGTCTGCAGTCCCAGCCACGGATGTCCTTCCGCCTCATCGTCGAAGGGAGCAGCAGCATGCGGTACAAGGTCGTGGAGAAGGAGGAATTCCGTGTGGTCGGCAGAAAGGCGCGCGTCCCTCTCGTGCACGAGGGGGTGAACCCGGCCATCGCCGCCTTCATCCGGGCCATCGACCAGGAGACGCTGCAGCGCATCAAGAGCCTGTCCGATCAGGAGCCGAAGGGGATCGTCTCGGTGAGCGACAATCTGGACGACAGCCGCGCCGAGGGGACCGAGCTCGACTACTACCACGGCGTGGTGACCCTCGCCGCCGTGCCCGAGGGCATGGACGCGCTCACCGTCCCGGCCGGGACGTGGGCCGTCTTCGAGAGCTCCGGGCCGTTTCCGCAGGCGCTCCAGTACCTGTGGAGGGACGTGTTCACGCAGTGGTTCCCGTCCAATCCGTACCGGAGCCGGCCGGGGCCCGAGATCCTGCGTACCCGGCTGTCGCAGGACGCGTCACAGGCGGACGCGGAGCTGTGGATCCCCGTGGAGCGGACGGCGGTCTGAGAGGTAGCGCGCGGCGGCCCTGGGCCGCCGCGCGCCGCTGACGCTGATCGAACTCGTGGAACGATCCCGGGATAGCTCGAGACGATCTGATGAACGGGCAAAGCGCTCTGCCGCAGCGGCTGTTGCCGCAGACAGCGGTCGACTGCCGAAGGCGCCCGGCCTCGGAACTCAGCGACATCTCGACGTCATCAGACCGACGTCTGCTCTCCAGAAAGCGATCGACAACAGCTCTCGACTGTCGCCTACTACAGCGCGTTGCCCTTCTCCAGGTCGGCCTGCAGGTCATGGCCCGGAGCAGCCTCTGAGGTGTTGCGCCTATTGGTGACGCGCTTGCCGAGCAGGGTGAAGAGGAGGATCAGGCCGACGGTGAGGACCGTATGGCCAAGGCCAGCGATCCAAGAGACCGCCTCGGGGACGGGGTGGCCGAGGACGGTCTGCGTACCGCGGAAGATCATGGAGCCCACGGTGATGGCGATGCCGGCGTTGTAGAAGACGAAAAAATAGGTGAAGTGCCGGCCGCCGGACAGGGTGAACAGCTTGTCGAGCGCGAGGACGATGAGGAAGGCCAACATACCGAGGGCCAGCAAATGGGTGTGGACTACCGATAGTTGGGTCTCCCCGTCGAACCCGTTGTGTTTGGTGAGTTCACGGTAGTAGAGCCCGGAAACGACGCCCAGGATCATGTAGACATGGGCCGCGTGCAGCGATGCCCGGATGGTCATGGCTCCCCCTCGAAAGTGTCTCCCGTACGGGGGCGAAGATATCCGCCGAGGGCGAGGTTGTGGAGTGAGCGATGCCTAGCATTGCGTGGTGAGCGCCACCAACAGGCCGCCGCCGATGCGACGGCTGGGGTGTGTCATCTCCCGGTCCCGGACGAGGCGTTGAAGGAGATCAGGGAGACGCTGGGGTTCGTCTGCAGGAGGAACTCCACCAGGCTCAGTTGCTCAGCTACTGCTGGACGCGGGCAGTCCGCGGGAAACGAGATGCCGAGCGGCAGGCTCGTCAGCCACGGCAGTTGCGATGCGCCGGTCTCCTCCAGTACCTCACGGGCCGCAGCATCTGCTCCGAGCAGGCAGGCCCCTTGGCGGTCAGCCACTTCAAATCCGGCGTCGGCCAGTCGCGTTGACGACAACCCCTCGATCCTCGCGCTTTCACGAGCGGGCTTGTCCGGCTCTTGATCAAATACGTGGAGAGTATTGCTGACCTGCAACGATGTGACCTTTCCAGGGTCCTGTCCGCTGCAAGGAAAGAAGCACTCTCCAGGTGAACAAGCGTATCGGGTCGTATCCGCATGTCCGCGTCCAGGGGGACGGGGGTGCAGTGGTCTCGCAGGCTGGTGGGGTGCTGCTGGTGGAGACCGCCCGCAAGGCCGGTCTGGACACGGCGATACCGGCGGCGCCGGCACCGTGGCGCAAGCCGCGTGCGGTGCACGATCCGTGCAAGGTCCTGCTGGACCTCGCGGGAGATGGCGACGCGCTCGACGGCGTTCGGACCTTGCCGACAGGGGAGAGAACCTTTGGTTCCGCGGCTGCATCCGTAGGCTGATGAGACATCCACCTGGGCCGGCGACGCGTACCGCCGTACGCGGCACGCCGCCACTTCGCGAGAAGCTTGTCAGTTCCAGCGGACGGCAAAAAACAAAGGCAGAGAGATCTCTCTCCCCGCCACTCCTAACGTATAGCGCACTGGGGGGCTTGCGGCAAGACCCAGGTGGTGGCGCAAAATCGTCGGCCGAGGCCACAACCTGCGGAAATGGGGACACGACGTGCGTGTGTTGTCGACGTATCGGGGACGAGGTGACGTTGAACCAGTGGTGGGACCGGCAGTGCGGTCACGAGTGCTCGGGGCGGTTGTGCGGGTGTGCGCGCCGACCGACCGGGCGGAGCGGTCGGCCGACTCGTCAGAGAGAGGGCGGTCAGAGACGAGGAGGTGCCTGACGAGAGGTTCGACAGAGCTGGGGGCGCCGGTGATTCGATCGGCCAGTGCAGTGCAGCGGGACACGGCTGCCTCGGAGGTGTCGCGATGATCGAGCAGTACGTGTGGGATCTTCAAGAGGTCGACGAGACGCAGGTCGCATTCGTCGGCGGAAAGGGCGCTCACCTGGGCGGGCTGTCACGGATCGAAGGCATTCGCGTGCCCACTGGTTTCTGCGTGACGACGGACGCCTTCCGGCGGATCATGGCGGAAGCACCGTCGATCGACGATCGGCTCGATCAGTTGTCGCGCCTGAACCCGGACGACCGGGAGGCGATCTGCACGCTCAGCGCCCAGATTCGTCGGGCCATCGAAGGGATCGCCATCCCGGACGATCTCGCGGCGGCGATCACCCGCGCTCTCGCCCGGCTCGGCGAGCAGGCCGCTTATGCCGTCCGATCCAGCGCCACGGCAGAGGACCTGCCGACGGCCTCCTTCGCCGGCCAGCAGGACACGTATTTGAACGTCGTGGGGCCGGCTGCGATCCTCCAGCACGTCAGCCGGTGCTGGGCCTCGCTGTTCACCGAGCGGGCCGTGACCTACCGTCAGCGGAACGGCATCGATCACCGTACGGTCCACATGGCCGTGGTGGTCCAGCAGATGGTCTTCCCGCATGCGGCCGGCATCCTGTTCACGGCCGACCCCGTCACAGGCAACCGGAAGGTCGCCACCGTGGACGCCGGCTTCGGCCTCGGCGAGGCCCTGATCTCCGGCCTGGTGAACCCGGACGTCTTCAAGGTGCGACACGGCGAAGTCGTCGCGAAGGCGATCGCGGCCAAACAGCATGCCGTTCGCGCCCTGCCGGCCGGCGGTACGCAGGAAGTGGCGATCGACTCGCAGCGGCAGGAGCAGCCGGCGCTGACGGATGCGCAGGTCGTGCGGCTCGTGCAGCTCGGGCGGCGGATCGAAGCGCACTTCGGCAGCCCGCAGGACATCGAATGGTGCCTGGTCGATGATGGCTTCCAAATCGTTCAGAGCCGGCCGATCACGACGCTGTTCCCCATCCCCGCGACCGGCGACCAGGAGAATCACGTCTACGTCTCGGTTGGCCATGGGCAGATGATGACCGACCCCATGAAGCCCCTGGGGCTCTCCATGTGGCAGCTGACGGCCATGGTGCCGATGCACGAGGCCGGCGGGAGGCTGTTCGTCGACGTCACCCGGCGCCTGGCCTCGCCCGCGAGCCGCGCCGGTCTTCTGGACGTCATGGGGAGAGGCGATCCGCTGATCAGGGACGCTCTGGAGACCGTCCTCGACCACGACGATTTCGTCCCGTCGCTCCCGGACGCGGGTCCCGGCGGGCCGCCGGCCGGCGGCGCGTCCGCCTCGATCGAGACCGATCCGGCCATCGTCACCGAGTTGATCGAGCGCCGCCAGGTGTCCATCGCCGCCCTGGAGCGCGACATCCGGTCGAAGACCGGACCGGCGCTGTTCGACTACCTGCTGGAGGCCTTCGAGGAGCACAAGCGAGTCCTCAGTGATCCGCTGAACCTTCAGGCGATCATGGCGGGGATGGAGGCCACGTGGTGGCTCAACGACAAGCTGCAGGAGTGGCTGGGCGAGAAGAACGCGGCTGACACACTCACGCTGTCCGCCCCCGACAACGTCACGTCGGAGATGGGCCTGGCGTTGCTCGATGTCGCGGACGTGATCCGCCCGCAGCCGGAGGTGGTGGCGTTCCTGCAGGGCGTCGAGGACGAGGGTTTCCTGGACGAGCTGACGAAGCTCGCCGGCGGGACCGAAGCGCGAGACGCCATCGAGTCCTACCTCGACCGGTACGGCATGCGCTGCGTCGGCGAGATCGACATCACGAGACCGCGTTGGCGCGAGCGCCCCACCACGCTCGTGCCCGTGATCCTCGACAACGTCAGGATCTTCGAGCCGGGCGCCGCCGAGCGGCGCTTCGAGGAAGGCCGGCAGAAGGCGCAGAAGAAGGAACAGGACGTGCTGTCACGCTTGCGGGCCCTGCCGGACGGGGACCAGAAGGCCGACGAGGCCAAGCGGATGATCGACCGGGTCCGAACCTTCATCGGGTACCGGGAGTACCCGAAGTACGGAATCGTCAGCCGCTACTTCGTCTACAAGCAGGCCCTGCTGGAGGAGGCCGAGCGCCTCGTGCAGGCCAACGTGCTTCCTGAGAAGGAGGACATCTTCTATCTCACGTTCCAGGAGTTCCACCACGTCGTGCGCTCGAACCAGGTGGATGACCAGCTCATCCAGCAGCGCAAGGACGCGTTCCGGTCGTACCACGCGCTCACACCACCCCGGGTCCTCACATCGGATGGCGAGGCCGTCACCGGGGCGTACCGGCGCGACGATGTGCCGGCCGGCGCCCTGATCGGCCTCCCGGTCTCCGCCGGGACCATCGAGGGGAGGGCCCGCGTCATCCTTGACATGGCGGAGGCCGATCTCGAAGCGGGCGACATCCTGGTCACGACCTTCACGGACCCCAGTTGGTCGCCGCTGTTCGTCGGAATCGCGGGCCTGGTGACAGAGGTGGGCGGCCTGATGACCCATGGCGCAGTGATCGCCCGGGAGTACGGCTTGCCGGCCGTCGTGGGCGTCGAGCAGGCCACTCGGCTGATCCGGGACGGGCAGCGGATCCGTGTGCACGGAACCGACGGGTACATCGAGATCCTGGCTTGACCGACCACACCGAGAAGGCCCATCCCGTAGCGTCCGGCCAGAACAACGCCAAGCACGACCCGATACTGTTCTTCACCTGCGAAGGTGCCCCCTCCGCTACCACGTACAGGACCCTGAGCGAGTCCTATCGTTGCAGCTCAGAGGCGCTTTCTGCTTTCTCGACCAGCCTCAACCGGCGAGTCGGGGGGATGAGTTGTGGGGGTGCCTGAGGGCAAGGAGGTCGCGTGCGGTCATCGTGTCCGCGGCCCTCATATGGGGCGCCGCCTCGGAACAGCGGTGCTGGCGCTCCAGGACGCGGGCGAGCGCGAGGTGGGCAGAGGGGTGGGCGGGCTCGGCGCGCAGCACTTGGCGCAGCTCCGCCTCGGCCAGGGAAAGCTGCGCCGTGTAGTAGTACGAACGGGCGAGGAGCATGCGGAGGTCCAGGTTGCGGGGCGCCGAGGCAACCAGGTCCTTGAGAACCCGGGAAGCCGCGCGGTAACGCTGGGATTCGAAGAGACGGCTCGCGTATTGCCGCCGCTCGTTCCAGCTCACTCCCTGTATGCCGACCATCACATTCTCCGTTCACTGCACGAGCATGCGTTCTGCGGTGCAGGCACCTGGCGCCCACGGCGTTCCGGGGCGCGAGGGCCGATCGGCCCTACTGGTGGATGAAACTTCATTGAAGTTTGAATCATTCCCATGCAGTTTTCGCCGAAGGGAAGGAAACCCGGTCGGCGGTGCCGCGGGGCGACTCGCCCTCCGCCGGCCTCGAGGAGACCGGGGCACGTGCGGGGTCGACGGCCTCGGTGCGACAAGGGCCGGGAAGGCGATGGTTTCCGTGGGAGCGGGCGCGGCTCAGCAGGCAGTGATCGAGCGGTCCGAGCATCCGGTTGAACACTGCCGCAGAGAGCACGGACAGGGCGCCGTCCGCCGTCGTACAACCAACCACGGGTGTCAGTGGTCTTTCTCGCGCCCGGACAAGATCCGGCTCATCGTTTTCGGAGAAACATGCGTATTCGTTCCACCGCGGCCGCTGCCGTCGGCGCTCTGGCACTGCTCTCGTTCCTGACGCCGGCCGCGCATGCCGACGCACAGAAGGGCGACACCGTCTTCACGTCGCTGTCCTTCAGCAAGCAGACAGTCAACGCCGGAGTCAGCACGGCGCAGACGCTGACCGTCACCGCCGTCGCCAAGGACGGGTCCGGGATCAAGGACATCTACGGTTCCAAGCTGGTCAGCGCTGACAGCCGGATCATCCACGCAGGCTCCGCCGACTGCACCCGCCCCACGTCCACCACCAGGAAGTGCGTCCTCAAGTTCACCCTGGACGCCGACCGCACCGACTACTACGACCTCAAGAACAGCTCGGCCGGCACCTGGCATTTCACTGCCGAGGCCGCCGCCAATGACGGCGACTTCTACGACCTCGAGGACAGCGCGCCGGTCAAGGTGAAGCGTTACGCCAAGCTCGCCGACACCCGGGCCTCCCCCGAACCGGTCGCCAAGGGCGGCACGCTCACCGTGACCGGGACGCTCACCCGGGCCAACTGGGACACCAACGCCTACGCCGGGTACAGCGGCCAGACCGTGGCCCTTCAGTACAAGAAGTCCGGCTCCTCCACCTACACCACGGTCAAGAAGGTGACCACCGACAGCGGCGGCAAGCTCAGGACGACGGTCACCGCGAATTCCGCCGGTACCTGGCGCTGGGCGTTCGCCGGCACAAGCACGACGAGCACCGCAACCGCCTACGGCGACAGCGTCGCCCTGAAGTAGGCCATACCCGCCCAGGCCCTGTCCTTGGAACATCCGCGGGACAGGGCCCGCAGGCGCAGATCCACGCTGCCTTCGACCAACGTTCAGGGCGTCACATACGGAGCGGCGCCTCAGCCGCCACGCGCTGGGACTCCTCATCGCCCGTCGCGACGGTCTCGACACCTCGGCGCCGGCAGTGCCTCCTCGCACCCGGCGAGCGTATCGGGCCGCAGTCGCCGGCGGGCAAACGGTGCGCAGGAGATCGTTCACCCGATCTTCATGCCCCTTGTGGGATGCGGTACGCCGGATGCATCTTGGCGTGAGCATGCTCTGTCTGCACCGCCCCCGTCACTCCCCCACCGGAGGTTCCCAGTGCCCGGCAGATCCGTGTTCCGCCGCAGTCGCACCGCCCTCACCTGCGCCCTGACCCTCACCGCTGCCGCCGTCGTCGGCCTGTGGACCGGCATTGGCGGCTCCTCGTCCGCCCAGGCCGCGGCCGGCGTGCCAACTCCCGACCACGTGATCGTCGTGGTCTTCGAGAACCACGGCTACAGCCAGGTAATCGGCTCCTCCAGCGCCCCGTACATCAACTCGCTGAAGAGCGGCGGCGCCAACCTGAGCGCCTCGTACGCCGAGACGCACCCCAGTCAGCCCAACTACTTCGCCCTGTTCTCCGGCTCCACGCAGGGCATCACGGACGACAGCTGCTACACCCCCGGCTTCTCCAGCAAGCCCAACCTCGCGTCCGAGCTGATCGCCGCGGGCAAGACCTGGGCGAGCTACAACGAGACGCTTCCCAGCCAGGGTTCGACCACGTGCAGCAGCGGCAGCTACGCCCGCAAGCACAACCCGTGGTTCGGCTTCAGCAACGTCCCGACCTCATCCGCGTACACGTTCCAGCAGTTCCCCACCGACTACACGAAACTGCCGCAGGTCTCCTTCGTCGTCCCGAACCTGTGCAGCGACATGCACGACTGCTCGGTCTCGACCGGTGACACCTGGCTGAAGAACAACCTCGGCGCCTACGCAACCTGGGCGAAGACCCACAACAGCCTCCTCGTCGTCACCTTCGACGAGGACAACCGGCTCAGCGGCAACCGCATCCCCACGGTGCTCTACGGCCAGCAGGTGACCCCGGGCTCCACGTCCGCCACCACGTACAACCACTACGACCTGCTGCGCACGCTCGAGGACATGCACGGCCTCGGCCACGCGGGCAACGCGGCGTCCGCCAAGGACATCACCGGGGTCTGGGCATCCTGACATGTACGTAGCGGACAGCCGCGCCACCCGCGCGAGGTCCGCCGAGCGCGCCACCGGGCCGGGCACTCCCCCGGCCCGGCGGCGCGTGGCGGTCGCCCCCACGGTGCTGGCGCTCGGCACGGTCAGTCTGATCACCGACGTGTCATCGGAGATGGTGACGGCGGTCCTGCCGCTCTACCTGGTGGCGGGGCTCGGCCTCAGCCCGCTCGGCTTCGGGTTCCTGGACGGCGTCTACAACGGCTTCTCGGCCCTGGTGCGGCTGGTCGGCGGACACTCCGCGGACCGGGGCGGCGGGCGCCACAAGCCCGTCGCGATCATCGGCTACAGCCTCTCGGCGCTGTGCAAACCCCTTCTCCTCATCGCCCACACCCTCACGCCCATAGGCCTCGTCCTCGCGGCCGACCGCACCGGCAAGGGCCTGCGCACCGCGCCGCGCGACGCTCTGATCTCCTTGTCATCGCCACCGGAGGCCCGCGGCCGTGCCTTCGGCGTCCACCGCGCGATGGACACCGCGGGCGCCCTGCTCGGTCCGCTCGCCGCCTTCCTGATCCTGCGTGCCACGGTCGACGGCTACGACGCGGTGTTCACGGTGAGCTTCTGCGTCGCGGTAATCGGCGTGCTTGTGCTGGTCCTGTTCGTGCCGGGCGGGGCAGCCGCACGCCGTGCCGACCCCGCGGCCCAGCGGCCCCGCACCACGCTCCGAGCCGCCCTCGCCCTCCTGCGGCGGCCAGGCATCCGGCGCATCTGCATCTGCGCCCTGCTGCTCGGCCTTGCGACCGTCAGCGACTCGTTCGTCTACCTGCTCCTCCAGCGCCGCCTCGGCGTGCCCGACCGCTGGTTCGCGCTCCTGCCGATCGGGACCGCCGCCGCCTTCCTGCTGCTCGCCCTGCCACTGGGGCGGCTCGCGGACCGGGTTGGCCCCTGGCGGGTGTTCCTCGCCGGCCACGGGGCGCTGCTCGCCGCGTACGGACTGCTGCTCTCGTCCTGGCACGGCACGGCGCTCCCGTACGTCGTGCTCATCCTGCACGGTTCGTTCTACGCGGCCACGGACGGCATTCTGATGGCGGCGGCGTCGGAGAGCGTGCCCGAGGAACTGCGTTCGTCGGGGCTCGCCCTGGTGCAGACCGGGCAGGCCGTCGCCCGGTTCGTCTGCTCGCTGGCGTTCGGCGCCGCGTGGACGGCGTGGGGCGACCGCACGGCGCTGCTGGCGGCTGCGGTGGCGCTCGCCGTGTGCGCCGTCTTCTCGTTCCGTCTTGGCCCGACCGCGAAGGTTTCCGTATGACGAACGCCCGCACCAAGCTGCTCGTCCTCGTCTGCGCGGTCACCGTGCTCGCGGCGGTCGCCACGACCTCCGTGCTGCACGCTGCCGCGCGCTCCGAACGGCGTGACGTGGCCCGGCCGGACGGCCCGACGATCGCCGCGGGCCGGGTCACACTTACCGACAAGCGGCGGATCGTGTTCCGGAACATGGCGTGGGGGCCGCACCGCGACGAGCTGACGACGGTCCCGGCGGCGTCACCCACGGGTGCCCGCACGGCGTCGGGCGTCAAGTGCCTGCGGTTCTACGCGGCTTCAGGCACCGGAGTCTGCCTCCAGGCCGTGCACGGGGCGGTACAGGACAGCTACCGGGCCACGATCCTCGACACGCACCTCAGGGAGCAGGCGCACTACACGATCCCCGGCATTCCCTCCCGCGCCCGGGTCTCCCCCAGCGGACGGCTGGCGGCCTGGACGGTCTTCGTAGGCGGTGACAGCTACGCCGGCACGAACTTCTCCACCCGCGCGGCAATCCTCGACACCCGCACCGGCAAGCTCACCCCGAGCCTGGAGGGCTTCGCGATACGCAAGGACGGCCACCGTTACCGGGCCGCGGACGTCAACTTCTGGGGCGTCACCTTCGCGGCCGACGACCGGCACTTCTACGCGACGCTCGCCACCAAGGGCAGGACCTATCTGGTACGGGGCGACCTGCGCACCCGCACGCTCACCACGCTCCGGACGAACGTGGAGTGCCCCTCACTCTCCCCCGATGGCACCCGCATCGCTTACAAGAGCCGCGACAAAGGCCTGCCCGCCGACGCCCCGTGGCGACTGCACGTCATGGACCTGCGCACGCTCAGGGACCACCCCCTGGCCGAAACCCGCAGCGTGGACGACCAGGCGGTCTGGCAGGACGACACCACTCTCACGTACGCGCTCCCGGGCGACTACGGCGCGGACCTCTACGCCGTGGCGGCCGACGGCGGAGGCACCCCGCACCGCGTGCTGACGGCGGCGGTGTCCCCAACATACCTGTGAACGAATGACATCGTCGCCGCACCTCTCCGGACCACGCTCCGGACCCCTTTCGGTGTAGTCCGCAGGCCCTGATCGCACGGTGTTCGGGGACCCCAAGGGCACGGGGCCTGGGGCAGGTTGGCAGGACTGCGGCCGACCGCGTCCACCTGCCGCGACACGCGGGGAACTCGGTGAACACCTATCATCGCGTAGAGGGTGTATGGGACGCAGGGCGCGGTTCATGCATGTGCCGTCCGGAGCCGGCGCATTCGCCGCGGAGTCTCCCCCCATGCGCCGGAAACCCCGGCCCGATTCCGACGGGCCGGAGTTTCCGTGTTGGGCGGGTGGGGCTGTTACCACTTGTTGCCGTAGTGGTCCCTGACCACTCGGAAGCTGCCCACGACGCCATTGCGAACCTTCACGCCACCGCGGACGTGGCGGGTGAAGACACCGTTGCTGGTGCTCCAGGGACCGACAGTGGCGACCGGGGAGCCGTTGTCGCAGGTCGCCCCACGGAAGAGCTCCACAGACCGGTGGCTGTCGTTGCGAACGTTGAAGCTCCGCGAGCCCAGCCCGCTGACCACAGTGATGCAGCCCTCCTCCGAGCGGGCCGAGTACGACCGCTCGTTGATGAAGATCCGGCCTTCGTACTTGTAGCCGTGGCCACCACCGTAGCCACCGCCACCCCCGTAGCCGCCTCCTTCATTGCCCTTCCCGCCCGCGACTCCGCCTTCGTTGCCGCCTTCGCCACCGAGCGGAGCCGCCGCAGGGGCACCCTGCTGGACGGCCGGCGCGGCCTGCTGGACGGACGGGGCAGCCTGGGGGGAACCAGCGGCCGAGGCATAGGTGATACCAGTAGTTGCGAGGACCGCGGCGCCCACTGCGGCGGCGGTCACGGCGACGGTACGCGTCGTCATGTCATTCTCCCTTGTCTCTGAGGGTCGGCCGGGCAACCGGCCTGAATTAAAAGTACTTATGGGGCCTTTACCTGTCATATCGGATACATCGAAAGCGTGACGCCAGAGGGCCGAACGGGCGTAAAAGCAGCCGGTACGGCACACGCGTCACAGATATGACGAGCCATCAATAAGTAGAACTGCAGGCTTATTTGGGAGTCGATTAGGCCGTCTGAGCGACTTCATGACACCCACTCACCCTCTCGGACCCTGAACATCCGTCATGGACTCCGTCCGGCACACCGAGAGAGTGTCGGCATGCCCCGCACGCCCCGCCGACACCACCACGGGCCACCCCGTCGACAGGGCCCCCCGCCAGGCCGGCCTGACGACGCGGCTCCGGCCGGGGTATCGGTGAGGCGCCTGGCGGGCCATCGCACGTATGGGGTCGCTTCACTTCGAGAACGCGTGTCTCTTACGCCCCCTATGCACCGATGTGCTAGACAACTCCAGTAATCCGGTGCCCCACGCCGGACCCGCGGGACGGCCCTGACATCACACCGATGACGACGTCAGGGCCGTCACCATCCGACGACGCGCCGACACGGCGGTACGGCCGAGCACAACGGCGAACACCTACGGGTGCCGGGCGGGCCCGGTTCCGGCCCGCATACGGGAAACGCCGAAGTCGTCAACGGTCCCCAGGAGCTGTGCCATGTGCTTTCGAGTGGAGCGTCCGGCCGGCAGGTGACGGAAAGTCGTTCGACGGGCATGGCCGACACAGGTCATGATCCGCACTCGTGATGACGCCGAAGCAGTTCCTGGTCCGGAGCGCCGCCCGCAACAATGCCGAGTGGTGCGCGGCGATGAGCCGATCGCACGACCTGGCGAGCGAGTTCGAGGCGCAGGCCTGGACCGCGCCGACCCGCACGCCGCTGTACTACCCCGACGCGGTGACCCTGATACCGGGTGCCGACCCGGTCGCACTGGCAGCCCGGATCGACACAGCCGTGCCCGGCGCCTCCATAAAGGACAGCTTCGCCGACCTCGACCTGACGGAGGCCGGCTTCCAGGTGCTGTTCGAGGCGCAGTGGATCCACCGTCCGGCGAGTGCGCCCATCATCCCGTCGGGTCCTGCCTGGCACGTGACGGGCGACCCGGACGAGCTGCGCGCCTGGGCGCTCGCCTGGGACGACGGCGACGGCAACGCGGGTCTCTTCCGGCCCGAACTGCTGGATGACCCGGACACCTTCGTGCTCGCCGGACACTCCTCCGGCGGCCGGGTGATCGCCGGAGCGGTGGCGAGCCGCAGCGACCAGGTGGTCGGAATCTCCAATGTCTTCGCACTGGACGGAGGCCCGGAAGCGGCCTGGCCGCTCGTGCTGGACGCGGTGCACAGGCTGTTCCCCACCCTGCCGGTGGTCGGCTACGAGCACGGCGATGACCTGGCGGCCGCGGTCCGCCACGGCTTCGAGCCGGTCGGTCCGCTGCGGATCTGGCTGCACGGCTGACGACTGCCCCATAGCCCTTGGAGGAAGAGCGCGCGGCGTCGGATGCGGTGCATCGCAAGGCGGAGGGGCGTCCTCGTACGGTCGCATTCGGGTGTTCCGACAACGCAGCGAGGTGCCGTAGTTGTTGTGCGCCCGCCAGGGAGTACCTGGCGGGTCCTGCGGGTCGATGCACCCAGATCAGCTCCGCGTGCGGGCTGCTGTGGACGCTGTTCTCCGGAAGCCGCGCGGGGCCGGGGGCCCAGACCGCGGCTGCGGTCCGTGCCTCACGGGGTCAGGGCGTGCCGTGGGTGACTGTGTGAACGTCGTCGGCGGGCCGGTCTCGAACTCCGCGTCCGCGGTGGTCCGTAGGGTGTGCCTGCTTGGTGGGCTGACCGGCCCGGACTGGCTGCGTCACAGGGGGACCGGCGCCTCAGGCGAGGCGTATGGCCGCGCTGTGCGGTCAGTAGGCCGAGTTGACGTTGTCGATCGAGCCGTAGCGGTGCGCGGCGTAGTTGCACGCGGCGGTGATGTTGGCGACGGGGTCGTAGATGTTCTGGGAGGTGCCGCTGACGTGGTACGTCTTGAAGGTGGGGTCGATGACCTGGAGCAGGCCCTTGGACGGTATGCCCTTGGCGGCGTTGGAGTCCCAGTTGTTGATGGCGTTCGGGTTGCCGCTCGATTCGCGCATCAGGTTCTTGCGGATGCCCTCGTAGGTGCCCGGGATGCCCTTCTCACGCATGATCTGCAGCGACTGGTTGATCCAGGCGTCAACGTTGCCGCCGGACTGGGCGGGGGTGGCGGCCGAGGCGGCCGGGGCGCTGACGACAGTGCCGGCCATGACGGCGGCGCCGGCTGCGACCATGCCCAGCGAGATCTTCTTGGTCTTGGTCATGCGGGCGAACTTCTTGGACATCGCGGTGAGCTGCATTCGAGAAATTCCTTTTCCATCGCCGGGTGGTGATGCCAAGAATTGTTAGGGGAGCGGGAAACCCGGGTCAATGCCCTCTTTTTACTACCGGTATTCGTACCGGGCATTGAAAATGGTCGAGGAAGTGGCTTCGGGGACTGCAAGCGGGGCCCGGTGCTCTACTATTCGGATTCGGAGTGGCGCCCGTCACGTGGCTCACCCCACACGGCAAACGCCTCAAAACGACACAAGAGTGACGCAGATCATGTGGCCTGCGTCATATCGACAACTCGGTATTCGCTCGCCGTAATGCTGGATAAGCATTCCGTATTGGTATTGGGAAGGGGTGGGTTATTCGCGAGAGCCGGCAGGGCCCCGGCCTTTGGCCGTGCGCGACCGAGCCCTACCGGTGGGTCCCTGTTCGTCCTTGGGCGCCATCGGTTCAGCCGGTGACGGGCGGGGTGCCGAGGAAGCCGGACAGGGCATCCAGCAAGCGATCGACGTCCTCGTCGCTGCTGTAGGGGGCCAGGCCGATCCGCAGCCCGCCCTCGTCGCCCAGTCCGAGCCGGCGGGATGCCTCCAGCGCGTAGAAGGACCCGGCCGGAGCATCGACGCCGCGCTCCGCCAGGTACTGCGAGGCGGCGGCCGCGCTGTGGTCCGCCAAGGTGAGCAGCAGGGTCGGGGTCCGCCGGGCGGCCCGGGAGTGCACGGTGATGCCACCGAGGGCGGCCAGCCCCTGTTCGATACGGGCCCGCAGGGCATCCTCGTGGGCCTCGATCGCCGCGAAGGCGGCGATCAGACGTTCCCGGCGGGTGCCGTCGGCCACAGGGGCCAGACCGGCGAGGAAGTCCACCGCCGCGCGGGCCCCGGCCAGCAGCTCGTACGGCAGGGTGCCCAGCTCGAAACGCTCGGGAACCGCGTCGGTGGAGGGCAGCAGCTTGTCCGGCCGCAGTGTCTCCAGCATTTCGGGACGGCCTGCCAGCACGCCCAGGTGCGGGCCGAGAAACTTGTACGGCGAGCAGACCAGGAAGTCCGCGCCGAGGCCGGACAGGTCGACGGCGGCGTGCGAGGCGTAATGCACAGCGTCCACATGCAGCAGGGAACCGGCCCGGTGCACCAGGTCTGCGACGGCGGGGATGTCGGGGCGGGTGCCGATGAGGTTCGACGCTGCGGTGACGGCCACGAGACGAGTGTGTCCGGAGAGCACCCTGGCGATGTGCTCGGTCGTCAGCTCGCCGGTGGCCGCGTCGAAGTCCGCCCATCGGACGGTGGCGCCGACGGCCTCTGCCGCCTGGATCCAGGGGCGGATGTTGGCGTCGTGGTCAAGTCGGCTGACGACCACCTCGTCGCCGGGGCCCCAGTTCTTCGCCAGGGTGCGGGACAGGTCATAGGTGAGCTGGGTGGCGCTGCGGCCGAACACGATGCCCCGCGGATCGGCGCCCAGCAGGTCGGCCAGCGCACGGCGGGCACCGGCCACGATCGCCTCCGCGTTGCGCTCGCCCTCGGTGGTACGTCCCCGGTTGGCGAGCGGGTTGGCCAGCGCATCCATGAGGGCGTCGATCACCGGTTGCGGTGTCTGGGTGCCGCCGGGTGCGTCGAAGCGGGCAGAGCCGGACTTCAGGGCGGGGATCTGCGCGCGGACCGCGTCGACGTCGAAGGCCATGCGTACTCCTGAGGGCGAGGGCGTGCGGGGCCGCGGGCGGCTCCGGGCGGCAGGTACCGGGAAACAGCGCCACCGGTGCGGGAGCACTGCCCCGCAGCCGGCTGCGGTATTCGCCGCGGCCCGCCTGCGGGCTCCAGCGCGTTCGCTGGTGGTGATTCGGAATTCCACCACACGGCCGGTGCCCGGCTCGGAGCGGTACCGGCCGACGTAGGCCGTTCCGGCAACCTGCCGGGTCCGTTTCGCGTGGCGTGGCATCGCACGTGCCTCCGGGAGACACCGACAGATGGAGGGCGCCGGGTGGCCCGGCCCGCCGCATCTGCCCGGCGGCCACGCCGGCTGAGGCCGTCATTTCCTGGCCTTTGCGGCAATGATGGATACATGCCGAACCCGACGATCCTGACTGTCGACGACGACCCGGCAGTCTCCCGGGCGGTCGCCCGCGACATCCGGCGGCAGTACGGCGACCGCTACCGCATCCTGCGCGCACTCTCCGGCCGCGATGCCCTGGAAGCACTGCGTGAGCTCAAGCTCCGTGGCGATCCGCTCGCGCTCATGCTCGCCGACTACCGCATGCCGCAGATGAACGGCATCGAGTTCCTCGAGGCGGCCATGGACCTCTTTCCGCTCGCCCGTCGCGTGCTGCTGACCGCCTACTCGGACACGGAAGCGGCCATCGACGCCATCAATGTCGTGGACCTCGACCACTATCTCCTCAAGCCCTGGAGCCCGCCGGAAGAGCACCTGTATCCGGTGATCGACACGCTGCTGGACCTGTGGCACGCGACGCCTGATCCAGGAGAGCTGGAGACCCGCGTGGTCGGGCACCGCTGGTCCGCTCCCTCCTTCACGGTTCGCGACTTCCTCACGCGTAATCTCGTCCCCTATCGGTGGTTGTTGTCCGACGAGCCGGAGGGGGAGCGCCTGCTCGCTGCCGCAGGGCTCTCCGCGACCGATGTACCGCTGGTTGTCACCCCGGACGGGAAGACTCTGGTCTCCCCCACCGAGCGGGAGCTCGCCGCGCAGGTCGGACTCAGTACCGTTCCGGCCTCGGACTTCTACGACCTGGTAGTGGTCGGTGGAGGACCGGCCGGTCTGGGAGCTGCTGTCTACGGCGCTTCGGAGGGACTGCGTACGGTGCTGGTGGAGCAGCAGGCGACCGGCGGGCAGGCCGGTCAGAGCAGCCGTATCGAGAACTACCTCGGCTTCCCCGACGGCGTCTCCGGTTCCCAGCTGACCGAGCGGGCCCGCCGCCAGGCGCTGAAGTTCGGGGCGGAGATCCTCAGCGCGCAGCAGGCTGTCGCACTGGAGGTGGCGGGGTCGGGCCGGGTGCTGCGCCTGGGTCCGGAGAGCTCCATCGCCGCGCACACCGTGGTCCTGGCCACCGGCGTGTCCTACCGACGGCTGGGCGCCACCGGGCTGGAGGAGTTCACGGGAGCGGGCGTCTTCTACGGGTCCGCCGTCACCGAGGCGCCGAGCTGCTCCGGGGAGGACGTGTACATCGTCGGCGGTGCCAACTCTGCAGGGCAGGCGGCGGTGTACTTCTCGCGCTACGCACGACGTGTTCACGTCCTCATCCGCCAAGGCGATCTGAGCCGGTCGATGTCCAGCTATCTGATCGACCAGATCAACTGCATCTCCAACATCGACATCCACCCGTGGACCGAGGTGGTCGGCGCTGAGGGCGAAGGGCACCTGGAGCAGCTGTCCCTCCGCGAGACCCGGTCCGGCGCCGCGCGCACCGTCGCCGCGTCGTGGCTGTTCATCTTCATCGGGGCCGAGCCGCATACGGAGTGGCTGGCGGGGGTGATCACCCGCGATGAGCGCGGATTCGTGGTGACCGGCCCCGACCTGGTGGCCGGAGGGGAGCGGCCGCCCGGTTGGCGGCTGCCGAGGGATCCGTACCACCTGGAGTCGAGCGTGCCCGGTGTCTTCGCCGCGGGGGATGTGCGCTCCTCCTCGGTCAAACGTGTCGCGTCGGCCGTCGGCGAGGGAGCCATGGCCGTCGCGCTGGTGCACCGCTATCTGGAGGCGCAGTGACCACGTCAGCACATCTGTCAGCGGCGCAGTTGCGGACTCTGTTCCTGTTCGAGGAGCTCAGCGACGAGCAGCTCGACTGGCTGGCAGAGCGCGGCCGTGCGGAGCAACGGCCTGCCGGGACCGTGGTGTACGCGGAGGGCGAGCGGGCCACATGCTTCTTCGTGCTGCTCAGCGGAGCGATCGCGCTCAGCCGTGTGCTGCACGGCGACGAGGTGGAGGTCACCCGCACCGATCAACGCGGTGTCTACAGCGGGGCGACTCGCGCATACCTCGGGGACCGCGTCGAGCAGCGCTATCCCCACACCATGCGGGCTGTCACCGATGCCGAGTTCTTCGTACTGCCTGCCGATGATTTCGCGAGCGCGATCGGCACATGGTTCCCGATGGCACTTCACCTGCTGGAGGGCTTGTTCTTCGGTTCGCGTGCGGCCAATGCCATCGTCAATGAGCGCGAGCGGCTGCTGGCACTGGCGTCTCTGTCGGCAGGGCTCACACATGAGCTGAACAATCCTGCGGCAGCCGCTGTACGGGCCACCGCGGCTCTGCGGGAGCGAGTGACCGCCATGCGCCACAAGCTCGCCATGATCGCTGACGGCCGACTGGACGGAAGTGAGCTGCATCGTCTCGTGGAGCTGCAGGACGACGCGGTTCAACAGGCCGCTGCGGCTTCCGGTCTGCCGGCGCTGGCGGCGGCGGATGCGGAGGACACGGTCGGCGACTGGCTCGAGGAGCGCGGGGTCACGGAGGCGTGGGAGCTTGCGCCGACTCTGGTCGCCGCGGAAATCGGCGTGCCGTGGCTGACCTCGGTGGCCGACACCATCGGTGAGGACAATCTCGGCTCCACGGTGAGGTGGCTGGCGTACACCATCGACGCGGAACTTCTGATGGGTGAGATCGATGACGCCGTGACCCGCATCTCGGGACTGGTCGGCGCCGCACAGCAGTACGCGCAGCTGGACCGGGCGCCGCAGCAGACCGTGGATGTACACACTTTGCTCGACGCCACGTTGACGATGCTGCGGGCGAAGATCCCGTCCGGTGTCGAGGTGGTCAAGGACTACGACCGTGAACTACCGCCGATCCTGGCCTTCGGAGCCGAGCTGAATCAGGTGTGGACCAACCTGATCATCAACGCCGTCGACGCCATGCCTGCCGGGGGCACGCTGACCATCCGGACCTGGCGGGAGGAGGCCCACCTGCTCGTGGAGGTGGCCGACACCGGCGCAGGGATTCCGTCCGACATCAGGCCTCGGATCTTCGAGCCCTTCTTCACCACCAAACCGGTCGGTGAGGGCACCGGGCTGGGGCTGGACATCACCTACCGCATCGTGGTCAACAAACATCACGGGGACATCCGGGTCTCCTCGGAGCCGGGTGACACCCGCTTTCAGGTGTGCCTGCCCATCGAACCGCAGGACGAGGGATCCTGACGGCGCCGCAGGTGGCACCCTGCCCGCACGCGATCGTCGGACCGCCCGCTCCGGTGGGATCGAGTTCATCGATCTGCGCGAGGGCCATGGAGTCGGTCCCGGCGATGCAGCTGGGCTGCCGGCCGCGCGGACCGACGCCGGATTCGACCTCGCTCACGGACCCGCGCCGGCGCATGTGGCGCCCTCCGGCCCCACGCCCCATCTGCCACCGGCACGGCTGATGCCACAGGCCGAGCCGGCAGCCGATGGTTCTCGTGGTCAGCGGTAGAGGCGGACGTCGGCCAGGCTCCACCAGTTACCGGCGGTGCCGGTCGCTGTCACGCGGACGTGGCGTGCGGTGGTGGGACGCAGGTCGACGTTGGTGAGCTGGCCGGTTCCGGTACCGGTGGCCGCAGTGTGCCAGTTGGTTCCGTCGTCGCTGACGGAGACCTCCCACGCCCGGGCGTAGTCCCCGGGTTCGTCGCCGCTGTCGACGGCGACACGACGGAAGGCGGTGGGCTTGCCGAGATCAATCTCGATGTGCTGACCGGGCTCCTGACCCTGTCCGCTGGACCAGCGGGTCGAACCGTCGGCGTCGATGGCCAGGCCGGCCGCGCCCTGACCGGCGGGCTGGGCGGTGGCGTGGGCGCCGTCCAAGGAAACCTCGTGGAGTCGGCTGGTCAGGGCCGTCGACTTCGGCCACGTGAAGGTGGCCAGCGCGCCGCCCGGCAGGGTGTATTCGAAGGTCTGGTCGCCGACTGCGACGGCGAAGCTGCGCGGGTCGTCGTTCTCGTTGTGGACGACGAGTGCGGTGGAACCGTCGGGGTTGCGGAAGGCGACATCGGTGAGCCGGCCGTTCCAGCCGGTGGTGCCGTAGTTGGTGCTGCCGATCCGTACCGCGCCGGGGCGCACAAATTTCGCCAGGTGGCCGATGGTGTAGTACTCGGCGCTGGTCGTGACGGTCCCGTCCGGCCGGACGGCGAGCAGCGCGCTGCAGGTGTCGCAGCCGCCGTTGTGCGGGCCGCCCTCCGCGTCCAGCACGAGGTTCCAGTCGGCGACGGACTTGGCCCAGTTACGGGTGGTGCCGACGGTGATGGTGCGCGCGTGCCAGGTGAGCGTGGAGCGGAAGATCTGCGCGGGGGTGTCGCCGGCGCCGTGCGAGCCGGAGCACTCGGTGAACCAGATGCCCTTGTCGGGGTGCGCGTCGTGCAGGGCGCTCTGTGCGCTGGGGTCGCCCGAGTAGCAATGGTAGGCGGTGCCCGCGATCCACTTGGCAGCCGGACCGTCCAGCACCTCGTAGGGGTAGTCGGTCTCCGGGTCCTCGCCGAGCTTTTCGGCGGTGGCGATGTCGTCGGGGTGGGTGGTCCAGTTGTGGTCGTACGCCAGGATCTTGGTGCGCGGGCTGGCCCTGTGCAGCAGCGGCCCGAGGGCCTCGATGACCTTGGCCTCCTGCTGTACGGGCAGGTCGGTGCCGGGGTAGGCGCTGGGCTTGCGGTTCTGCGGCTCGTTCTGCACGGTGAGGTAGTCGACCGGCACGCCTGCGGCGGCGTATGCCTGGACGAACTTCACCAGGTAGCGGGCATACGCGTCGTACACCTTCGGGTCGTCCTTGAGGTGCCCGCCGACGAGGGAGTCGTTGTCCTTCATCCAGGCAGGCGGACTCCAGGGAGTGGCCATCACGGTGAGTTGAGGATTGAGCTTCTTCGCCTGGCGCAGCAGCGGCAGTATCTGCTGCTGGTCGTGGGCGATGCTGAAGTGGCGAAGAGCGAAGTCGGTCCGTCCGGCCGGGACGTCGTCGTAGGTGTAGTGAGTGGCCTCGGCGGTGAAGTCGGAGGAGCCGACCGGCTGGCGTACGAAGCTCACGCCGATGCCCTCCTCGGGGTCGAAGAGCTTCTGCATCGCGGAGTCCCTCGCCCGGCGGGGCAGTTGGGCGAGAACATGGGCGGAGGAGTCCGTGAGCGCGCCGCCGAAGCCGTCCATGCGCTGGAAGCTCTGATCGGGGTCGACGGTGATGGTGGTGAGGTCGGATGCCCCGGGGTGGAAGGCGACCGGCTCCTGCTGCCGCAATTCCTGCGTGCCGTCGGCGGTGGTCAGCCACACCTGTGCCCGGGGAGCCGCCGGGTGGTGCTTCGATGACGCGGGCGCGTGTGTGGTGGTCGCCGTGGCCGGCAGACAGGTCAGGCAGAGAGCGGCGGCCGTGAAGGCGGCGGCACCCAGGGCACGTTTCATAAGTGGTTTTCCTCGCTGGCGCGGTGGGAGCTGGGGGCGAAGGGCCGTGACGGGGCGGAGACGGTGGACAGCGGCCGCCTTCCGCGGGAGGCGGGTTGCTGTAACTCGCCATGAAACAAACTGAAACATCTTGGAAACTCTTGCGACGCGCCCACAGAGAATCTCCAACCGACTTGAGCTGTCAAGCCTTTCTCAGCCCGTGAACACTCCCCCGCTATGCTGCGCCCATGAAACGAAGTGCTGTAACAAGTGGCTGAGCCGAGGCGTTCCCGGGTCACGGTGCGGGCGATCGCGGCGGAGGCAGGCGTGTCGATCGCTACGGTGTCGCGCGTGATGAACGGGCATCACCATGTGGCCTCCGAGACGCGGGCGCTGGTGCACCGGGCGGTCGAACGACTGGGCGCTCCCACGCCCGTCAGGCGCGGGGCTGCGGGAGGTGCGATCTATGTGCGCTGCCCGTATGTGCTGACCGACTATTTCGGGGTCATCGTCTCCTCGATCGCAGAGACGCTGGAACTGCACGGCAGACGCGTGGTGCTCAGCGCGGGCGACGCCGGCCGCCGGGCCGGAGTGCTGGCCGGACTGCCGCAGGAAGCGGGAATCGCGGGGGCGGTACTGCTCCTGCCACCCGAGCCGGAAGCTGAGTTGGAAACGCTGCGAGCCCTGAACTTCCCTTTCGTGGTGGTCGATCCCCGCAGCCCGCTGTCCCAGGACATCGCCTCGGTCTCCGCGGCCCACCTGACTGCGGCCCGCTCCGTCACCGCTCATCTGGTGCAGTTGGGCCACCGGCGCATCGGCGTCATCGGTGGCCCCGGCGACTGGCTGGCCAGTCAGTCGCGCATCGCCGGCCACGGCGCGGCGCTCGCCGAGGCCGGTCTGCTGCCCTCTCCCGGTCTGTTCCGCAGCGTCGAGCCGACGGCCGACCGAGGCTATGAAGCCGCGGGGGAACTCCTCGACCTGCCCGAACGTCCCACTGCGCTGATCGCGTTCAACGACAGAACGGCGGTCGGGGCCCTGCGGGCCGCGTACGAACGAAATCTGCGGGTGCCGCACGATCTGTCGATCACCGGGTTCGATGACACCGATCTGGGCCGCAGCACTGTGCCCCGGCTGACGACGGTTCGTCAGCCGCTGGAGGAGATGGGCCGGATGGCCGTCTCACTGTTGATGCGGCTGCTGGAGCGCCACACTGTGGACACCCTGCACGTGGAGCTCGCCACCCATCTCGTACCGCGTGAATCGACGGGGCCCGCACCGCGCGTCCGACCTCGGCCACGGCCTGCTGCCGCATCACGCTGCCTCGATGAGACGAATGACGAGGCCGGGCCGTGACATCGGGCCGGCCGGGTCAGATGAGTGCGGCGCGCACGTCGGCGAGCGCCTCGTCGAGGGTGGTCGCAACGTTCTCGTGGCCGCTGAAGCCGTCGTCCTCGCCCGGGTCGACGGTCCAGCCCCAGCCGCTTTCGGGGTGCCCGTCGATGGTTGCCGCGTGCTTGCCCTTGGTGATGGTGATGGAGAGGTTTCCGCCGGGGAAGGTCTCCACCTCGACGTGTGCCGTGTCGCCGAACGCGTGACGGATGGCGTCGCGGGCTTCCTGCTCGGTGGTCATGGGTGCTCCTGATGGACGGTGACGACGACGGCGCGGCCGTCCGAGGGTGAGGGTGAAGGTGCCGACGGGCGTGGTGGGGCCGAAGCGTATCGAGCCGGTGACCTCTCGGCGGTGCAAGAGCAACTCGATCACATCCGACACGTTGTCACTTGCTTCGCAGGGCCTCTCCCCGCGCCATTCCAGTACCCCCGCAACGTGAGCGAACTGACACCGAGTGGGATCCAATCACTCCATTGATCGCGTAACCGTGGTGGTCGTACTCCGACGTCGCCACAGCGACTTCGTGATGGTGCGGCCGGAGGTGTGCGACAGGCCGCGACAGCAGTCAAGGTGCCGGGAAGTGGGGGCCGATGACGGTTGCTCAGGCCGGTGCGGGTGTGCGCCTGCGCGTTCCGGAATCAGCGGCGTACTGCCAAGTGAGTGAGAATTCATATTTCCGGCATGTCGGATTTGGCAGATAAACAGACTATCCGTACTTTCATTCACAGGTCGGCATCCCAGCCGACGTCTCTGAGAAGAAAGAAGTGACATGACCACGCGTACCGTCGCAGTGACCGCCGCTGTAGTTGGCGCCGCGGTTCTCGCTACAACTGGTATCACCTACGCATCGGCTGCCGGCTCCACCCAGGCGGCCCCGTCCATCCAGGCTCCTGCCGCAGCTCCCTTCGGCGGCGACGGTGGAACCGCTGGAACCGCGAAGGGGAACGAAGGAAAGGGCAACGAGGGCTACGGCGGCGGCTACGGCGGCGGCGGCCACGGCGGCTACCACTACGAGGGAAGGATCCACTTCAACGAGCGGACGTACTCCGGCCACCCGGACGGCTGCATCACTGTGGTCAGCGGGCTGGGCTCGCGGAGCTTCAACGTCCGCAACGACAGCCGTCACACCGTCGAGGTCTTCCGCGGGGCGACCTGCGACAACGGCTCCCCTGTCGCCACTGTCGGCCCCTGGAGCACCAGCAACGGCGTCTTCACCCGCCAGATCCGCGGTGGCGTGAAGGTTCGCAATGGCGTCGTGGGCAGCTTCCGCGTGGTCCGGGACCACTACTACGGCAACAAGTGGTAACAGCCCCACCCGCACAACACGGAAACCCCGGCCCGTCGGAATCGGGCCGGGGTTTCCCCATGGGGAGCTTCTCGGCGGTTGCCTCCTCCGGGGGGCCACATACACGTGCAGCCCGATCCCGGTCCCCTACACACCCTCTATGCCACTTCAAGCGTCAGCCGGGCGTAAGTGTGTCGCGGACGGCGGACTCGAACCCGTCGAACCCATACATGACGGCCCGCACGCGAAGTAACCGCCGAACGCGTGACGGAATGCGCGCGCGGCCCGCAGGAGTACCCAGCGACCGGGCACGACCCGGTGGGGCAGCCATCCCCGGCAGCTACCGCAGTCTGTGAGCACCGGTCACGGATTCGGATGACGAGCGGCTCGACCACCGACGAAACAGCCGAAACAACCCGCACTGCTCCACCCAGGTCATTAAAACGACTGTATGTGCGTTGGTGTCGAGAAGTACGAGCCGGGGATGTCACTGTTCACCCACCGCCCTCCGATCGTGAGAGGTGTCATGAAACTCCTGTCCAAGATTTTCAGAGGGTCGAAGAACCCGGCTGACGCAGCAATGTCGCAGCGGCTTGAGGAAACCATCGAAAGTGCCGGCTACTGGGCAAACAGAATGCCGAGGGAAGCGGCTCGGCTGGTGCAGAAAGTCCGTCTGTACACCTCCACCGCCGCAGCACTCAGCCTTATCACAGGGCTCCTGGCCTGGCCCGTCATCGGAGAGTCGTCGCACCTCACTGCGCAGGTGCTCATCTCGGTCCTGTCGGGTCTCGCCGCGTTGGCCATCGTCGCCCCCCATGCCATCGGCCTGAGCGATCGCGGGGACGAATCCATCAAGCTGTGCAGCACATACGGAGCGATGTACCGCGAACTTCTGGAGGCAAAGGAGCAGCTCGCCACCGGAGCCTTGAAAGACCCATCCCAAGTAGCAGACATCATCTGCCAGTTCGAGCGCATCCAGGAGCGCAGGGATGCCCTGGCGCTTCCGGCCGGAGACGGACACACGGACCACGCGTACGCCCTGGAGCGGATCAAGGAAATCGGGCGACGTGGATGGAGTGTTCCGGGCGGATTGCGGGAGATCGCACGGCCGTTGTTGCCGTCGGTGAGAACGCGCCCGCAGCTCGCCCGCACACCGAGCGTCGATGACGAGGCCGTCATCGCCGCGCTCATTTACGTGTTGAAGAGCGGGGGCGCAGCGCAGCAGGTGCCGCCGTACTCCGAGGCTCCGACGTCCACCGTGCATCGTCCGCCGCTCCCGGTCCGGCCCCGGACCGAGGTCCGCGGGGAGAATTCACCGGGCGAAGTTGGACGCAACAGCCGAACAAGGCCCGCGGGTCCTTCACCGGTGGTCCTCGATTCGACCCATGTACGAGCCGCAGACACGGCGCAGCCACATATCGGAGCCCAGCATCCCGAGACAGGTCTCCCAACCCTCTGAGACTCCGAGACAGCCCGCAGGGTCACGTCGCAGCCGTCGGACGATGGTTGCGGCGTGACCCTGCGGCGACCGGAAACCGGCCTCGGTGTCGACGCGGTGGGGCAAGGAGAGCGATCTGCAAGGAGACGGTCAGGTTCTCAGCGCACGGTCGTGGCACGTGCGACGAGATCGGTCGAGGTGTCCCACAGCCGCTCCGCGTTGTAGGCGTCGAGTGCCCAAGGGGCGACTCCGCCACCGAACATGACGGGCTTGCCACGCAGGACCGGGGCTTCGTTGCAGTCCTCGAAGTAGCGGCCGCCGACGCTCTCGACCAGGGGTGATGCGGCGAGCAGCACAGAGGTGGCGGCGCCCTGCGCGGGCGTCTTCTGCTTGTCGACGGGGGTCTGCAGGCCACCGGTGTGCTTCTGCAGCCCGGTGGCGATCGCCCCGGGGTTGAGGGCGTTGGCGAGAATGCCCTCGTGCGACCACCGACGGTCGGCTTCCACCGCGAGCAGCACATCGGCGGTCTTGGACTGGGCGTAGGCCGCCCACCGGTCGTAGGGGCGGAACCGGAAGTCCAGGTCGTCGAAGATCACCGGTGAGAACAGGTGCGCGCTCGAGCTGACCGAGACGATCCGGGCGCCGGAAGCCGCGGCGAGTGCGTCATGCAGGCCACTGGTCAGGGCGAAGTGACCGAGGTAGTTCGTGGCGAACTGGAGTTCGTGCCCCTCCGGGGTCACTTCCAGCTCGGGCAGCGCCATGATCCCGGCGTTGTTGATCAGGATGTGCAGGGGACCGTCCCAGGACGCGACGAATGCGGTCACCGACCGCAGATCGGCGAGGTCGAGTGCGCGGGCGCTCACCAGGGGGTTACCGGTCCGTTCGGTGATCTGTGCGGCGATGCGGTCACCGGCTTCGCGGCGCCGGACTCCGAGGACCACTTCGGCGCCCGCTGCGGCCAGGGTGCGCGCGGTCTCGACCCCGAGTCCGGAAGTCGCGCCGGTGACCAACGCACGCCGTCCTGTGAGGTCGATCCCGGCGATCACGTCGTCGGCTGTCGAGGAGAATCCGAAGGGCGTACGCAGGAGGTCGGTCATGGTGCGACGTGCTCATCTCTGTTCGCGTGGCGTTGTGTGCCGCAGCCGGACTCCGGGTGCCTGCGGCTGGTTCCTGTTCACGCTAGATTCGGCCAGCCAGGGCGACCAGGCCCCGCTGTCCCTGGTACCGACAGGGACAGGATGCGGCGGCCGACGGGACCTACCCTGGGATTCATGGCAACAGCGAGCAAGCTGGGTGACTACTTGCGAGCACGCCGCGAACAGGTGCGCCCCGAGGATGTCGGACTGCCCGCCGGAGAGCGCCGACGGGTGCCCGGTCTGCGCCGGGAGGAAGTCGCCCTGCTCGCCGGCATCAGCGCCGAGTACTACCTGCGTCTGGAACAGGGCCGCGACCGGCACCCCTCCGACCAGGTCCTCGACAGCATCGCCGACGCCTTGCGGCTCGAAGCCGATGCCCTCGTGTACATGCACGCGCTCGCCCACTCGCCCCGGACCGCCACGCGCAGGACCTCCCGCCCGGAGAGGGTGAGCGCGAGCATCCAGAACATGATCGACGGCTGGCCCACCACGCCCGCCCTCGTCCATGGCCGCTACATGACCACGCTGGCCACGAACCCGATGGCCATCGCACTCAACCCCCTCTTCGCGCCGGGGATCAACGCACTGCGAGCCGCATTCCTCGAACCGGAAATGCGCGAGTTCTACCGGGACTGGGACAAGATGACCGCCAAGGCCGTCGCCTACTTGCGGTCGGTCAGCGCAGCCGCCGTCGACGACCCCGAGCTCGTCGAGCTGATCGGCGAACTCAGCCTGCACAGCGAGCGTTTCCGCACGCTCTGGGCCCGCCAGGACGTACGCCAGAAGACGAGCGGAGTCAGCCGCCTGCTCCACCCTCAGGTCGGTCCTCTCGATCTCCACTACGAAAAGCTCGCGCTTCCCGGCGCCCCTGGTCAGATGCTTGTCGCCTACCATGCCGAGCCCGGCTCCCCCACAGGGGAACGGCTTCAGATGCTCGCGCACCTGGCCGCTCCCCCGGCGCCGGCTGCGCGTACCGACACCGGCACGGCTGCCGCCGCCGAGGCCACGCAGGCACCGGACCAGTGAGCTCCGGGCTCATCCGCCCTGCGGGGACGTTCAACCGGCCTCTGGCGCTTCGAGCAGGTCGCGGACCTCTTCGGCGCTCGTCTCCTGGACCTCCTCGCCGAGGAGCAACCAGCGGGTGATGCCCGCCGATTCGAGGAAGGTCAGGTCGTGGCTGGCGATCAGGAGCGCGCCCTGGTAGGAGTCGAGCGCGCTCGTCAGCTGTCGCACGCTGGCCACGTCGAGGTTGTTGGTGGGCTCGTCCAGCATGAGCAACTGCGGGGCCGGTGCGGCGAGCATGGTCGCCGCGAGGGCGGCCCGGAAGCGTTCGCCGCCCGACAGGGTGCCCGCCGGCTGTTCCGCGCGTGCCCCCTTGAACAGGAACCGCGCGAGCTGGGAGCGGATGTGGTTGTCGGTGACGCCGGGCGCCAGGCGTGCCACGTTCGCTGCGACACTCAGCTCCTCGTCCAGTACATCCAGGCGCTGCGGTAGGAACCGCAGCGGCACACATGTCCTGGCCTCACCGGACAGCGGTGCCAGCTCCCCGGTGAGGGTGCGCAGCAGAGAGGTCTTTCCGGCTCCGTTGCGCCCGACCAGAGCGATGCGTTCGGGCCCGTGCACCTGGAGGTTGCCTTCGCGCAGCTTGCCGAACCGGAGGCTCAGGTCGTGCAGACTCAGGACGGTGCGGCCGGCGGGCACGGCGGTATGGGGCAGGCTCACCCTGATCTCGGCGTCGTTGTGCACCGCGTCCGCGGCCTCCTCGCGCCGCTCGCGCGCCTCATGAAGTCGGTCCTCCTGCAGGCCGCGGAGCTTGTCCGCCGACTCCTGCGCGGACCGCTTGCGCTCACCGGCGACAATTCTCGGGGCCCGACGCTCGGCGTCCATCTTCTTGCTGTGCCGCTGGCGTCGCGCCGCCTTGATCCGGGCCTCCTCCAGTTCGCGTTTCTGCCGGCGGACATCCGCCTCGGCGACCCGCAGCATCCGGCCGGCTGCTTCCTGCTGGGTGGCCACCGCCGCCTCGTAGGCGGACCAGCCGCCCCCGTACCAACTCACTGATCCGGAGCGCAGTTCGGCGATACGGTCCACCCGCTCCAGCAGCTCACGGTCGTGGCTGACGACGACCAGTACTCCGGAGCGCCAGGAGTCGACGGCTTCGTAGAGCCGACGCCGTGCGAACAGGTCAAGGTTGTTGGTCGGCTCGTCGAGCAGGAGTACGTCGGGGCGCTCCAGCAGCAGGGCGGCCAGGCGCAGCAGAACGGTCTCTCCGCCGGACATCTGGCCTACGGTGCGGTCCAGTTCGACGTCGTGGAGTCCGAGCGAGCCGAGTGTTGCCAGGGCCCGCTCCTCGACGTCCCAGTCGTCGCCGATCGTCTCGAAGTGCTCGATGCTCACGTCTCCGGCCTCGATGGCGCGCAGCGCCGCACGCCGCCCGGCGATGCCCAGGGCCTGGTCGACGCGGAGCGTCGTGTCGAGCGTGATGTTCTGCGGCAGGTAGGCGAGGCTGCCGCCGACGGTCACCGACCCCTGCGAGGGACGCAGTTGGCCGGCCAGCAGTCTCAGCAAGGTGGACTTGCCGGTGCCGTTGGCGCCCGCGAGGCCGGTGCGGCCCCGGCCGATGGTGAGGGAGAGCCCGTCGAAGACGGTCGTGCCATCCGGCCACTGGAAGGACATGGCGGAGCAGGTCACGGAGGTGCTGGGCGCAATGGGGTTGGTCATCATGATTCTCGCAGTCGCAAGCGCAGGGGCAGGGGGCTTCGTATGCGAGCACCACGCGGCGACCGAACCGGGAACAAAAAGGAGGTGTGGCCCTCCGAAGGGTGAAGGACGGCTCATGCACCGAGGTCGCATCCACGCGGGGTCACGGGCGGCAAGAAAGCCGGCAGCAGCGTGACGGGCGTACGGCTGATGCCGTACCGCGCGATGATCGCGAACCTCAGATGCGCAACGTCCACCTCTATCGGAGACAACAGGACTCAAGAACTGTACCTCAACCGCCCACTCGGTGTCCGGCACCTCGTGTCCTGGCGGGTACGGTCGTAGTGCCCAGGGGCGGCCCCGGGGTGCCGTCGCCCGCCCGCGACCGGTTCACCGGCGATGCGATCACGGCCCTGCCCGCTGTATCCGGGCACGCAATGCCTGGATGGACCAGTCGAACACCGTGGTCAGACTTTGTGGGGCCGGCCAGCCGTTGATCACGGCCAGGAGCTGAAAATACTGTTCCCTGCGCGGGTCGTTCACAGTCTCCAGCCGGGTCAGCAGCCGGCGCCGGAGATCGCTGTCATCCCCGTGACCGGAGATGCACGCGTAGTGAGCCGTGAGCGCGGCGACGACAGGACCGGCCTCGGGTGAGGCGGGGGCGACGCCCGCTGCCAGGGCGGGGCCGACCTGGTCACGGACGAATGCGGCAAGGTCGCGGCGCACCACCGCGGTGTCACCCGCGGCGCGCTCGGCCGCCTGGTCGTCCGCCATCCGCCGCACAGCGGCGCGGAAGTCCGGATCCTGGGACAGTTCGGCCAGCTCCACCCACGCCTCGACCTGCTCCGCCTCGGGGTCGTCCGGCAGCTCAGGCGTCATCGTGCGGATCACCGCCGTGAATGCGGGGTCGGCATGCAGGTGGGCGAAGACGTCGTCGAGGAATTCGGCGATCAGGCCTCCGCGTTCCTTTTCGGAGAGCTTGGCGAGTCTGTGCATGAGATCCATCTCCTCAGGGGTGGGCCCGCGCCTGGCCACCGCCGTCAACACCGCGCGCCGCAGGCGCAAGGTGCGGATCTGCACCGCCAGTGCTTCGGCGTGCGCTGCGGCAACCTCGGACAGCGGCAGTTCCCGGTCCACGACCTTGCGGATCGTGGGCAGGTCCAGCCCCAGAGCACGAAGAGTCCGCACGAAGTCCAGGCGCGCAACGGCGTCGATGTCGTAAAGGCGGTAACCGGCCGGGCTGCGGCCTGTCGGCGCCACGATCCCGCGGTCGGAGTAGAACCGAATGGTCTTGACCGTCAGCCCGGTGCGCCGGGCCAGATCGCCGATCGAGTAGAGCGTGTCGCCGTCCATGCCCCCACCTTCTTGTCTCCCCCTGCTGGAGACTCAAGCTCAGCCGGCCACCAGCATCGAACCATCCCTCGCCGACGGGGCGGCGGATCAGCACGCTGCCGCCGAGGCGGCGCGCGGCACCCTCGGGCAGGGCATGCCCCACGGCGATGGGTCACGCCTGATCGCGGTCCGCAGCGGAACGGACCGTGGCAGGATCGGCGCCATGAACGAGAGCCCCGCTGAGGAGTCCGTAACACCTGCGGTGCGGGAACTCTACGAAGAGCTGCTCCGCGCCTGGAACCGCCGCGACGCTCACGCCTATGCGGCGCTGTTCACCCCTGATGCCGCGATGATCGGGTTCGACGGAAGCCAGGTGCGCGGCTCGGAGGTGGAGCGTCATCTCGCACCGGTCTTCGCCGACCATCCGACCGCGGCATATGTGTGGAAGGTGCGGGAGGTGCGGCCAGTGGGCGGCAACGCGGCGATGCTGCGCGCCATCGCGGGGATGGTGCCGCCCGGACAGTCCGAGCTGAATCCCGCGGTGAATGCGGTGCAGACCCTGGTTGCCGAGTACGGTTCCGGATCATGGCGCGTAGCCCTGTTCCAGAACACTCCGGCGGCGTATCACCACCGTCCGGATCTCGTGGAGCAGCACACCGGCGAACTTCAGCAGGTGCTCCGGGCAGCGCACGGTCGGCATCAGGGCTGATCAAGACCTTGCCGGTGGCCGGACAGCCACGTACGGGACTCGCCCCGGTCGTACGCAATCCCTGTGCAGCACAGATGTGCGGAATCGGTTGATCCGCTCGTCGTGGGCCGACAGGGCCGAACGGCGGGGCCCCGGGAGGCGTCGGGCTGTCGTCGCGTTGACGATTGAAACGGGGAGGCGCACGCTCGTCATATAAGTGCGACATACATGTTGTTCGATGGTCGCGAAAGATGCACACGCGAAGAGCCGCGGCGATGCCTCGCGAGGTCGAGCCATAGGCAGGAGGCATCTATGTGCGGCATCACCGGCTGGATCTCCTTCGACCGCGATCTGCGGTCCGAGTCCGCCGTACTGGACGCGATGACCGCGACGATGGCGTGCCGCGGCCCCGACGACAGCGGCACGTTCTTCGACGGCCCGGCCGGCCTGGGGCACCGCAGGCTCGCCATCATCGACCTGCCGGGCGGCCGTCAGCCGATGACGGTCCGGACCCCGCAGGGCGACGTGGCGATGGTGTACTCCGGCGAGGCGTACAACTACCCCGAGCTCAGAGTCGAACTGGCCGGTCTCGGACACCGGTTCACGACCGACTCCGACACCGAGGTCGTGCTCCACGGGTACCTGGAGTGGGGGGACGCGGTGGCCGAGCGGCTCAACGGGATGTACGCCTTCGCCGTGTGGGACGCCCGCACGCAGAAGCTCGTGATGATCCGCGACCGCATGGGCATCAAGCCCTTCTACTACGCCCCCACGGCGGACGGCGTGCTGTTCGGCTCCGAGCCGAAGGCGATCCTCGCCAATCCTCTCGCCCGGCGCGCGGTCACCCTGGACGGGCTGCGTGAGCTGTTCGCCTTCGTGAAAACCCCGGGGCACGCCGTGTGGGACGGGATGCGCGAGATCGAGCCCGGCACGGTCGTCACCGTCGACCGCGACGGGCTGCACCGCCACACCTACTGGACCCTGGAGACGCGGCCGCACACCGCCGACCAGGCCACCTCGATCGCCACCGTGCGCGAGCTGCTCGACGACATCGTGCGCCGCCAGCTGGTCTCCGACGTACCGCGCTGCACACTCCTGTCGGGCGGTCTGGATTCCTCCGCCATGACCGCCATCGCCGCCCGGCATCTCGCGGAACGCGGCGAGACGGTGCGCAGCTTCGCTGTGGACTTCGTGGGGCAAGCCGACAACTTCGTCGCGGACGAGCTGCGCGCCACGCCCGACACCCCGTACGTGCACGACGTGGCCCGGGCGGCCGGTACCGAACACCTCGACATCGTCCTCGACTCCCAGGCGCTCGCCGATCCCGACGTGCGGGCGCGGGTGATCCGGGCCCGTGACCTGCCGATGGGCTTCGGCGACATGGACGCATCGTTGTATCTGCTGTTCAAGGCGATTCGCGAGCATTCCACGGTGGCCCTCTCCGGCGAGTCCGCGGACGAGGTGTTCGGCGGCTACCTCCAGTTCTTCGACGAAGAGGCCCGCGCTGCCGACACCTTCCCGTGGCTCGTGAAGTTCGCGGAGCACTTCGGGGACGACGCCGATGTCCTGCGCCCCGACCTGACGGACGCGCTCGACCTGCCCGGGTACATCCGCCACAGTTACGCGGTCGCCACAGCCGGGATCCGCCGCCTGGACGGCGAGTCCGACTTCGAGTACCGGATGCGGCGCATCTGTCATCTGCACCTGACACGCTTCGTCCGCGTACTCCTGGACCGCAAGGACCGGACGAGCATGGCCGTCGGCCTCGAGGTTCGAGTGCCTTACTGCGACCACCGGCTCGTCGAGTACGTGTACAACACGCCATGGTCGCTGAAGTCGTTCGACGGACGTGAGAAGAGCCTGCTGCGGGAGGCCACTCGCGATGTACTCCCCCGGTCGGTGTACGACCGGGTGAAGAGCCCGTATCCCTCGACACAGGATCCGAAGTACGCGATCGCCCTGCAGGAGCAGGCCAGGGATCTGCTGGCCAGCCCCTCTCACCGGGTCTTCGAACTCGTGGACCGGGACCGGCTGAAGCGGGCCGCGCACCGTGAACTCCCGCAGATCACCCAGGCGTCGCGGCGCGGTCTGGAGCGCACCCTGGACCTGGCTGTCTGGCTCGATCTCTACGATCCTGAGCTGCTGCTGGACTGATGCGGCCGGCGAGATCCGGACGCTTCCGCCGCCTCTCGCTCACCACGGTCGAGACGGGCCCGCCGGAGTGCCGACCCGGGCAGTGCCCACGTGTACGTGGAGTCGTCACACGCCGATACCGAACGCGCGCGATGATTTTCGGGCGGCGCGACAGTCTCCATTGCCGTACACCCGAACACCGAAAGGGAGCGAGCCCATGCGCATCGTGATCAGTGAGTTCATGAGCTTGGACGGCGTCGTGCAGGCCCCGGGCGGACCCGACGAGGACACGGACGGCGGCTTCGCCCACGGAGGCTGGTCGCACCCGTTCTTCGATCCGGAGGTGGTGGGCGGCGCCTTCGACGACGCATTGACCAAGGCGGAGGCGCTGCTGTTCGGGCGCCGCACCTGGCAGACGATGGCAGCGGCGTGGCCCGAGCGAGCCGGTGACCCGTTCGCCGACCGGATGAACGCCATCCCGAAGTACGTCGTGTCCGCGACCCTGGGCGACGACAAGCTGGCGTGGGTCAACACCACGCGCATCTCAGGCGACGAGGCGGTCGCCCGCATCCGGGAGCTGCACGACACCGACGGAGGCGACCTGTTGGTCATGGGGAGCCCCACGCTCGTGCGCACCCTCCTGCACGAGGACCTGGTCGACGAGCTTCGGCTCATGCTCATGCCGGTGATCCTCGGTGGCGGCAAGACGATCTTCCCCGACGACGGTGCGCAGCGCGCGCTGGAACTGGTCTCCACGGTCACCAGCGGGACGGGCGTGCAGGTGTGCACCTACCGGCCGGTCGCCGCCGGATAGGCCGGGGCAACTGGGCAAACGGGCGGGCGCGCCGGGCGGCGAAGCAGGGAGGGCCACCGCTCGTCCACAAGTCTTCCGAGGCGTCGGCCAGGCGGCAGTTCGGCCGAGTCCGAGCGATCGGGCGGGCGTGTTCCCGGGGGCGGCGCCCAGTGCCGCAGCAGCCGAGAAAGGCTCGGAATGGGCCCGGTCACGCCGGTTCCGTAACGAGGAGCAGGGACGCGATTTCCTGGCCCGGACCGGCGTGTGTCAGGGCGCTCACCAGGACCGTTCGACGGTAGCGTCGCCCTCACTCTTCTCTCTGCCTGGAGCCCCGGGGGTTTCTGCCCGTGCAGCAATCGTTCTTCGCGCTTCTGCTCGGTCGTCTGCTGACCAACCGGTGGTGGCGCACCTTTCATGCCCGGGCCGCACTGTCGGTGTCGGCGGCCACGGCCGCGGTCCTGCTGGCCGGGGCAGCATTGGTCGTTCCCGCCGAGGAGGGCGCGCCCGGCGCGAACATCACCTCGTTCCCCAAAGCCGTCTGGTGGGCCATCGAGACCGCGACGACGGTCGGGTACGGGGATCTGTACCCGGTGACCGCATGGGGGCGGGTGATCGCCTCCGTCATGATGCTGGCCGGTATCACCACCTTCGGCATGGTCACCGCGTCCATCGCCACGTGGTTCGTCGGCCGGGCCGAGCAGGATGCCCAGCATGTGGGCAGGGCTGTTCGCCGCTATGCCCGGCACGGCGAGGAAGTGTTCGACTCCGAGCTTCGAGCGCTGCACGAGAGATTCGACCGTGTGGAACGGCTGCTCGAGAGAAACGGCGAACGATAGGTGCCGACGGTCAGCCGGCCACCCGTCGGGCGCGGCCACGGCCCCCGGCGTGTGCGGGAAGCGGGAACAGCGACGGGGTGGCCGCTCAGTCCCCCGTCACCCCGTCGAGGCGTTCGCGCACCAGGTCGGCGTGGCCGATGTGACGCGCGTACTCCCCGATCATGTGGACATGCACCAGGCGCAGTGAGAAGACCTCGCCGCCATGTGTGAAGGTGTCGTCGAGCGACGCGTCGGCGATGACGGCGTCCGCGAGGCGGCACTCCTCGACCAGGCGCGCATAGTCGTCGGCCGCATGGGCAGGGTCCAGGTCCTCGAAGTCCGCGTCCTTGCCCCGGGACGGGTCGTACATCGGGTCCAGCGGCTGTCCGGCGAATCGCTCCCGGAACCAGGTGCGTTCGACCTTCGCCATATGGCGGAGCAGCCCGAGAAGGGTGAGGTTGGACGGCGGAACGGTCCTTGCGGCGAGCTGTTCACCGGTCAGGCCGGCGCACTTCTGCAGCAGCGTGCCGCGGAACCAGCCTAGATATCCCGTGAGCATCTCCCGCTCGTCGGCGACCAAGGAGCCGGGGGTGCGCTTCGCTTCAGGTGCTGTCCAAGTCATCGCATGATCATGCCTGTTGGCCGGAAGTCCGCGCCAGGCCCTTCACCAGTTTTCGGCGGTGTCCGATGTCCATGTGGTCGTCGTGGATGTGCTGATGTCGGTGGCCACTCCGATGATCAGAAACAGGATCAGCAGGGCCTTCCCTGCGCCGCTCATGACCAGCGGCCGGGTGGCAGAACGTGTCTGCTGCTCCGGTACGGACAGGGCGTCGTCCCCGAAGAACCCCTTGGGGTAGGCGGGCGTGAGCATCATGAAGTAGGCGGAGAAGCGCATGCTGTAGCGGAGTGTGGCGGCCGAGGCCTCGAAGAGGGGACGGGGCATGCGCCCCAGGATGAGCGTGATCAGCCACCAGATGAAGGACAGGGCCCACCAGCCCGACGAGGCGAGGCCCTGCACAACAGCCGCCGGAATCAGCAGGAACAGCCGGAAGAAGACGGCCGCCCGGTTGAGCTCCGTCGGTCGTACCTCGATCTGGACCGGATAGTCCGTCGGCGGGGTCAGCGTGAACGGCGGATAGCGGTCGATCAGCAGCATCGCACTCGCGCCGACCCGCATCCCGTAGCCGAGATATCCGGCGAGGAAGCGGAAGACCGGCTCGGGCAGCCGCCCCAGGACCAGGGCGGCGAACCATCCCACGATGACGGTGAAGAAGGCCGCGACGTGGAGGAAGAACAACACGATGAAGTGCGGGATCAGCAGTAGGAGTCGCAACAGGACGGTGAGTCGCCGTTGTCCCGGCGGCTCGACGAGGTCCAGGACGGGCAGCCATTCGCCGAGGTCCGCTCCCCTGGGGCCCGTCCACTGGGCGTCAGCCATCTCGCTCCTCCTCGGCGGGTGACATGTGCGCCATCGGCACACACGTCATCACCCCACGCTGAGCCCTCGGAAACCGGCCCGCAATCGGTCACGGGCCGATCGGGGCCGATACACCCGGCCGACCGGGTGAGGGTGGCGTCCGGCCCGGTGCGCACGAGGTCGTGTCGACCCATCAGGTCGCGATGCGTTCGTCCCGGCCGCTGAGAACGCGGATCAGCGCCCCCGGCCCGGTGGGACTTCCGGGGCCACATCCGGCCCCCGCACCCGGGCCACGGATCGGTAACGACCGCGAGCGGTTCAGGTCCCGTCGTGGTCCGCCGCTCCACCCAGCACCCGGTCCGTAGGGCCGGCATGACGACCTGTCGTCGCGGTCGGACCCGAACGGCCGGTTTCCGTACCCCTGCCCGTCACCCAACTCTCTTATCGTGCCTGTCGTTTGACGCGTTCGCATCAACGATGAGGGTGAGGGTCATGGGAGACGGACGGCACATGGGACACGGATGGCGTCGAGGGCTGACGACCGCGGCGGCCGGTCTGCTCGCTGTCGGACTGACTGCCGGATCTGCCCGATCGGCCGACACGGGTGAGTCCGCCTACTCGGCGACCACCGGTGTCGGTGTGCACAACGCGTACGAGAAGGGCACCTATCCCTACTTCGCCGACGCACTCGACTCCGGTGCGGCGCTTCTCGAGCTCGATGTGTGGACCAATGTCTTCGGCAGTTCCTGGCGGGTCTCGCACAGCAATCCGATCGGCAACGACAACAACTGCGAGAACGCCGCGAATGCGAGCCAGCTGCGCACCAAGGCGCGCAACCAGAATCTGGCCGGTTGTCTCGCGGACATCAGGGCCTGGCACGACGCACACCCCGGACACCGGCCGGTGGTGCTGAAGCTCGAACTAAAGGACGGTTTCCAGGCCAACAACGGCCGGGGCCCCGCCCAGCTGGACGCGCTGCTGTCCGACAAGCTCGGCAGCGCACTGTTCCGGCCCGCCGATCTGGCCGGTGACCACGCCACGCTCGACGAGGCGGTAAGGGCCGGCGGCTGGCCCGCCCGGTCCGCGCTCGCCGGGCGCTTCGTCGTGGAGCTGATACCCGGGACCGTCGAAGAGGGCAACCCCGCCGACACGCTGTGGACCGACCGGGAGTACGCCACTCATCTGCGCGATCTCGCGGCGGCCGGACGGCTGGGGGACGCGGCCGCCTTCCCCGCCGTGCACCGGGCCGAGGCCGGTGACCCGAGAGGGCGCTACACGGACGCGGGCATCCGGCCGTGGTTCGTGGTCTTCGACGGGGACGCGGCCACGTACGCCGGTGGGTCCATCGACACGGGGTGGTACGCCCGGAACCAGTATCTCGTCGTGATGACCGACGCCCACAATGTGGCGCCCGCCATCGACGGCACGAGCCCGACACAGGCTCAGGCCCTCGACCGACTCGCCCTGTTGGCGGGACGGCACGCGAGCATCATCACCGCGGACTGGCATGCGCTGACTCAGGTGCTCTCGACGGTCGTGCCGCGCGCGGCGGGTTGACGGAGGCGGGTGGGTCCGACGAGGTCACGGCGCAGCGCGGGCACCGGTTCGTCGTCTGCGCCGAGCCGCTCTCGGCGTAGCCGCGTACGGAGCCGTACGCGGCAGATCCGCCGGGAAGAGGGTCATGACGGCGGCAGGCGCCGTTCCGCAGCCGGATCGGTTCGGCTCCTGGTCCTCGAGGTCCGCCCGCCGGCCGGCGGGGGCGGCGTCGGCGACGACGTCGTCCTCGCAACCCCGTCCTCGCCCCCGGACCTTGCCGAGCGAGTCGGAAGGGTCCAGCCGGCCCCGTCGGACGGGGCACCCCGCGGCGCCCGTGCATCCACCGACGTCGCCGAAGTTGTGGCGTCACGCGTAACGCATCTGTCGGTTCACCGAGTGGAACCCTAGGGTGGCAGCGTGTCCACTCCTACGGTGCCCACCGGCCGGTTCAGCGCGGATCCCGCACGCGATCCATGGGGCGAGTGGGCGCTGATACTTCTGTCCGCCGCGTCCGGGGCCGCGGATGCGTTCGCCTTCCTCAGTCTCGGCCAGGTGTTCGCCGGGGTGATGACCGGCAATCTCGTGCTGCTGGGCGGCTCCGCCGCCGGTGTCGGCGAGCACGGGGTGGCACTGCGAGTCGTCACCGCGCTCGTTGCGTACGGCTGCGGGGTCGCGTGCGGCGCGTGGATGGGTGAGGGGCTGCGGTGGCGGCTGCCGATGATGCTGCTGGTCGAGGTGGTGCTGCTCACGGCAGGCGCCGTGCTGTGGGGGCTGGAGCTGATCACGTCCGACGGGGACCGGCTCGGGCTGTTGGCAGTGATCTCCGTGGCGATGGGGATTCAGGGCCGGATCCGCGCAACGCCGACCAACTACTTCACCGGCACGCTGACGTCGCTTGTCGGGCGGGTGGCACTGCGATCCCTGCGCGGCGAGGACGGCTGGGTGATGGGCCGGCTGATCGCTGTCGTGGTGGGTGCGACGGCGACTGCGTTGACGGTCCGGGTCTGGCCGGGCGCCGCTGCCTGGGTCACTGCGGCGCTGGCGGCGGGAGCCCTGCTCGCCGAGCTGGTGCCGGGGCGACCGTCCCGGGGGTGAGGAACGAGCGGACAGCGAGAAGCCCCGGCCGGATCGGGGGAAACCAGCCGGGGCAGCTTGGGTGCGGGCGCTCAGCGCGTCATCCACACGTAGGTGAACGATAAACCATCGCACCCTGTTCCCCGAAATCGACACCGTCGACTGTGACGCGTCGCACGGGACATCAGTGTCCGGCGGCCGCCGTCGTTCCGTAACGGCGCCGGAACTGCTCGATTCGTCCGGCGGTGTCCACCACCCGGTTGGTCCCGGTATAGAACGGATGGCTCGCGGACGAGGTCTCCACATCGATGACGGGGTAGCTGTTGCCGTCCTCCCATTCCACGCGCTGATCCGCGTCAGCGGTCGAACGGGTCAGGAAGGCGACCCCCGCGGCGCGGTCGCGGAAGACGACCTGGTGGGAGACGGGGTGGATGCGGGGCTTCATATGCGTTCCTTCCTCGAGGTCATGGATGGGGAGGACTGCCGCCGTCGGCCATGGCCGACGGGTCAGCGTTCCTCACGGAAGAGGACGTGATGCCCGGCGGCGGGGTCGAACTTGCGCAGGACCAGCCGGTCGGGATCGTTGCGGCGGCTCTTGCGTGTCACATAGGTCTGTCCCGTGCCGGCGGTCGACCTCAGAGTGACGACGGGGCGGGATTCACTGCGTGCCATGGGCACCTCCGGACACTGTCACCGACCCCATCCCACCCTTGTGGGAATGGGTGTCGTTTTCGTTCTGGTGCTGTAACGCGAGAGGGTCGGGCCGCATTCCCGTCCCGGACGTCCGCCCGGAGGGATGGGAATCGCGATCCAGCCTTGGATACCGGATACCGGGTACCGAAGGCCCGGCCCCACGACGAACCGGGACGATCCACCGTGCGCATCCCATTCGGGCATCGACCTCCCCGCCTTCGAACCCCTTCGCCGACCCCGAGGCCGTGGCCACCGTCGCGAGCACCGCCGTGAACACGTGACGGACTTGGACCGCAGCCCGGCGCGCCCGGACCCCGGACCGACGGAGCGTCAGCTCAGCGGCGGAGGCTCCGGCGCATATGCCCCGATCAGATGCGGTGGCCCGCACGGGAGCGGCGCACGCAGGCGCGCGGCGAGCCCCACGCGCCGGATGACTTGCATCAACAGCCGTGTGGAGCAAGGCTGTTCGAAGAACCGGCACTCTGCACAGCCTGTGGCATATGCCAGAAGCAACAACGCATCGAGTGTTGCCAAACCACTTACGGGCTCCCTCAGCCTGTGCCACAGTCGTGTTCGGTCCACCTTTCAGACCTGGTTGTGCCGCGCCTGTATCGGAGTACGAGATGCCGTCCCATCTGTCCGCGGACCGCCCCGCACCACAGCCTCCCGAGCGCGATGCCGTCGAGGTGCTGATCAACCGGACCCGTCGGCTGCGCGGAGATGTGGATGCTGTGCGGCGGGACGCGGCGCTGGTCGACGAGGACGATCCGCAGCTGCGCTGGCAGCGCGCGCTCTGTGAGCTGGCGGTTCATCATCTCGACGATCTCGGCACGCATCTCGGACAGCTCAAGGAAGGCCCGCCGCCCGGGTCGGCGGAACAACCGGCACAGGACGCGGAGCGGGCGCGGCAGGAGACCGTCGGCGAACCGCAGGCCGGTGCGCTGCTGAGCCGGGTGGGCAGCGCCGAGTGGAATCTGCTGACCGACGAGGTCAGTTGGTCGGAGGAGCTGTACGACATCTTCGGCCGGCCCCCGGAGGCGGGACCGCTGTCACTCGACGAACTTCCGGCCGTGCTGTTCCCCGAGGACCAGCCGCTGCTCACCGCGCTGGTGACGGACTGTCTCGTCGACGGAAAGCCGATTGACGGCGAGTTCCGCATCGTGCGGACCGACGGCCGGATGCGCACCCTGCACATGATGGGCGAACCTGTTCTCGACGCAGACGGCTGCACCGCCTCCATGTGGGCCGTCCTACGGGATGTCAGCGAACTGCGGCGCAGCCAGCGCGTGGTGCGCCAGACCGGCGACACATTACGGCGCCAGCAGCACATGGCACAGACCGAGCGCCGTATGGCGGTCGAGCTCCAGGAGGCCGTACTTCCCGCATGGCGCGGCTCGCTGCTGCTCCCGCAGCGCGGACCCGGCGCACTGGATGTCGCGGCCCGCTACCTGCCGTCGCATGCCAGTGATCTGATCGGCGGCGACTGGTACGACGCGCTGGAACTGCCGGACGGCAGGACACTGCTCACGGTCGGCGATCTGACCGGTCACGGTATCCCGGCCACCTCGGCCATGGCGATGCTGCTGGGTGCACTGCGCGGGATGGCGGTGGCGGGCATCGAGCCGGGCGCCCTGATGGGTCACCTGAACCAATTGCTCGAAGCGTCCGTGCAGCCCGCGCTCGGCAGTGCGATGTGCTGCCGTTTCGACCCCGTGACCGGAACTCTCGCCTGGGCGCAGGCCGGCCACCCCGCACCGCTGCTGTTCCGCAACGGAGCGGGGCGACCTCTGCCGTCACCGGACGGGGTGCTGCTCGGCGCCGCCTCCTCGGTCGCGTACGAGCAGGACGAGGTGACCCTGCTGCCCGGCGATGTGCTGGTTCTGCACACAGACGGACTGACCCGCCGCAGCGACCGGGGGGCGGGCCCGGAGGCGCTGCTCGCGCTCGCACCGCGCTTCGCCGAAGCGCGCACGGCACAGGACTGCGTACGGACGGTCGTCGAGGAGTTCGGTGGTACCGAGCGCCTGGACGACGCATGTGTGCTGGTCGCCCGTATCGGGGTATGAGCCCGGGTCGGGTCAGGAGCACGAGTGCACAGCCAGTGCGGCACAGCACGGGGACGTAGGCGGAAGCCGCCTGCTCGAGTCGTGCGGTGCTCGGACGGTGGGTGATCGGCGCCCTGTCGTCGCAGTGCCCCTGGATCAGATCTCCGAGCTTCTGGGCCGCCTGATCACGGAGCTCTGCGGCATCGCGAGATTGATCTCCTCACGCAGGTCCTCGATCTTCGCGTACCCGGCGAACTGTCCTGTGAGCCGGTACATCTGGCGCAGCCGGTCCCAGGTTCGGTGTGAGGAGGTCTCCCCCATCGTCACCAGGGCGAGCCGCGCGTATCGGTCGGCCTGCTCCGGGTCGTCGGCGATGAAGCACGCCGAGGCGAGCGAGATGTAGTCGAAGATCTTGGAGCGTTGGCGCCCGTTGGCGCGCAGTTCCAGGGCCTGCTTGGCGTGGCGCTGCGCGATGATGGCCACCGACGGATCGTGCTCGGCGAGCGTGCGGAACGCCAGAGCCTGCATGCCGTGCAGATCCGCCTCGTCGAACAGCTGCATCCAACTGGGCGGCGGCACATCGCCCTTGTCCGACACGAAGAGCTCCTCGGCCTTGCCGAGCGTGCGGCGCATGGCCTGGCCGCGGCCCATGGACGCCTGCGCCCAGGCCTCGATGGTGTGCAGCATCGCCTGGGTGCGTGGCAGCACCATGTCCCCGGAACCGGACTTGGCGAGCTTCATCAGGTCCAGCGCGTCGTCGGGACGGCCCAGGTGGACCATCTGACGGGCCGCCCGGGAGAGCGCCTCGCCCGCGCGCGGGCGGTCGCCTCCCTCGCGTGCCGCATGGGCGGCGATGACGAAGTACTTCTGGGCGGTGGGTTCGAGGCCGATGTCGTGGGACATCCATCCGGCGAGTACGGCGAGGTTGGCGGCAACACCCCAGAGGCGGCGCTGCAGATGGTCGGGGTGGCGGTAGGAAAGCATGCCGCCCACCTCGTTGAGCTGGCCCACGACCGCCTTGCGCTGGAGTCCGCCGCCCCGGGAGGCATCCCAGGCGCGGAACACCTCGACGGACCGTTCGAGTGCTTCGATCTCCTCCGACCCGATGGGTGCGGCCTCGTACCGGTCGAAGCCGGCCGGGTCCACGTGGAGGGGGTCGTCGATCCGTGGAGCATCGGCCGCCAACACGGGGTCGGTGTGCAGCCAGTCGTGCATGGGGCCGGTGATGGTCGATCCTGCGGCGAGCGCGGCGCCCGCGCTCACCAAGCCGCGTCGGTTGAGCATGAGGTCCATTCCCGTGAATTCGGTGAGGACCGCTGCCGTCCGTTCGGGCGCCCACGGCAGACCGTCGGGATTGTCTTCCGTCCCGACCTCTTTCCGCTTCCCCACACGCCCGCGCCGGCCGAACCCGAGGTCCTCGATGGTCACGACACGACCGAGTCGCTCGGTGAACAGGGCTGCCAGCACTTCGGGCACGGGATCGCGGGGGGACTCCCCCATGTCGATCCAGCGCCTCACGCGCGAGGTGTCGGTGGCCAGCTGCGGGTAGCCCATGGCCGCCGCCTGCCGGTTCACCATTCTCGCGAGTTCGCCCTTGGACCAGCCGGCAAGGCCGAACAGATCCGACAGACGGGTGTTGGGTTCTCCGGTCACGTCAAGCCCCCAGGTTCTCGGCTGAGTTGACAGTAACCCCCTGTCAGATGCCTTGCGACTATTCGCCAGGGTTCGCCAGGGTCCGCCAGATGGTCTGCCACCCGCACACCGGTGTCAGGTAGGAAAGCGCCACCCCGCCCGGCAGCCCTAGGCACTCCCCAGGGTGCCGAACGGCCGCCGGCCGGGGCGGCGCACGCAACTTGTCGGCGCACGAAGGGATCTGTCTCGCCCATGTACACAGCATCGTCCTCCGTGTCCGCCCCGCCCCGGCCCCTGCGTCCCATGGGGGCGGGCGCCGGACCGTACCTCGCCCCGCATGCCGGACCGTCCGCGCCCGGCACGGTCCGGCCCCGGCGGCCGGCGGGGCCGGGTGCCCCACCGCTCAGCGGGCGTCTGGATCTGTCCGGTCCGCAGGGCGCGCAGCTGAGGATGGCGATCGCCTCGGTGCACCGGATCTGCCCGGAGTTCAACCCGGTCCAGGTGCTGCGCCGCAGTGGGCGTTCGGTACTGCTCGTCGGCACCACCGGACGCACGACGGCGGTCGCGAAGTGTTTACTGGACCACTCCCCCGTCTGGTCGGAGCGGTTCCGCCACGAGATAGCGGCATACCGGGCGTTCGTCCGGCACCGTCCGCCGGTCCGGGTGCCGCGGCTCATCGCAGCCGACCCGGAGAACTGCACGCTGGTCATCGAGCGGATGCCGGGACGTGTGGCGGCGCTGACGAGGCACCCGTCGGAGGCTCCGCCCAGGGCCGATGTACGGGCCGCGCTCGGCGCGATCAGCCGGGTCAACGCCTGGCGGCCGGCCGCCGGGTTGTTCGACGCCCAGCTGGACTACGCGTCACGCATCGCCCGCTATCACGAGCTGGGTCTCTTCACCGACCGTGATCTGGGTGACCTGCAGAAGCTGCTGCACGGCCTGGCGCACGCGGGCGGCCGTCAGGGCATGGGGCAGTTCTGCCACGGTGACGCCCTGCTCTCCAACATCCTGCTGTCGCCGACGGGTCCGGTGCTGGTGGACTGGGAGCACGCGGGCTGGTATCTGCCGGGGTACGACCTGGCGACGCTGTGGGCGGTGCTGGGCGACGCACCGGTCGCGCGGCGCCAGATCAGCCAGCTGGCACAGGCCACGGGTCCGGCGGCGCGGGACGCGTTCCTGGTGAACCTGATGCTCGTACTGACGCGGGAGATCCGTACGTACGAGACGGCTGTGCAGCGGGCGATGCGGGAGACCACGCCCACGGGCGGCGGTCAGGAGCGTCCGGGTGTGCTGTCGTCGGGCGAGGAGCAGCGGCTGCTGCTGCGTCGGCTGCACGACGACTGCGCGATGGCCCGGCGGGCTGTGCGTGCTGCGGTCGGCACTCGCTGACGCGGCACCACCAGGGATGCGCGCTGCGGGTCCGGTGCCGACACACCGGGCCTGCAGCGCGCTGTTGCGTTCAGCCCCTCCGGCCATCGCGGAGCGGGGGGGCCGGTTCGCGGGCGGAGCCCCTGAAGGGCCCCGCCCGCTCAGCCCCGAGCTGTCACCGCACCCGCACCACATCCACCTCCGACGCCTTCACGAACGCGATCCGGTGTCCGATCTGCACCGTCACGTACTTCTCCGCGCCCTTGAAGTACGCATGGTCCAGCGGATACGACGCGTCGATCGTCGGCGCGTAGAAGAACCCGGTCGGCGCCTCGCCCCCGCCCGGGTACGACTGCCCGGCCTTGATCGTGTACGGCAGCGGCGTTCCCACCCGCTGGTCCGCGAAGTCCGCCGGGTACTCCGATTTCTCCGGGTAGGCGACCCCGTACACCGGCACATCGGTACGGCCGGCCTTCGGCCGGACGACGTAGCCGGCGGTCGGCACGGTGGTCCGGGCCTTCGCGGGAGTCTCGAACCAGGCCTTCTGGCCGTACCACCAGATCGCCGTCCAGCCGGGCGCGTGGTCTGCGACCACCGCCTGCTGAGTCGCGCTGATCTTGCTGCCCCAGTCGGCCGCGCAGTTCGTGCCGGGCGAGCCGTCGGTGTGCAGGCCCGGGTCGGAGAACAGCGGTGCGTCGGCGGACGGTTCGGTGTGGAGCGGGACGGCGCTGCTGCCCTGGACCGGCAGGTCGACGTTCTTCTCGCAGTCGCGGAAAGCCTGCTTGTTGTCCTTGAAGCGGGGGCTGACGGTGACCAGCGGGCTGCTCTTCGGTGCGCTCGGCACGGTCGTCGGCTTGCCGAGCAGCGCCATGAAGCGGTTCCAGTCCCAGTACGTTCCCGGGTCCCAGTGCATGTTCTTGGTACCGGCCGTGCTGGTGGGCGGCACGCCGTCGTGGCCGATGATGTGCTGGCGGTCGAGCGGGATGTCGTACTTGGCGGCGAGGTAACGCACCAGCTTCGCCGTCGAGTTGTACAGCTCGGGGGTGTACCACTTGGCGCCCTCGACGGCGACACCCTCCTGCTCGATGCCGATGGAGTGGGTGTTGACGTACCAGTTGCCCGCCTGCCAGGCGACGTCCTTGTCCTTGACCATCTGGGTGACATGACCGTCGCCCGAGCGCACCACATAGTGGGCCGAGGTCTGCTTAAGCGGGTTCTGGAAGATCTTCAGGGTGGTGTCGAAGTCTTCTTCGGTGTCATGCAGAACGATGAATTTGATCTTGTTGCTGTGTGGACGGTCCGCGGTGTCGTAGTTGCCGTACGTCTCCTTGTCGGCCGGATCGCCGGTCTGCTGATAGGCCGCCGGGACCCAGTCGCAGTCGAGGCCGCGCGGACACTCGGGCCGCACCCCGTCCGCACCGGCCTGCGCCGCGGGAGAGAGCAGCGCGAGACTCAGGGCGCCGACGGTGGTCAGGGCGAGAGTGAGTCTGGTCCTCTGCTTGGACGTCATGACAACCCTTCTTGGAACTGCGCGCTTCGAAAGTCGTACGTGGTCCGATGTCACTGTTCGGCTATGGGCGCACACTCTGTGACCTGAGGTGATAGCACGTCAAGAGCGCAAGGCGGGTTGTCGGACGAGCCACTGGACCAGACCACTGGCAGGGGCTCTGACCTGCGAAGGTCAGGAAGCAATGACTGTGTGGCGGTGGGGCGTTACCTGAGTTTTACGGAGCGGACGGGCAAGCGCCGCGGTCCGTCGATGCCCGCACGCACACGCACCTTTTGTGTGACTAATTCCTGGTGTGCGTGCCCCGGACGGCCGAAGGGTAGTGCTCGCGCGGACACGAAAGATCCGCGCGGGCCCCGCGCGGAAATTCTCGGAAAGGCCGGACGCACATGGCTCAGCCCTTCACCCTGCCGGACTTCTATGTTCCGTATCCGGCGCGGCTCAACCCCCATGTCGAGGAGGCGCGACAGCACACCAAGTCCTGGGCGCGCAGCATAGGGATGGTGGAAGGGTCCGGCATCTGGGAGGAGAAGGACCTCGACTCCCATGACTACGCGCTGCTGTGCGCGTACACCCACCCCGACTGCTCGGCGGAGGCCCTGTCACTGGTCACCGACTGGTATGTGTGGGTGTTCTTCTTCGACGACCACTTCCTGGAGCTGTTCAAGCGCACCCCGGACCGGGAGGGCGGCAAGCAGTATCTGGACCGGCTGCCGGCGTTCATGCCGATGGAACGAGGGGTGCGGACACCCGAGCCGACGAACCCGGTCGAGGCGGGGCTGGCCGATCTGTGGGCGCGGACGGTGCCGAGCATGTCCGACACATGGCGGGCCAGGTTCGCCGAGGCGACCGAGAACCTGCTCAACGAGTCGCTGTGGGAACTCGCCAATATCAACGAGGGCCGCATCGCGAACCCCGTGGAGTACATCGAGATGCGGCGCAAGGTGGGCGGCGCGCCATGGTCGGCGGGGCTCGTGGAGTACGCGGCGGGCGCCGAGGTCCCCGATTCGGTGGCCGATGAGCGGGCGCTGCGGGTCCTGCGGGACGCCTTCTCCGACGGTGTGCATCTGCGCAACGACCTGTTCTCGTACCAGCGGGAGGTGGAGGACGAGGGCGAGAACAGCAACGGCGTGCTGGTACTGGAGAGGTTTCTGAACTGCTCCACCCAGGAGGCCGCCGAGGCGGTGAACGATCTGCTGACCTCACGGCTCCAGCAGTTCGAGAACACCGCGCTCACCGAACTCGGGCCGCTGTGCGCGGAGAAGGGGCTCGATCCGACGGAGACCGCGGCGGTTCTCGCGTACGTCAAGGGCTTGCAGGACTGGCAGTCCGGCGGCCATGAGTGGCACCTGCGCTCCAGCCGCTACATGAACGACGGCGGCGCGGGCGAGGCCGCTCTCGGCTTCGGTATGTCCGCCGCGTCGATCCGCTTCACACCGCGATCGGAGCGGGCCCGGCTGCGCAGCCACACCCATGTGCCCTACCGGCACGTCGGCCCGTCGCTGCTGCCCGAATTCGACCTGCCGTTCGGTACGACTCTCAGTCCGCATCTGGCCGGGGCGCGGGTCCGGATCGTCGACTGGGCGCGCCGGATGGGGATCCTGGAGGCGCAACCCGGGGTGCCGGGCTCGCACATCTGGGACGAGGAGCGGCTCGTCGCCATCGATCTGCCGTTGTGCGCGGCGGGTCTGCATCCGGACGCCACGGCGGACGAGTTGGATCTCTCCTCTGGGTGGCTGGCCTGGGGTACCTACGGCGACGACTGGTTCCCGGTGGTGCACGGGCGGCCCCGGGACCTGGCCGGGGCGCGGCTGGCCAATGCGCGTCTCTCGCTGTTCATGCCGCTGGACGGCTCCGCAGCGCCGGAGCCGGTCAATGCGCTGGAGCGCGGTCTCGCCGACCTGTGGCAGCGCACGGCGGCCCCGATGGACGAGCGCGCACGGCACGCGTTCCGCACGGCCATCGAGTCGATGACGGCGAGCTGGCTCTGGGAGCTGGCCAACCAGGCGCAGAACCGGATCCCGGACCCGGTGGACTACATCGAGATGCGGCGGCTGACATTCGGTTCGGACCTCACGATGAGCCTGTGCCGGCTCGGTCACGGGAAGAAGGTGCCGGAGGAGATCTACCGCAGCGGCCCGCTGCGCTCCCTGGAGAACGCGGCGGCGGACTATGCCACGCTGCTCAACGACCTGTTCTCGTACCAGAAGGAGATCGAGTACGAGGGTGAGGTGCACAACGGCGTCCTGGTCGTGCAGAACTTCTTCGGAGTCGACTATCCGACGGCGGTGGCGATCGTGCACGACCTGATGAACTCGCGGCTGCGCCAGTTCCTCCATGTCGCCGAGCAGGAACTCCCGATCCTGTACGACGACTTCGGGCTGGACGCCGAGGCCAGGGAGATTCTGGCGGGTTACGTGGAGGAGCTCAGGCACTGGATCGCGGGCATCCTGATCTGGCACCGGGACTGCCGCCGCTACCGCGAAGAGGATCTGCGGTGGGGCTCCGGCGCCCCGTGGCACCTCAGTGGTCCCACGGGGCGCGGCGTCGCGGCGGCGCGGGTCACCGCGCTGTTCGCTCAGCGCTCGGCTCAGCCCTCCGCCACCAGCGTGTAGCGGCCGCCCGCACGGGCCTTGAAGGTCCTCTCGCCGCTCGGCCACAGGGAGCTGCGGACGGTCACTTCGCGGCTTCGGCCCGCCGTGATCACCACACGGCGGGCCTGCCCGGCGGACCATTCGATGTCGACGGTGAAGCCTCCGCGGGCGCGCAGTCCGCGCACCGATCCCTCCGGCCAGCCGGCCGGGAGGGCGGGGAGGATCTCGATCACGTCGTACTGGCTCTGCAGCAGCATTTCGGCGATGCCCGAGGTGGCACCGAAGTTGCCGTCGATCTGGAACGGCGGGTGGGTGTCCCAGAGGTTGGGGAGGGTGGAGCTCTTCAGCTGTTCCGCGAGCATCTTGTGGGAGTGGTCGCCGTCGCTCAGCCGCGCCCAGAAGTTGATCTTCCATGCTTTGGACCAGCCTGTGCCGCCGTCGCCACGCGCCCCGAGAGAGACCTTGGCCGCCTCGGCCCAGTTGCTGCCGGGTTCGATCTGCCGCCCTGGGTGAAGGGCGAAGAGGTGCGATACGTGGCGGTGGTCGTCGGCCGGGTCGTCCCGGTCGGTCTTCCACTCCTGGAGCTGTCCCCAGGAGCCGATCCGCAGCCCGGGGTCGAGTCGGTCGAGGGTCGTCCGCAGGTGACTGCGGAAGGCGGGGGCGTCGCCGAGCGTGCGGGCGGCCTCCAGGGTGTTGGTCAGCAGGTCATGGACGATCTGCTGGGACATCGCGGCGCCCGCGGTGAAGTCGCCGTGCTCGGGAGAGTAGCTGGGGGTGACGACGAGCAGCCCGTCGCGCGGGTCGGTGCGCAGATTGGCCAGCCAGAACTCGGCGGCCTCCTTCATCGCGGGATAGGCGGTGGAGCGCAGGTAGCCGGTGGAGCCGCTGAACCGGTAGTGCTCGTACATCTGCTGGGTGAGCCAGGCGGCGGCCTCGGGGAACCAGAAGGCGGTTGACCAGTCGTGGACGCCGGTGAAGCCGTACGGGTTGGTCTCGTTGTGCACCACCCACCCGGACGTCCCGAACATCTCCTTCGCCGTCCGGCGCCCCGGTTCCCGCATCGCCTCGATGTAGCGGTCGTACGGTGCGGTGGTCTCGGCAAGATTGGTGACCTCGGCGAGCCAGTAGTTCATCTGGAGGTTGATGTTGCTGTGGTAGTCGGCGGACCACGGCGGGGTGGTGGAGTTGTTCCAGACGCCCTGGAGGTTGGCGGGCAGCGAACCCGCCCGCGAGGACGCGATCAACAGGTAGCGGCCGTACTGGAAGAACAGCGCTTCCAGCGCCCGGTCGGCGGGGCTCGTACCGCCGGTGTACCGGGCGAGCAGCTGATCGGTCGGCAGGTCGGACAACTGCTGGCCGATGTCGAGGGCGACCCGGTCGAAGAGTGCTCCGTGATCGTGTACGTGGGCGGCCCGGACCTTCTCGTACGACGTTCCGGCCGCCTCGTCCACCGTGCGGGTGACCGCACGGTGCGGGTCGTCGCCGCGGTAGGCGGGATAGCGGTCGGCGTAGTCGGTGGCAGCGGCGAGGACGAACCAGGCGCTGTCGGCATCGGTGACGGTCAGCGTGCCGTCGGTCCCGGCCGTGACGCGGCCGCCACGCGTACGGACCCGGACCTGGGCCTCGAAGCGCAGCCCGTTGTCCTTCAGCGCGCCCCGTACGGTCAGCCGGTCCTCAGCGGCGGTCGCGGTGAAGTCGCTGCGCGGCGAGGTGTAGCGCAGGGTGAAGGAGACCTGTCCCGGGCGATCCGCTCCGAGCCGCCCGGCGATGACGCTGCCGGGGTGGGAGACGAAGAACTCCCGGGTGTGGTGGACGTCCTGGTGGGTGTAGGCGACGGTGGCGAGCGCGGTCCGCAGGTCGAGGGCGCGCCGGTAGGAGGCGTCGGGGGCGGCCGGGGCATTCGGCAGGTCGAGCAGCAGGTCGCCGAAGACCTGGTAGGCGCCGTAGCCGCGGCGAGCCTGGCCGAGCTCCGCGGCGACCGAGTCCGGGTCGATCGCACCCTCGCTGTCGAGGCGTTGCTGCACTGCGGTGAGCGCGCCAGGTCTGGGGGCGGTCCAGTTCCCGAAGTCGTACCCCTGGACGGAGCCGGGGCCGCCGGTCCACAGCGTCTTCTCATTGAAGGTGAGCCGTTCGGAGGCGAGCGTTCCGTAGACGCTCGCGCCCAGGGCGCCACCGCCGATGGGCAGTGATTCGCGCTCCCAGTCGGCGGCGGGGGTGCGGTACCAGAGAACCGGGTCCACCAGCGCCCTGGCCCGGTCCGGCCCCTGCGATCCGGACGATTCATCGGAGGTATTGGCGGCAGCCTCCGTTCCGGCGAGTACGGGAACTCCCAGCGCCAGGGCGCCTGTTGCGCCGATGGCTGTCTTCACTGTGGTGCGTCGCGTCATCCCGGGTGTCATAGCGCATGACGCTAAAGGTCCGACGACTGCCCGGACAAGGTGCATGACAAAGCAGCCTCATGGACAGAGGCTGCTCAGGGTTGGACAAAAGTGCCCCGCGGCCGTCCGGATCGGTACGGACGGCCGCGGCAGGGACGTTTCAGCCCTGCTGGAACAGCTCGGCGGGCAGTGGCTTCAACAGGGTGTAGAGATCGTCGGTGATGGGCCGGTCCCAGCTGGCAATGGTGACGAGCACCCCGTCGCTGCGGTCGAACTGGACGCAGGAGATCCGGGTCTCGGACAGCTTCACCCGGCGGACGATCAGCAGGTTGTCGCCCTGCATCACCGGCATGTCGTCGGTGCCGGTCACCTCGACCGGCTCGTCGTTCTCCAGCGCGAGCAGCAGCTGGGCGACCTCGAACGGGACCTGGCCCTCCTCGGTCTCGCGGGCGGGCGAACCCTCCGGGAGGTTACCGATGATCATCGCGGGGCCGCGGCCGCCGAACAGGTCGTACCGCAGGAAGACACCCTGACAGCTCCCGTCGGGTGCGGGCAGCAGACCGGCGCCGAGGTTTCCGGGCCAGTCCCCCGGGTCCATGGCCAGGACGTCGAAATCCGGGCCCGCGGGTGTGGCGGCGCTACGGCGGCGGAGGAAGGACATGCAGACATGTTACGTGTCCCCGCTCACGTTGCGGAGCCGGGCCCGCGCACGTCGGACGGCCGACCTGCGGGCCAAGGCGTGTCCGGCGCATCATGGCCCGACTCCGCGGCCAGCGCCTCCAGGACGTCCACCGCCTCGGTGCCGCGTCCGTGCGGGACGAACAAGTGGTCGTGGTGGTAGCCGGCCACCACATTGCAGCTCACCCCCGCATCGGTGAGAGCGAGCGCGACGGCGGCGGTGAGCCCCACGGCGTCCAGCGCGGAGTGGACGCGCAGGGTGATCCAGGCCGCCACATAGTCGTACGCCAGCCCGGCGGCGACGGCTTCCTCCTCCGGGAGCACCAGGGTCAGCCCCTCGCGCTCGGCGACCGTCACCACGGGAGCGACGCCGGTGGGCGCAGCCCCGTCGGGCACCGTGGTGAAGACGTACCGGCCGGCGTTCAGCACCGGCTTCATGCCGCTCAGCAGGGTTCGCAGGTCGCGTTCACCAGTCATGATCACCACGCTACGGCGGTTCATCCGGCTACGGGTGCGACAAGCGGTGCCACTCATGGTGGCGGGCCACCCGGGCTCGGTTGCCTGCAGGAGGGCTTGCACCACTCCTGGCGTGGGTGCTCCTTGATGAAGTAGCACACGCGCCGTGGGGCGTGACAGGCACGCAGCGCGGCGCCGTCCGGCGAGGAAGCCGATCACGGCGCGGGTCAGGGCGGCGGGCAGGGTGTCCTCGCACTGCGCTGCGCCGGTCGGGTGGTGCGAGGCGAGGGGCTCGCATTCGTCCGGCCGGTCAAGACGGGGGACGGTCGGGACAGCCGCGGCCGCGGCATTGAGCCGGTCGAGTGCCTCGGGTACGGGCATCAGGTTCCCGGGGCGTAGGTGGGACTCGGTCTTCTACTGGCCGCAGTCGGCCCGCCAGGTGCGGGTGCGCGGGCCCGTCGTCGCCGACAGTGCCGAGCGGAGCGCCGCGGACTTCGTGGCCCGTGGGGCGGGGGGGCAGGGCGGAGGCACTGCTCGGGCGGCAGAGCAGCCCGCTGACGGATCTCGCGGTGCGTGACGCGGCGGTACGTCAGTCGCTCGCCTGGGTGGAGCGGGAGCCGGATCGCGTACCGCCGGGATGGGCGCTGCACTCGGTGCAGCCACAGACCGTGGAGTTCTGGCAGGGCGACAAACAGCGCAACCACACCCGGCTCAACCACCGTGCCACGGATTCCGGTTGGGCGCACGAACTGTTGTGGCCCTGAGTCCGCTGCGCACGGGCCGCGCCGTCAGGTGAGGTCGAACTCGCCGTCGCGGGCGTTCACCACGAAGGCCCGCCACTCGGCCGGGGTGAAGATCAGCGAAGGACTGCCGGGCTTACCGGCGTTGCGCATCGCGATGAATCCCTCGACGAAGGCGATCTGGACATCCCCGGCCCCCTGTGTGCCCGACTGCCAGTCGGCGTTGCTGAGGTCGAGGTCCGGCTTGTCCCAGCCGGCAAAGGGCTGCTGGGTGGTGGTGCTCTCCGCCACGTCGGCTCCTCCCGCTAATCGTTCCGGCCAAAGCCTAGCCACCGGGGGCGGTCCCGGACAGGCCACGGCCAAGGCTGGCTCGGCCGGCCCGGGACGGCGCTCGCCTCAGGTGCGGGGAGGCTCGGCTCCGACCAGCCACATGGAGAAGTACTGCGCCCCGCCGCCGTACGCGTGGCCGAGCGCCTTACGGGCGCCCGGCACCTGGTGTTCGCCTGCCTGTCCGCGTACCTGCAGGGCCGCTTCGGCGAAGCGGATCATGCCGGACGCGCCGATGGGGTTGGTGGAGAGCACACCGCCCGAGGGGTTCACCGGCAGGTCGCCGTCGAGTTCGGTGACCCCGGACTCGGTGAGCTTCCAGCCCTCCCCCTCGGCTGCGAAGCCGAGATTCTCCAGCCACATCGGCTCGTACCAGGAGAACGGGACGTACATCTCGACGGCATCGATCTCCCGTCGCGGGTCGGTGATCCCGCCCTGCCGGTACACATCGGCCGCGCAGTCCTTGCCCGCCTGCGGCGAGACGAAGTCCTTGCCGGCGAACAGGGTGGGTTCACTGCGCATCGCGCCGCCGTGCACCCAGGCGGGCGGATGCGGCGAACGGTCGGCGCCCGTCCCGTCGGTGAGGATCATCGCGCACGCGCCGTCCGAGGACGGGCAGGTCTCGGAGTAGCGGATCGGGTCCCAGAGCATCGGTGCGGCCTGCACCTTCTCCAGGGTGATGTCCGGGTCGTGGATGTGTGCGTACGGGTTCTTGAGCGCGTTGCGCCGGTCCTTGTAGGCGACGAGGGAGCCGACCGTCTCGGGCGCCCCGGTGCGGCGCATGTACGCGCGCACGTGCGGGGCGAAGAAGCCGCCCGCGCCCGCGAGCAGCGGCTGCTGGAACGGGATGGGCAGCGACAGTCCCCACATGGCGTTGGACTCGGACTGCTTCTCGAAGGCCAGGGTGAGCACGGTGCGGTGCACCCGCGCGGCGACGAGATTGGCGGCGACGAGCGCGGTGGATCCACCGACCGAGCCCGCGGTGTGCACGCGGAGCATCGGTTTGCCGACCGCGCCGAGGGCGTCGGCGAGATAGAGCTCCGGCATCATCAGGCCCTCGAAGAAGTCGGGTGCCTTGCCGATGACCACGGCGTCGATGTCCGCCCATGTCAGGGCGGCGTCCTCCAGCGCGCGGACGGCGGCCTCGCGGACGAGACCGGCGAGGGACACGTCCCGGCGGGCGGAGACATGCTTGGTCTGGCCGATGCCGACGACGGCCACGGGCTCCTTAGACATGGGTGGTCTCCCCTTCGAGGACGGCGACCAGATTCTGCTGCAGACAGGGTCCCGATGTGGCGTGGGCCAGCGCCCGGTCGGACTCGCCGCGGTGGATACGGGCCGCGGCCTCGCCGAGCCGGATCAGTCCGGCGGCCATGACGGGGTTGGCGGCGAGCGCACCGCCGGACGGGTTGACGCGGACGCTGTCGTCGAGCCCGAGCGCCCTGCGCAGAACGACCTCCTGGGAGGTGAACGGGGCATGCAACTCCGCGGTGTCGACGGGCCGTTCGAAGGCCCCGGCCCGTTCGGCGGCGAGCCGGGCCGACGGCGAGTCGGTGAGCTCCCGCACCCCGAGACTGTGGGCCTCGATGCGGTGGTCGATGCCGCGGATCCAGGCCGGGCGGGTGCACAGAGCGCGCGCGGTGTCACCGGCGGCGAGAACCACGGCTGCGGCGCCGTCGCCGACCGGCGGGCAGTCACCGGTGCGCAACGGCTGGACGACATAGTCGCCGGCCGGTACGGAGCCCGCGAGCTGTGCGTGCGGGTTGTGCGCGGCGGCGGTGCGGTTGCGGGCGGCGATCGAGGCGAGGGCGGCCTCGTCGGTTTCACCCGCGTCGATCAGCGCCTGGGCCTGGAGTGCGGCGAGCGCGACGGAGTCGGGCCAGAGCGGGCCGACGTAGTACGGGTCGAGTTGGCGGGTGAGGACGTCGCGCACCTCACCGGGCGAGGACTTCCCATAGGCGTAGACGAGGGCGGTGTCGGCCTCGCCGGTCCGGAGTTTCACCCATGCCTCGTACAGCGCCCAGGCGCCGTCCATCTCCACATGGGACTCGGAGATCGGCGGCTGGGCGCCGACGCCGTCGAGGGCCATGGTGAAGGAGAAGGCGCGACCGGCGAGGTAGTCGCTGGATCCAGAGCAGGTGAAGCCGATGTCACGCGCCCTGAGGCCGGTCGCGTCGAGGACCTGATGCAGGACCGGCATGAGCATTTCGACCTCGGAGAGGTCGTCGGTGCGCCGCCGATGGTCCGTCTGCGCGAAGGCGACGATCGCTACGTCTCGCATCTACAGCAGCTCCTTGTACGCGTCGTAGTCGGCGTCCGGCTCTCCGGTGGGCCGGTAGTGGTCGGGGTGGCGGGCGCCCTCGGTCCAGACGGGTTCGACCCGCAACCCCATCCGCACCTGGTCGTACGGGATGCCGCCGATCCGCCCGTGCAGGGCGAGGTCGGCGCCGTCGAGGGCGATGTGGGCGTAGACGTACGGGACCTCGATGTCCAGGTTCTTCGCCTTGATGTTGACGATGCAGTACGTGGTGACGGTGCCGCGCGGGCCGACCTCGACCTGTTCGGCGGTGGCCACGCCGCAGGTGGGGCAGGCGCCGCGGGGCGGGACGTACACCTTGCGGCAGGACGGGCAGCGCTCGCCGACGGTGCGCTGCTCGGAGAGGGCGTTGAGGTACGCGCTCTGGGCGCGGCCGGGGGTGTACGTGTAGTCGAGGCGGGCCGGGGTGACGATGCCGGTGACGGGGTCGGCGAACTCGCCGCTGTGCGGGGTGCTTTCGGCCGTCGCCTCGCTCTCGTACGGTTCGAAGCAGGCGATGTCCGTGATGGCACCGGTGCGCTGCGGGGCCCAGCGGATCCGGACCCGCATGCCGGTGTTCACGGCTTCGGGCCCCGGAGCGTCGAGGACATGGAGCAGGGCGGTGTCGGCCCCGTCCAGCTTGACCAGCACCCAGGCGAACGGGGTGGCCAGGGGCTGGTCGCGGCGCGGGGCCGGGTTCCAGGCCCAGGTGGTGACGGTGCCGGTGGTGGCGACCTCGGCCAGTTCGCACAGCTCCTCGGCGGTGACGGGGTCGTACTCGACGGGCGGGACCAGGACCCTTCCGTCGCCGGTCCGCACGCCGAGCACCGTCCGTTCGCGCAGTCCGGTCAGGAAGGCGCTCTGGACCGGGCCGAGGGAGCGGGTGAAGGGGAACTCGACCACCAGTGGTGCGCTGAGGACGTCGGGCACGGTTGTCTCCTTGGCTCAGGCGCGCCGGTAGACGGGCGGGCGCTTCTCGGCGAAGGCGCGGGCGCCTTCCTTGGCGTCGGCGGTCGCGAATACCGGCCAGCCGCGCTTCAGCTCGGCAGCGAGCCCATCGGTCTCGGTCATCTCGGCGGTCTCGTACACGGAGGCCTTGACGGCCTCGACGGCGAGCGGGCCGCAGGCATTGATCCGCTCGGCGACGTCGAGTGCCTGTTCCAGTGCGGTGCCGTCGGGGACGACTCTGCCGATCAGCCCGATGCGGGCTGCTTCGTCGGCGCTGTACGGGCGTCCGGTGAGGAGCATCTCGAGGGCGTGGGTGCGGGCGATCTGGCGCGGCAGCCGTACCGTCGAGCCGCCGATGGGGAACAGTCCCCGCTTGACCTCGAAGAGCCCGAAGGTGGCGCTCGCACCGGCGATACGGATATCGGTGCCCTGCAGGATCTCGGTTCCGCCTGCCACGCAGTACCCCTCGACGGCGGCGATGACCGGCTTGCGGGGGCGGTGGTGGCGCAGCATCGCCTTCCAGTGCAGGTCGGGGTCGGCCGTCATTCGGTCCCGGTACTGCTCGCCCTCCATGCCCTTGCCCGCGAGGGCCTTGAGGTCCATGCCGGCGCAGAAGGAGCCTCCTGCGCCGGTGAGGACGACGGAGCGTATTCCGTCGTCCTCGTCCGCGGCCAGCCAGCCGTCGTACAGCCCGACCAGCATCGGCAGCGAGAGCGCGTTCTTCGCCTCCGGCCTGTTCAAGGTGAGCACCAGTGTGGCGCCTTCGCGCTGCACGGTGAGGTGTTCCGTACCACCCATTGCCTGCCTCCCGTCTCCAGATCTAGAACAGGTTGCAGTAGGTGGGGGCCCAGTTCAATAGTTTTCTGACAGTCAGTCAGATTTCTTCGGTGGCGCCCCTTCCCAGTTGTGCCGGTCGGCGCTCTAATGACCGCCGGACCACTCAGCATCCGGGGTCAGGAGGAACGGTGGAGTACAACCTTGCCGACCTGTTCGAGTCGGTCGTCGACGCGGTCCCGGATCGTGAGGCGCTCGTGTATCTCGACCATCCCGGTACGGGTGCCGAGCGGCGGCTCACCTATGCGGAGCTGGACGGAGCCGCCAACCGGATCGCCCACCATCTGATCGACGCCGGTCTGACCCCCGGCGAGCACCTCGGGCTCCACCTCTACAACGGCATCGAGTACCTCCAGACCGTACTGGCCTGCCTCAAGGCGCGCATCGTCCCGGTGAACGTCAACTACCGGTATGTGGAAGACGAGTTGGTCTACCTCTATCGGGACGCGGATCTGGCGGCCCTGGTCTTCGACGCCGAGTTCGACGAGCGGGTCGCGGCCGCCGCACCGAGAGCACAAAAGCTCCGCCATCTCGTACGGGTCGGTACGCCGGCGGCGGGCGCCCCGGGTCCGGATGCCGTGGCGTTCGCCGACGCCGAGGCGGACGGGGATCCCGAGGGCGGTTTCGCGCCCCGATCGGCCGACGACCAGTTCATCATCTACACCGGTGGCACCACGGGCTTGCCCAAGGGCGTGATGTGGCGCCAGGAGGACCTCTTCTTCTCCGGTCTCGGCGGCGGCGCGCCGACCGGCGACCCGGTGAAGACCCCGCAGGAGCTGGCCGAGCGGGTCGCCGCGGGCGGCGACGGCATCACCTTCTTCCCCACTCCCCCACTGATGCACGGAACTTCGACGCTGACCGCGTTCATCGGGTTCAACTTCGGTCAGCGGGTCGTCGTCCACCGCAAGTTCGTGCCCGAGGAGGTGCTCCGTACGATCGAGAAGGAGAAGGTCACCAGTGTGTCGCTGGTTGGTGACGCGATGCTGCGGCCGCTGATCGACGCGCTGCGGGGGCCACTGAAGGGCACCGACTGCTCGTCTCTGTTCTCCGTCTCCAGCTCGGGCGCGATCATGTCCGACTCGGTGCGCGCGGAGTTCCAGTCGCTGGTGCCCACCGTGATGCTGCTCAACAACTTCGGCTCGTCGGAGTCCGGCTTCAACGGCACCGCAACGGCCGACTCGGGGCCGGAGAACGGGTTCCGCATCCAGGTCAACTCCCGTACGGCGGTCGTCGACCCGACGACGTACGAACCGGTGGCGCCGGGCGAGCCGGGCCGGATCGCCCAGCGCGGCCACGTACCGCTCGGCTACTACAACGACCCGCGCAAGACCGCGGAGACGTTCTTCCGCAGGGGCGGGGAGCGATGGGTGCTGCTCGGCGACATGGCCACCGTCGACGCGGAGGGCATCGTCACGGTCCTCGGCCGCGGCTCGCAGTGCATCAACACCGGGGGCGAGAAGGTGTACCCGGAGGAGGTCGAACAGGCGCTCAAGTCCCATCCGGACGTGTACGACGCGCTGGTCGCCGGGGTGCCCGACGAACGGTGGGGAAACCACGTCGCGGCGGTGGTGCAACTGCGGGAGGGAGCGGCCGAACCCTCGCTCGACGAGGTCCAGGCGCACTGCCGGACCCGTCTCGCCGGATACAAGATCCCCCGGCAGCTGGTGATCGCCCCGCGGATCCAGCGCTCGCCCAGCGGCAAGGCCGACTACCGGTGGGCCCGCTCGATCGTCGCGCCCGGCCGTGGACCGCAGGTCTGAACGCCTGTGCTTGATCCCGGGCCCGACCCGGGTGCGAGGACCGGCACCGAGCCTGCAATCTCACCCGAGTGCGCCGCCGCGCGTCCACCACTTGTGCGCAGCGGCTGTTCCGACGTAAGCCATTCGGGCACGTGATGTGTCCAACCGCTCACCCTGCGTGGCATCGAGGGGTGTTCGCCCATAGTTTCGGCTCATGGAGAAACGTCACACCAAACAGCTCTTGTGCCTCGCCGTGGCGGCCACCGCCGTGGGCGCCGCTGTGCCGGCCTGCACCGCGGCTGCCTCCCGTTCCGTGGATTCCCCAGTCGTGCGCGTGGTGCGTCCGGGCCAGTCGATCCAGGCCGCGGTGGATGCCTCCCGGTCGGGTGACACCATCGACATCCGGCCCGGCACGTATCACGAGAGTGTCCTGATCAAGAAGGCGCACCTGACCCTGCGGGGCGCCACGGCCGGGACCGTGCTCATGCCACCCACGACCGGGGTCAAGGCAGCCAACGCCTGCGCAAAGGCCGGAAACGGCATCTGCGTCCAGGGCACGAAAAAACATCCTGTCGACGGTGTGCGCATCCGCTCGCTGACCGTCTCCGGATTCAAGAAGAACGGAGTCTGGGCCTCCTGGACCGACGGGCTGTCGGTCCGGCAGGTGACGTCCCGGTCCAACGGCATCTGGGGCATCGCCCAGGAGCGGTCCACCCGCTCCGACATCCGGGACAACACCACCCGCTCCAACGCCGACGCCGGCATCTTCGTCGCGAACACCGTGGACGAGGAGGGTGGCGCAACCGACACCCGTGGCACCACGGTCCAGGGCAACACGATGACGGACAACCGGATCGGCCTCACCGTCCGCCGGGTCCGCAACCTCTCGATCCACAACAACACCTTCACCGGCAACTGCAGCGGTGTCTTCGTCGTGGGAGACGAGGGCAAGCCGCAGGCCGGGGCGATGTCCATCCACGACAACCGGGTCACCAAGAACAACAAGTACTGCGCCAAGACCGAGCGACTGCCCGCAATCCAAGGGTCCGGGATCATCCTCACCGGCACCGTGGACACCGATGTGCGCAAGAACACCGTCGAGAACAACGTGGGCGCCACACCGCTCTCCGGCGGGATCGTGCTGTTCAAGAGCTTCGTGGGCGCTCACAACACCGGCAACACCATCAGCGACAACCGGGCGACGGGCAACCGGCCCGCGGACCTGACCAACCAGGAAACCACACAGCGCAACAGCTTCGCCCGCAACGTATGCGCGACATCCGCACCGGCCGGAATGTGCTGACCCATGTCCCCCCGCACGAGGAGAAGCGAGACGGTATGACCACCGTGAGCACCACCCCCACCACCCCCATCACCCCCCTCACCCCGCATCCCGGGATGCGGCTGCGCGAGATCGTCTTCGGCGCAGCCTGCGCAGCCGCCGTGCGTGCGGCGGCCCGGCTGGGCGTCGCCGACGCGCTCGGAGAGACTCCCGCCGGCGCGGAGGAGCTCGCGGCGGAGCTGAGCGTCGAGCCGATGCCGCTGAAGCGTCTGCTGCGCGCCCTGTCCTGCTACGGGATCTTCGCCGAGACCGAGGACGGCAAATTCGTCCACACCGACATGTCCCGGCTGTTGCGCGAGGACGACCCGAACAGCCTGCGGTACATCTCCCTGTGGTGCACCGAGCCCTGGACCTGGGAGGTCTGGCCCCGCCTGGACGACGCGGTGCGCACCGGCTCGAGCGTCTTCCCCGAGGTGTTCGGAAAGGGGTTCTTCGACTACCTGCACCAGGACGCGCACGAGTCGGCCCAGGTCTTCGACCGGGCCATGACCACCTCCAGCATGCAGTCCGCGCTGGAAGTCGCCGAACTCCTCGACCTCGCCGAGGTGTCCGAGATCGCCGACATCGGCGGCGGTCAGGGACACGTGCTCGCCAGCCTGCTGGAGAAGCACCCGTCCGTCCGCGGCACTCTGATGGATCTGCCGGGCGTGGTGGCGCGGGCCGACGCACGGCTTCGGGACGGCGGTCCGCTCGCCGGACGGACCCGCATCGTCGCCGGGGACTGCCGCGAGGAGATCCCCGTCCAGGCCGACCTCTACATCATCAAGAACATCCTGGAATGGGACGACGAAAGCACCCGCAGGACGCTGCGCAATGTGATGACGGCCGCCCGCCCGGGTGCCCGGGTCGTGATCATCGAGAACCTGGTCGACGACACGCCGTCGATGCGGTTCACCACGGCCATGGATCTGCTGCTGCTCCTCAATGTCGGCGGAGCGAAGCACACCAGGGAGAGTCTGATGAGCCGGATGGCGGAGGCCGGCCTGATCATCGGCGACATCAGTCCGGTCAATGCGTATCTGCACGCATTCGAATGCGTCGTCCCCGCTTGACCCGTTCGCTCCTCGGACCGTGGAGGCTTCGGGCCGTGGAATCGCCCCGGGTCCGGCTCTCGAGCCGGACCCGGGGCAATCGCTCATTCCTGCTCAGGCGGTGGAGTCCCGCTCCCACCGGTAGAACTCGTGCGCCATCGCGTCCTTCGGACCACGCCAGGTCTTCGGGTCGTACGGGCTGATGAAGGCGGTCAACTTGTCGCTGAGATCCTTGAACTCCGGGTGCTGGTGCACCTTGGCGATCTCCGGGCCGGGCGGGCGGTCGGACTCGATCAGATGCAGATACACGTCACCGAACTGGAACAGCTTGCGCCGGCTCACGCCGACGAGGTGCGGCAGTTCACTGCCGTCCGAGGCGGCGAACAGTTCGGCGATGTCCGGCGCCGAATCCGGCGCCATACGGGCGACGATCAGAGCATGGTGCATCGAGAGGATGCCTTTCTGGTACCCGCCGGGCGGCGGGGTGGACGGGCGGAGCGTCAGCGGGCGCTGACCGGGGCGGTGCGCCGCTCACGGTCGCGCTGCTCGATCTTGTCCCGGATGAGTTCCATCTGGACGCGGGAGTTGCGGTTGATGTTGTCGGTCATCCACGCGTCGTCGACGGGTGCGTCGGGCCGCATCGCGAAGTCCTGCTGCCAGTGCAGCTTGGTGCCGCCGGGGGCCTCCGAGTACACCCAGCGGATGTTCATGTGCTGGAAGGGGCCGGGCTCGACCCGGCGGGCGACGACCGTACGCGCGGCGCGGTCGATGGTGCGCTCGGAGACCCAGCTCCAGACCTTGTCGTTCTCGTCGGGGTGCATGGTCAGCCTGAACTTCGTCCTCTCGCCGTCCCGCTCGAGGACCTCGACGGACGCGTACTCGCTGAACAGTCGCGGCCAGTTCTCAAGGTCGTTCGTCACGTCCCAGACGAGGTCCAGGGGGGCGGCGATGGTGATCTCGTTCTCGGTGTGTCCGGACACTTCAGGCTCCTGTCACGAGGTTGTTGTTGACCAGGTCGAGGAATTCACGGGGGGTCTTGCAGCGGTCCGCGTCGGCGGGGAGCGCCTGGCCGTGCCGGTTCTCCAGCACACCCACGATGCCGAGGAGGCCGAGCGAGTCCAGGCCGAACTCGTCGAAGCCGGACGCGGGCCGGCTCTCCATCTCGGTCGGGTCGACGGTGACTCCCGCGCCCTTCTTCATCAGCGCGGCCAGCTCCTGGTACGTCAGTGGATTGGTCATGAGGGGGTTCTCCTTCTCACGCGTGGGTGTCGGTGGGGTGCCGCAGCACAATCGCCGCGTTCGAACCCATGAGGCCGCGGCTCAGCACGAGCGCCGTCCGCAGCTCGGCGGGGCGCGCCCGGCCGGTGACCACGTCGAGGTCGTGGCACACGTCGACCACATTGGGGGTGGGCGGTATCAGACCGTCCTCCATGGCCAGCACTGCGGCAGCCACGTCCAGTACCGGCGCTCCGCAGTAGGCCCTGCCGATCCCGCTCTTGGGCGCCGTGACCGGTACGCGCCTGCCGTGCGCGCCGAGCGCGTCGGCGATGGCCAGCGCCTCGGCGCGGTCCGCCGCGGGTACTCCGAGCGCGTCCGCGAAGATCACGTCGATCTCCTCCGGCGCGCAGTCGGCCTCCCGGAGCGCACCGCTGATCGCCCGGGACAGGCCCTCCCTGGACTCCGCCCACCGGGACGCCCCGGTGAACGTCGCCGCGTGGCCCGCCAGTTCGGCCCGGACCTTGGCCCCACGGCGCAGCACCGCTCCCTCTTCCTCGACCACGAGCATGGCGCCGCCCTCGGCCGGCACGAAGCCGCAGGCGTCGGCAGTGAAGGGGAGGTACGCCCGTGCGGGGTCGTCGCAGACACTCAGGTCCTCGTACCCGAGCTGGCAGACGACCGAGTACGGGGCCAGGGGAGCCTCCGCCGCGCCGACGACCACCGCGTCGGCGCCGCGGCGGATGGTCCGGGCGGCGTGCGCCAGCGCGTCCAGGCCGCCCGCCTCGTCGCTGGCGACGACGGCACACGGTCCCTTGAAACCGCCCCGGATGGAGATCTGGCCGGTGCTGGCGGCGTAGAACCAGGCGATGGACTGGTAGGGGCCGACGTACTTGGACCCCTGACCCCACAGCCGTTGCAGTTCGCGCTGGCCGAACTCGCCGCCGCCCGACCCGGCGGCGGTCACCACCCCCACGCCGAACGGGGCCTTCTCGTAGTCGGCCCGGCCGAGCCGGGCGTCGTCGAGCGCGAGATCCGCCGCGGCCATCGCGAAGTGCGTGAACCGGTCGGTCTGTACGAGGTAACGTTCTTCCACCAGCGCCACCGGGTCGAAACCCCGGACTTCACCGGCGACCCGCAGAGGCAGATGTTCGCAGCCTTCGCGGGTGACGCGGTCGAGGACGTTTATCCCTTCCAGCGTCATCTTCCAGAACGATTCCGTGGTCGTGCCGTTGGGGGCGACGACACCAATACCCGTGACGACGGTGCGCCGGGCCTCTCGGACGTTCATCGTGTCCTCCCGCCTGTTCTGGTCAGGGCCACCGCGGACTGGAAACCCCCGAAGCCGCTGCCGACCGACAGCACGCTGCGCAGCTTCATGGGACGTGCGGTACGCGGCACGTAGTCGAGGTCGCATTCGGGGTCAGGGGTCTCGTAGTTCGCCGTCGGCGGCACTGTCTGGTTGACCAACGCAAGGACGCAGGCGGCGATCTCGATGGCACCGATGGCTCCGAGTGAGTGACCGACCATGGACTTGATGGAGCTCATGGGCACGTCATAGGCGTGTGCGCCCAGGGCTCGTTTCACCGCGGCCGTCTCGTGCCGGTCGTTCTGCTTGGTGCCGGAGCCGTGCGCGTTGACGTAGTCGATCTCCGAACCGTCGATACGGGCGTGGCCGAGGGCCTGGTTGATGGCCTCGGCCATCTCCAGTCCCTCGGGGGTCAGCCCGGTCATGTGGTAGGCGTTGCCGAAGGTGGAGTAGCCGGCGATCTCGCAGTACACGGTCGCGCCGCGGGCGCGGGCGTGTTCCAGCTCCTCCAGGACGAGCACGGCTCCGCCCTCGCCCATGACGAAGCCGTCCCGGCTGGCGTCGAACGGCCGGGAGGCGTGCTCCGGGTCGCTGTTGTTCGCCGAGGTCGCCTTGATCGCGTCGAAGCAGGCCACCGTGATGGGGGTGATCGGCGAGTCGGACGCGCCGGCGATGCACACGTCGACGCGGCCCTCCTCGATGGACTGGAAGGCGTACCCGATCGCGTCGAGGCCGGAGGTGCAGCCCGTCGAAACGGTCTGCACCGGGCCGTGCGCGCCGACCTCCTCGGCCACCGCCGAGGCGAGGGAGCTGGGCGAGAAGGCCCGCTCCAGGTGCCGGCCCGCCGGGCGGTGGTCGACGTCCCAGCGGGCGCCGCTGCCGCTGACGGCGACGTAGTCGTGCTCCAGTCGGGTGGTGCCACCGACTGCCGTGCCGAGCGAGACGCCGATCCGCCAGGGATCCACCTTCTCCAGGTCGAGACTCGCGTCGCCGAGGGCTTCCCGGGCGGCGACCAGCGCGAACTGGACGTACCGGTCCGAGCGGGCGATCTCCTCCTCGCCGAGACCGTGCTCCGCCGGGTCGAAGTCGCACTCGGCGGCGATCCGGGAGCGGAACCCGGCCGGGTCGAAGAGGGTGATGCCCCGTGTCGCGGTCCGCCCGTTCGCGAGGAGGTCCCAGAAGGCCGGCGCGCCGATTCCGCCCGGGGCGACGACGCCGACCCCGGTGACCGCCACGCGCCGCGTCATGAAGCGGCCTCGGCTCGTTCTGGCGGCGCGGCCCGGTCCGCCGTCTCCGTGTGCTCGGTGTCGACGTGGCCGAGCTCCGGGCGTGGGGCGAGCGGGCCGAGATGGAAGACCATGCGCGCTTCCACATCGCCCACGTTGCGGAAGCGGTGGCGTACGTACGGAGGGATCAGCAGACCCTGGTCGGGCCGCAGGGCATGCGGTTCACCGTCCAGGTCCACCTCCAGAAGACCGTTCACGACGTACACGAACTCCTCGGAGTACGGGTGGTAGTGCTCTCCGATGCGGTCGCCGGGCTGCACGATGGCCAGCCCCATGAAGCCGCTGGTGGCGCCCACCGCTGTCGGCGTGAGCATGGCGCGCAGATCGCCTCCGCGCCTGCGGTTGGGCTGGGTCTCACTGAGGTCCACGATGCGTGGCCGGTGCGTGGTCATGACTGCCTTCCTCCTGGCGCAGTGCGCGTGATGGTGACGGGTTGAGCGAGAACCCCCCAGGTGCTGACGCGCGGTTCAGGACTCCGCGGCCCGCCGATCGGTGATCAGCTTCATCTCGGCATGGGTGATGAAGCGGGAGATCTCCCGGTCGTTCGTGGGGACGGCGTTGGCGTCCTCGTCGAGGAGGCGTCCGAGTCTGGCCACCTTGCCGGGTCCGTCGACACCGACCGCCTGGGCGGCCTGGGCGTCGAGCGGTCCGACGGCTTCGAGGAGCCGGACGACGATGTCGTCGCGCTGGAAGATGGTGCTGCTGTCGATCGGGCTCGTCGTGTCGTCGGCGGCCTCTTCGTCGTAGCCGGCGAGGAGCCGGGCGAGCGCCATGCCGCAGCCCTCCTTGGCCTGGTAGAAGAGCGCGTGCCGGCGGATCTCGTCGGGGTTGTGCCGGCCCCTCGTCACGTGGTGGACCGTGGGGAGCGCCGCCCGGGTGAAGAACATCCGGGCGGAGTTGGGATCGGTGAGGTCCCGGTCCTGCTCCAGGTATGGGTTGATGGCTTCCTCGACGGCCCTGACCTCGGGCTGCCGGGACACGTGACGCAGTGCCGCGAGGAGGTCGCCCTCGACCTCCACCGCACGAACGACGCGGTTGCCGTGCATGAACAGCGAGGTACGGCGCAGCCGGGTGTGCTCGTCGACCCGGGCCTGCGGTGAGTCGTAGTCGGCGAGGATCTTGGCGACGATCTCCTCGGTGCCCGGCCTGACGGTGAACGTGAGCGCGTGGCGGACCACACCGTCACCCAGCCGCGGCGAGGCCTGCAGGCCGCCCTTGGCCGACTCGGGCAGCGCGTCGAAGGCGCTGCCGGTCTCGCGCAGGATGCTGTAGCGCAGCGAGCGGGTGTCGCGTACGCAGCTGTGCAGGGGCTGGACCGTCTTGACGTGCTCCTCGCTGTTGACCCAGGCGAGGAAGGGCGGCGCGCTCTCCCACTCGCTGGTGATGAGCCATTGGGAGGGGTTCTCGATCGACTGGCACAGCTGGTCGCTGATGTGTCCGGGGACGGATGCCACTTGGTTGCGCATGTCCTCATACGCCTCCAGGAATTGCTTCTGGGCTCCGTCGTGCAGATCGAGCAGCAGAACGATCCGCAGCCTGGAGCCGTCGAAGGCGGACTGCGAGATCCGTTCCGAGAGGGTGGTCATGGTTGCGCTCTCCTTCGAGACGGTGCGGTGGCCGTATCGGTCGGCCGGCCGTCGGTTGTCGAGTGGAATCGGAGCGGGGCTTCCCCCGGCGGATGTGTACGGTCCGCCCCCGGACCGCGGGCATCTCTCCGTGACCGATCGTGAAACGCTGGTCCGGCTGACGCGAGATTTATGAACCGTTCAGGTGAGCAGCGCTCCGGCGGCCGTCCGAACGGCTCCCACAAGGGCATGGACAGTGCATCTGCACAGCGTCCTAGCGGGAGCAACTGATGAACGAGAACGTCGACCACCGCGTACCAGTCCTCATCGTGGGAGGCTCGCTGGTGGGCCTGTCCGCATCGCTCTTCCTCGGCAGACTCGGCATCGAGCATCTGCTGGTCGAGAAGCACGCGGCCACCTCTACACATCCGCGGGGGCGCGGCAACAACGTCCGGACCATGGAGGTGTTCCGCACGGCGGGGGTGGAGCAGCGGATCCGGGAGGCAGCTTCGGTCCTCGCTGACAACCATGGCATCCTCCAGGCGGGCTCGCTGACCGGCGACGACCAGGAGTGGCTGTTCAAGGAGATCGACCCAGGTGGCGGACTCGCCCGGTTCAGCCCGAGCGGCTGGTGCCTGTGCAGCCAGAACGATCTGGAGCCGGTGCTGCTGGCCCAGGCCCGTGAGCAGGGCAGTGACCTGAGGTTCTCCACCGAGCTGCTCAGTTTCGACTCGAACGAGTCAGCGGTGGACGCGGTGCTGAAGAACCGGGAGACCGGCGAGCACACGACCGTACGCGCCGACTACCTCATCGCGGCCGACGGCCCGCGCAGCCCGATCAGGGAGCAGCTGCGGATCGGCCGGTCGGGCCCAGGCGACCTTTTCCACAACGTCAGCATCACCTTCCGGTCCAAGAAACTCGCCGATGTGCTGGGCGACCGGCGGTTCATCGTGTGCTACCTCACCAACCCGGCTGCGGACGGCGCACTGTTGCCCGTGGACAACGAGCAGGACTGGGTGTTCCACGCACCGTGGAAGCCGGAACAGGGCGAGACCCTCGAGGACTTCACCGACGAGCGGTGCGCGGACCACATCCGCCTGGCGACGGGCGCCCCGGACATCGATGTGGAGATCACCGGCAAGGCCCCGTGGCACGCCGCGGAGCGCGTCGCCGACCGGTACGGTTCCGGCCGGGTGTTCCTCGCCGGCGACTCGGCCCACGAGATGTCCCCCACCGGGGCGTTCGGCTCCAACACCGGTATCCAGGACGCGCACAACCTCGCCTGGAAGCTCGCCGCCGTGCTGCGCGGCGAGGCCGGTCCGGGACTGCTGGACACGTACGAGGCGGAGCGGCGGCCGGTGGCCCGGGCGACGAGCGAGCGGGCCTCCGCCCGTTCCGCGGAACACAGCCACCCCGGTTATGCCCCGCCGCCCGGTGCGGGGGGCGGGAAGCAGGGCGGCCTGCTGCCCGTGGCACTGGGTTACCGCTATGTCCGTGGCGCCGTGGTGGGCGTCGACCCCGAGCAGCCCGTGGTGCCGCGCGGACTGCAGCTGACGGGCGACCCCGGCTCCCGGGCCCCCCACCTGTGGGTCCGTCAGTCCGGTGAGCGCAAGTCCACACTGGATCTGTACGAGCGTTCGTTCGTACTGCTCTGTGACGGCGCGGATGAAGCGTGGCGTCGTGCGGCCGTGCGCGTCGCCGACCGGCTGTCGCTGCGGCTCGACGCGTTCGGCATCGGCTCCGGATCCGATCTGGAGCCGGAGAACGGGGCGGACTGGGCCGAGGCCCACGGTACGACCGCCGAGGGCGCGGTACTGGTGCGCCCCGACGGCTTCGTGGCCTGGCGGTCGGCCGGTTCCGTACCCGACCCGGAGGCGACCCTGCACGAGGTCCTGGCCACCCTGCTCAGCCGCGACTGACTCCGGCGGAGCCCGTCGGGTCCGGTCGCCGACGTCTCAGTCCATGCCGAACGACCGCAGCGCCACCAGGAATTCGGCGGGCCGGGCGGTGTGGACGAGATGTCCGGCGTCGATGGTGACGAACCGGCAGTCGGGGATCTGCTGTGCCATCCGGGCGAGTTGATCCTGTGGGATGTGGCTGCCGGGGCCTCCGCCGATGACGAGTGTCGGGGCGGTGATGTCGCCGAGACGCTCACGGCCCGTCGGATCGGGGTCGTTGAGCTGGGCGTCGATCGACGGGACGACCGGCCAGTCGAAGCCGAGCTCCTGGTCCGGGCGTTCGGCAGGCGGACGGGGCGGGTCGAGCGGGATGAGCGTCGGGGCTTCCTCGACGACGAGTCTGCCGATCAGTCCGGGTGCCCGCTCGGCGAGCAGATAGGCGGCGGCGCCACCCATCGAGTGCCCGACGACGGTGGCGCCGGCCAGATTGCGGGCCTCCATGAAGGCGTGCAGATCGTCGCGGAACAGCTCGAACGAATAGCGGCCGGTCCAGTCGCTGAGGCCGTGGCCGCGGAAGTCGAGTGCGTACACGCGATGGTCGACGGCGAGCTGTTCAGCGATCTCCGTCCAGTCCCGGCTGTCGCCGCCCCGCCCGTGGGCGAGGACGACGGGCGGGGCGGACGGATCGCCCCAGACGCGGTACGCGAGCCGTATGCCGCCGGCCTGCACGCTGTGCACCTCGGGGTCGAGGAATGCACGGACGGTGCGGACGAACGCGCCGGGGTCGTCGAGCCACGGGAAGTGCGCGGCACCGCGCTGCACGGCGAACTCGGCGTGCGGAAAGAGCGCGGCCAGTTCGGCGGCGCGGTCGGGGGTCGGTGCTGCGTCGTACTCCCCCGCGAGGACGAGCACCGGGACCGGCAGGTCGTGCAGTGCGGCAACCGTGGCCACCGTGTCGAAGGCGCCGTCCTCGTAGTGAACGGCCATAGCCCCGGCATTGCGCTGTGCCGCTCTCCCGGCGGCATGCGTCTGAGCTGCGGCGTCCCACCTTCCGTAGGCGAACGGCTCGACCGCCGCCCACTGCTCGCTCCCGGCGCGTCCGGCCTGGATCTCCTTCAGTGCCGAGACCCCGGCCTCGTACCAGGGTTCGCCGCTGCGCAACGCGAAGGCGTCGGTCCGGTCCTGGTCGGTCATCTCCACCCCGACGGCCCGGGCTCCCGGAGTGACGAGGGTGAGCGAGCGCAGCCGCTGCGGATACCGGGCGGCGTAGAGCTCGACCAGGTTGCCGGACGCGGAGTGCCCCAGCAGATCGATACGCTCCAGGCCCAGGTGTACGCGCAGCGCCTCGACGTCGTCGACGAGGCGATCGCAGCGGTACGTCGCGGGGGCGTCGGGCACTGCGGAGTCGCCCGTCCCCCGTAGATCGAGCAGCACCAGCTGCCGGTGGGCGGAGAGTCCGCCCAGGTCGCCGAGGTGGACGGCGGCCTGCATCGGCCCACCGGGCACACAGATCAGTGGCTCGCCCTCGCCCTGGAGGTGGTAGGTGAGCTCGGTCCCGTCATATGTGTGAAAGAACGGCATGCAGGCCATCCAAACAGGCACCGCGCCGGGCTGCACCGGTGTTCGGTGTGAGCGTATCCGCACCGCGGTCCGGCTCCGACCCGCACGATTGTGTCGCCCCCCTTGCCAGGTTGCGGATCATCCTGAATTACTGCTCCCGTAACGATCGACCGAATGATCGGTCGTCTGCTCGGGACGAGGGAGATCGGGATGACGGCTCTGCTGGACGCGGCGGAACGGCTCGACCGCAAGGAGCTGGAGGCACTGCAGCTGGAGCGTCTGCGCGCCACACTCCACCATGCGTACGACCACGTCGGTTTCTACCGTGCGGCGTTCGACGCGGCGGGGCTGCGCCCGGACGACTGCCGCAGCCTCGCCGACCTGGCCCGCTTCCCGTTCACGACGAAGGCCGATCTGCGGGACAACTATCCGTTCGGCATGTTCGCGGTGCCGGAGGACCAGGTACGGCGCATCCATGCGTCCAGCGGGACCACGGGCCGCCCCACCGTCGTCGGCTACACCCAGGCGGATCTCGACACCTGGGCGGATGTGGTCGCCCGCTCGATCCGGGCGGCCGGCGGCCGCCCGGGCCAGAAGGTCCATGTGGCGTACGGGTACGGGCTGTTCACCGGTGGACTCGGGGCACACTACGGAGCGGAGCGGCTCGGCTGCACGGTCATCCCGGCGTCCGGCGGCATGACTGCCCGCCAGGTGCAGCTGATCCAGGACTTCCGGCCGGAGATCATCATGATCACGCCGTCGTACATGCTCACGCTTCTCGACGAGTTCGAGCGGCAGGGCGTCGATCCGCGTACGACATCGCTGAAGGTCGGGATATTCGGTGCCGAGCCGTGGACGCAGGAGATGCGCCGGGAGATCGAGGAGCGGTTCGCCATCGACGCCGTGGACATCTACGGCCTGTCGGAGGTGATCGGCCCGGGTGTCGCCCAGGAGTGCGTCGAGACGAAGGACGGACTGCACGTCTGGGAGGACCACTTCTATCCGGAGGTCGTCGACCCGCTCACCGGTGAGGTGCTGCCGGAGGGCGAGGAGGGAGAGCTCGTCTTCACCTCGCTCACCAAGGAGGCCATGCCGGTCATCCGCTACCGGACCCGGGATCTGACCCGGCTGCTGCCCGGCACGGCCAGGGTCTTCCGGCGGATGGAGAAGGTCACCGGCCGCAGCGACGACCTGGTGATCCTTCGCGGGGTGAATCTGTTCCCGACCCAGATCGAGGAGATCGTGCTGCGTACACCCGGAGTGGCACCGCACTTCCAGCTCCGGCTGACCCGCGAGGGCCGGCTCGACGCGCTGACGGTGCGGGCGGAGGCGCGGGCGGAGTCGACGCCGGACCAGCGGGCGGCAGCCGCACTCGCGATCGCGACGGCCGTCAAGGAGGGCATCGGGGTGTCGGTGGGGGTCGAGATCGTCGACCCCGAGACGCTGGAGCGGTCGGTCGGCAAGTTCAAGCGGATCGTGGACGAGCGCGGCGGGCGCTGAGCGCCTGTCGTCTGGCCGCCGGTGAGCGGGCGCGGTGCGCCGCGGCGGATGGGGCGGGCACCGCGGTGTTCCCGGCCGCTGCCCGCGCCGCCGCCGTGCCGGGGTCCTCGGGGTCCGTCATCGACATCGGCTGCGGCGCGATGGTCACCCAGGGAGCGCGAACCGGTCCCTGAGCTCGCGCTTGAGGATCTTTCCGCTGGCGTTGCGCGGCAGCTCGTCCACGAAGAGGACCCTCTTCGGGGCCTTGAAGTGGGCGAGCCGTGCCCGCACGTGGTCGAGCAACTGCTGTTCCGTGGCGTCGGAGCGCAGGACCACGACGGCGGTGACGGCCTCGATCCAGCGCTCGTCGGGCAGCCCGACGACGGCTGTCTCCGCGACGGCGGGGTGGGTGTAGAGGGCGTCCTCGACCTGGCGGGAGGCGACGAGGACACCACCGGAGTTGATGACGTCCTTCACCCGGTCGACGACGGTGAAGAAGCCCTCCGGGTCCCGGACCGCGAGATCACCGGAGTGGAACCAGCCGTCGCGGAACGCCTCGGCGGTCTCCTCCGGCTTGTCCCAGTAGCCCTCGCACAGCTGCGGGGAGCGGTAGACGACCTCGCCCGCCGTCCCGTCCGGGACCTCCTTGCCGTGCTCGTCGACGACTCGCGCCTCGACGAAGAGAACCGGCCGGCCGCAGGAGTCCATCCGGCCCTCGTGCTCGTCGGGCCCGAGGACGGTGGCGAGCGGGCCGATCTCGCTCTGCCCGAAGCAGTTGTAGAAGGCGAGCGCGGGCAACCGCTCACGGAGCCGTTCCAGCACCGGAACCGGCATGATCGACGCCCCGTAGTACGCCTTGCGCAGCCCGCCGAGGTCGCGGGTGGCGAACTCCGGGTGGTTGGCGAGGCCGATCCAGACAGTCGGCGGGGCGAACAGACTGTCCGCCTGCCCGGCCTCGACGAGATCGAAGATCCGGCCCGCTTCGGGCGCGTCGAGGATGGTGTTCTCCGCGCCGACCGCGAGATACGGCAGCAGGAACACATGCATCTGCGCGGAGTGGTAGAGCGGCAGTGAGTGGACGGGCCGGTCGGTGGGGCGCAGATCGAGGGCGGTGATCGCGCTGACGTACTCGTGGACGAGGGCGCCGTGCGTCATCATCGCGCCCTTCGGGAGCGCGGTGGTGCCCGATGTGTAGAGCAGCTGCACCAGGTCGCCGGCGGCCGGTTCGCGCTCGGCGGTGAAGGGGCGCGGGGTGGCGAGTTCATCGAGAAGGGAGTGCGGCGCGTCGCGCAGCGGACGTACGGCGAAACCGGCCGGGATCCGGTCGGCGAGGTCCGGATCGGTGAGGACGAGGGCGCTCCCCGACTGCTGCAGGATGTACGTCAGGTCGTCGCCGGTGAGGTTCTGGTTGACCGGCACATGGACCAGGCCGGCGCGGGCGCAGGCGAGGTACGCGATCAGGTACGCGTCGGAGTTGTGCGCGTAGGAGGCGACCCGGTCGCCGGGGTGCAGGCCGTGTCCGTCGAGGAGGACGGCGGCCGCGGTGCTGACCGCCGTGTCCAGGGCCCGGTAGGTCCAGGACCGCTCGGCGTACCGCACGGCGGTGTGCTCAGGAGTGCGCCGGGCGCTGCGCGTCACGACGCCGTCGACGGTGGAGCTGCGTACACCTGTCATGGCGTGATCCTGTGCGGCCGGGGCCCGGTGGTCAAGGGCGGATCCCGGCCTCGATGTTGACAGGGCTGTGCGGGTGCTGGCTGAGTTGCGCGTGGCGTCTCGGAAGATCCGAGCAACCGCCTTTCGTGCACGCACAGTTGGGAGGACCCTTGCCCCTCCGAAACCGTCTGAGACTTCTCGCGGTATCCGGTCTCGCTCTGTTCACCGTGTCGGCGTCCCTGCCACCGGCCGCGGCCGACCCCTCGCACGGCCGGCACCCGTCGGGCGGCGGACTGTCCGCCGTGATCCGCTACACCGAGTACGGCATCCCGCACATCGTGGCGAAGGACTACGCGGATCTCGGGTTCGGTAACGGCTGGGCGCAGGCCGCCGACCAGGTGTGCACGCTCGCCGACGGCTTTGTGACACTGCGCGGCGAGCGGTCGAGGTACTTCGGTCCGGACGCGGCGCCGGACGGCTCGCTGTCCTCCGCGACGAAGAATCTCTCCAGCGATCTCTACTTCCGCGGGATACGCGACAGCCACACCGTCGAGAAACTGCTGAAGGTGCACGCTCCGGCGGGTCAGAGCCATGAGGTGAAGGAGCTGGAGCGCGGCTGGGCGGCCGGGTACAACGCCTGGCTGGCCCAGAACCGGATCACGGATCCGGCCTGCCGGGACGCCGACTGGGTGCGGCCGGTGACGGTCCTGGATGTCACGACCCGCGCCTTCGCGCTCTCCGTGCTGGGCGGTCAGGGCCGCGGCATCGACGGCATCACAGCGGCGCAGCCGCCGACGGGCGCGGCCGCGGCGCCCGGCATCCCGCCCACGGACGCGGCACAGGCGGCACAGCGGCTGCTGTCCACGCAGAACGCGGACATGGGATCCAACGCGGTCGCGTTCCGCGGCAGTTCGACGGCGAACGGGCGTGGGCTGCTGCTGGGCAATCCGCACTACCCGTGGCAGGGCGGGCGGCGGTTCTGGCAGTCGCAGCAGACCATCCCCGGGGAGCTGAATGTGGCGGGCGGTTCGCTGCTCGGTTCGGCGACCGTGTCGATCGGGCACAACGCGAACATCGCCTGGAGCCACACGGTCGCCACCGGTGTCACCCTCAATCTGCATCAGCTGACCCTGGACCCGGCGGATCCGACCGTGTATCTGGTGGACGGCCGGCCGGAGCGCATGGTGAAACGCACGGTCTCGGTGGCCGTGAAGGGCGGCACAGCTGTGACCCGGACGCAGTGGTGGACCCGGTACGGTCCGGTCGTCACCTCGCTCGGTGCCGGGCTGCCGCTGCCGTGGACGGCGACGACCGCGTACGCGCTCAATGACCCGAACGCCACGAATCTGCGATCCCCGGACACCGGTCTCGGGTTCAGCAGGGCCCGCAGCACCGCGGACATCCAGACCGCGTTGCGCCGTACCCAGGGGCTGCCGTGGGTGAACACGATCGCCGCCGATTCGTCGGGGCATTCGTTCTTCTCCCAGTCGCAGGTGCTGCCGAGGATCACGGACGAGCTCGCGCAGCGGTGCTCCACCCCGCTGGGCCGGGCGACGTACCCGTCGTCGGGGCTCGCGGTGCTGGACGGTTCGAGGAGCGACTGCGCGCTCGGTTCGGACCCGGACGCGGTGCAGCCCGGGATCTTCGGTCCGGCCCGGATGCCGACCGTCAAGGACGCCCCGTACGTCGAGAACTCCAACGACAGCGCCTGGCTGACCAACGCCGACGCTCCGCTGACCGGCTTCGAGCGGGTCTTCGGTACGGTCGCCGCACCCCGGTCGATGCGGACCCGGGGCGCGATCGAGGATGTGTCGGCGATGGCGGCCAAGGGCCGACTCACCGTCGGCGACCTGCAGGACCAGCAGTACGCGAACCGCGCCCCGGCCGGAGATCTGGCCGCGGCCGACCTGGCGCGCGCCTGTGCCGCGCTGCCCGGCGGGCGTGCCGTCGGCAGCGACGGGACAGCGGTCGACGTGTCGGCGGCGTGCGGTGTGCTCGCCCACTGGGACCGGCGGGTCGACACCGGCAGCCGGGGCGCGCTGCTCTTCGACCGGTTCTGGCGCAGGGCCACCGCGGTGCCCCCGGCCGAGCTGTGGAAGGTGCCCTTCTCCGCCGCGGACCCGGTCCGTACCCCGAACACGCTGAACACCTCGGCTCCGGGCGTCACTTCGGCGCTCGCCGACGCGGTCGCCGAGCTGCGCGCGGCCGGGATCGCCCTGGACGCACGGCTTGGCGACCACCAAGGGGTCGTGCGGAACGGGAAGCGCATCCCGGTCGGCGGCGGTACGGAGTCCCTCGGTATCTGGAACAAGACGGAGCCGGTGTGGGACGCGGCCAATGGCGGCTACACGGAGGTGTCGGCCGGCTCCAGCTATGTCCAGGCGGTCGGCTGGGACGGCTCCAAGTGCCCGGTGGCCCGAACCCTGCTGACGTACTCCCAGTCCTCGAACCCGAAGTCTGCGCACTTCAGCGACCAGACCACCCTCTACTCGGGTGAGCGCTGGGTGACCTCCCGGTTCTGCGAGAAGGACATCGCGCGCTCTCCCGCGCTGCGGGTGGTGCGGGTGCACGAGCACCGGTAGTCCGCCGCGGGCCGGTAACCTGCCCGAGATGGCGGGGTACCGGCCCGTCGGTCACAGGGGCCGCTGGTGGCCTTCCCAGTACGGGTCGCGCAGCCGTCGCTTGTACAGCTTGCCGTTCGGGTCGCGTGGCATCGTCTCGATGAAGTCGACGCTCTTGGGCCGTTTGTACCCGGCGAGCAGCTGTGCGCAGTGGGCGAGGATCTCGGTGGCGAAGCCGTCGCCCGGCAGGTGTCCCTCGGCCGGTTCGACGACCGCCTTGACCTCCTCGCCCCAGTCGGCGTGCGGGATGCCGAAGACGGCGGCGTCGGCGACCGCGGGGTGGGCGAGGAGGGCGGCTTCGATCTCGGCGGGGTAGATGTTCACGCCGCCCGAGATGATCATGTCGATCTTGCGGTCGCGGAGGAAGAGATAGCCTTCCTCGTCGAGGATGCCGAGGTCGCCGACGGTGAAGAAGTCGCCGATGCGGTTCTTCTCCGTCTTGGTCCTGTCCTTGTGGTAGCTGAAGCCGCCGGTGCTCATCTTCATGTAGACGGTGCCCAGTTCGCCCGGCGGGAGACGGTTGCCGCCGTCGTCGAAGACGGCGAGTTCGCTGATCGGCCAGGCCTTCCCGACCGTGCCGGGCTTCTTCAGCCAGTCCTCGGCGGTGGCGAACGCCCCGCCACCCTCGCTGGCGGCGTAGTACTCCTCTACGCACCGTCCCCACCAGTCGATCATGGCGCGTTTGACGTGGTCGGGGCAGGGGGCCGCGCCATGGATGGCATGCCGCATCGAGGTGACGTCGTACCGCTCCTTCACCTTGTCGGGCAGGGCCAGGAGGCGGTGGAACTGGGTGGGGACCATGTGCGTGTGCGTGCAGCGGTGTGCGTCGATGACCCGCAGCATCTCCTCGGGCGACCACTTGTCCATCAGCACCAGGGGATGCCCGATGTGCAGGGCGGCGCCCGCGAACTGGAGTACGGCGGTGTGGTAGAGCGGCGAGCAGACCAGGTGGACGTTGTCGTCGAACGGCCTGATGCCGAAGATGCCGAGGAACCCGCCGAGATGGCTCTCCTCCGGGAGCCTGCCGGGCAGCGGGCGGCGGATGCCGCGCGGCCGGCCGGTGGTGCCGGAGGTGTAGTTCATGACCCAGCCGAGTGTGCGGTCGTCGGGCGGGGCGTCGGGCTGCCCGTCGAGCAGTTCGGCGTAGGGACGGAAGCCGTCGACCTCGCCGATGGCGTACCGGTGGCTCGCGGGCAGCTTCGCCTCGTCCGCGGCGGCGGTCGCGGCGTCGGTGAACCGCTCGTGCGCGATCAGCACCTTGGAGCCGGAGTCGGAGACGATCCAGGCGATCTCGGGGCCGACGAGGTGGTGGTTGACGGGTACGAGGTAGAAGCCGGCCTGGGTGGCGGCGAGGTAGGCGGTGAAGAACTCGACGCCGTTGGGGAGGACGACGGCGAACGCGTCACCCTGCCGGAGCCCGGCCGCACGCAGTCCGTGGACCAGGCGGTTGGCAGCGGCGTGCAGCCGGCCCGCGGTCCAGGTCTGCCCGTCGGGCGCGATAAGGACCGTAGGGTCGGGGTCGGCGGTGGCCTGGGCCCAGAAGCCGTTCGGCGGCTGGTTCATGCGACGCTCCGTCCGGCGATGCGGTTGATCCGGTCCACGGCGCGTTCGAAGCCGCTGGTCAGGTCGTCGAAGACGGCCTGCACGCTGCGTTCGGTGTTCATCCTGCCGACGATCTGGCCGACGGGGGTGCCGAGCAGAGCGCCGGTCTCGTACTTCTGGATGCGGGAGACGGCCTCGGCGACCAGCAGTCCCTGGAGCGGCATGGGAAGCGTGCCGGGTCCCGACGGGTCGTCCCAGGCGTCGGTCCATTCGGTACGGAGCTGGCGTGCGGGTTTGCCGGTGAGGGCGCGGGAGCGGACGGTGTCGCCGGAACCGGCGGCAAGAAGTTTGCGGGTCAGCGCGCGGGAGTGGAGGTCGGCCTCCTCGGTGGTCAGCCAGAGCGAGCCGAGCCAGACGCCCTGCGCTCCGAGGGCGAGTCCGGCGGCGATCTGCTCTCCGCTGCCGATGCCTCCGGCGGCGAGGACGGGGAGGGGGCCCACGGCGTCGACGACGTCGGGGACGAGGACCATGGAGGCGATCTCTCCGGTGTGGCCGCCCGCCTCATACCCCTGGGCGACGACGACGTCGATGCCCGCGTCCGCGTGGTGCCGGGCGTGTCTGGCGCTTCCGGCGAGGGCGGCGACGAGAACGTCCCCGTCATGTGCGCGTCGCACGACGTCGGCGGGCGGCGAACCGAGGGCGTTGGCGAGCAGTTTGATGGGGTACTCGAAGGCCACGTCGAGCTGGTTGCGGGCGATCTCCTCCATCCATCCGGTGATCCGCCAGCCGGAGGCCTCGCCCTCGGCGAGTTCGGGGACGCCGTGCTTGGCGAGGGTGTCCTGGACGAACTGGCGGTGTCCGGCCGGGATCATCGCCTCGACATCGGCCTCGGTCACCCCCTCCACCTTTCTGGCGGGCATGACGACATCGAGGCCGTACGGCTTGCCGTCGGTGTGCTCCTGCATCCAGTCGAGGTCGCGCGCGAGGTCGTCGGGGGCGGTGTAGCGGACCGCACCGAGTACGCCGAACCCGCCGGCCCGGGTGATGGCCGCGGCCACCGCCGGGAACGGCGTGAAGCCGAAGATGGCGTGCTCGACTCCCAGTTTCTTGCTCAGCTCCGTCTCCATGGGCGGCAGGATGCCGCAGTCGGACATCCGAAGGAAGAGATTTTCTGATGCAGTGTCAGATTCTTTGTGGCGCCGGGAGCCTCCGGGACGGCAGGGGTGACAGTAATCTCTGCGGCGGCAGGAAGTTTCAGCACGGGACTGGATGACGAAAGTTACTTTCACCCGGTAGGAAGGGGTTCCGGATGACCGAGGACGCAACCGGCAGAGGAATCAGCCGACGCAGGCTGAGCGGCGGGATGCTGGCACTGGGCGGGGCGCTCGCCCTGGCACCGATTCCGTTCGCGGAGACGGCGTCGGCCATGGAAACTGGGGCGGGATCGTCGGGAACGTCGGAGGCGGGGACATCGGGACCGGGCGCGGGTGCCGCGCACGGCCGGCCGACGCTGCGGCGCGGTTCTGCCGCCCGCGCGGGCCTGTTGCAAGGACCGCTGGACCAATTGGTCACCGACGCCGAGAAGTTCCTCGGCGCCTCCCCCAAGCACCCGTGGTTCGCGGGCGCGGTGCTGCTCGCGGGGCGCGGTGGCACGGTGGCACTGCACCGGCCGATCGGCAAGGCGGTGCGGTATGCGGCGTACGACGAGAAGACCGACACCGGGGTGGAGTTCCCGGCGGACCAGCAGATCGCGATGGCCGAGGACACGATCTTCGATCTGGCGTCGGTGTCGAAGCTGTTCACCTCGATCCTGGCCGTGCAGCAGATCGAGCGCGGGGCGCTGGAGCTGGAGGCGAAGGTCGCGTCGTATCTTCCCGACTTCGCGGGGGGCGGCAAGCAGGACATCACGATCCGTCAGCTGCTGACGCACACGTCGGGTTTCCGTGCCTGGATTCCGCTCTACAAGGCGCCGACGCGGGAGGGAAAGCTGGAGCTGCTGTGGAACGAGGTGCCGGCCAACCCGCCCGGCACCGTGTACCTCTACTCCGACCTCAATCTGATCTCGCTGCAGCTGGTCCTGGAGAAGATCACCGGTCGCGCCCAGGATGTCCTGCTCCGCGAGGAGATCACCGCTCCGCTCGGTATGCACCGCACTCGCTACAACCCACCGGCCGCATGGAAGCCGAAGATCGCGGCGACCGAGGACGCCCGGCTCCCCTGGTCCGGCCTGGACCGCGGCCTCGTCTGGGGCGAGGTGCACGACGAGAACGCCTACAGCCTGGACGGGGTGGCGGGCCACGCCGGAGTCTTCTCCTGCGCCTGGGACCTGGCGATCCTCGCCCGAACGCTGCTCAACGGCGGCGTCTACGGGCACGCGAGAATCCTCTCCGACGAGTCCGTGGATCTCTTGTTCACCGACTTCAACACCGCGTTCCCGGGTGACGCGCACGGGCTCGGCTTCGAGCTCTACCAGCACTGGTACATGGGCGCGATGGCCACCCCGCGCACCGCGGGCCACACCGGCTTCACGGGCACCAGCCTGGTCCTCGATCCGACGACCGACTCGTTCCTGATCGTCCTGGGCAACTCGGTCCACCCGGTGCGCACTTGGCGCTCCGGCAGCGCACCACGGGTCGCCACCGCGAACCAGATGGCGCGAGCGGTGGCGGTGCGCCCGGCCCGGGGCCGTACCGCCTGGTTCTCCGGCATGGCGAGCGCCGCCTCCGCCACGCTCGCACTGCCCGTGCTGCGTCCGGTGACGTCGCGTGCCACGCTGAGCTGCGCGCTGTGGTGGGACACCGAGCCGGGCTCCGACTTCCTGTTCCTGGAGGCCTCTTCGGACGCCGGGGCGACCTGGCAGCCGGTGCCGTTCACCACCGTACCGACAGCGGCCGAACACCACGGGACAGAGCCCGAACCGCATCCGGCCGGCTCCGTCTCCGGCTGGTCGGGCCGGGTCTGGCACCGACTGGACGCGGACCTTGCCGCCTGGCGCGACAAGGAGGTGCGGCTGCGGTGGCGGTACACCACGGACCAACTGTACGTCGGACGCGGGGCGTACGTGGACGGCATCCGGGTCGAGGACCACGGCCGTACGGTCTTCGACGACAGCAGGTCCGCCGACGCGGGGCGTATCGAGGCCAACGGGTGGACGGTGTCCGCGGACTGAGGCGGGCAGTCGCGCCCGGCAGGTGACGTCGAGCAGGACCCGGGCTGCCGGCCGTGTCGGCCGGCAGCCCGGCGTCATGACGACGGGACGAGCAGATGGACGGCGAGTGCGGTGATCAGCGTGCTGGAGGCCAGGGCGGTGACGAGCCGCCCACGATGGCTGGTCAGCGCACGGCCGAGCAGCGCTCCCCCACCGGCGAGCACCAGTTGCCAGCCCGCGGATGCCGCGAAGGCCGCGAGGACGAACACCGACTGTTCCCAGCGGTCCGGATCTGCAGCGGCCGTCCGGCTGCCGAGCACCAGCGCCGCGAAATAGATCACGGTGGTGGGGTTCAGCATCGTCATTCCGAGCAGCCCCAGATAGGCCCGCGCGGGGCCGAGGGGTGCTCCGTCGGCCCGGACTGCCGAATGCCGCTTGCGATACCTGCCGATTGCCGTGGCAGCACCCAGAACCGCCAGCGCGACGAGCACCAGCGCCGAGACCCAGCGCAGGGGCAGTGCGACGGGTTCGATGACATGCGTGAGCGACGAACCTCCGACGACCGCGATCAGCGCATAGAGGCCGTCGGCCGTCGCGACACCGAGCGCGGCTGCGGCACCGATCTTCAGCGACGTCCGGGCCGTCAGGGTCACCAGGTAGGCCCCGACCGCTCCGATCGGCATGGCAATGCCGAAGCCGGCCAGGAGCCCCGCGACCAGGGCGGCGATCACGCGTGCAGGGAGACGGGCCTCCGCGGTGGGCCGGGCTGCTGCTGGCCTCGGACCGGGCGGGCGGCGGTGGAGGTCGGCGACAGGAGGACGGTGATCGAGTTCATGAGCAGAGGATGGAGGCGGCCCGGGGCGCGGGCAATGCAATTTCTGTCAGCCACCACGACGGACGGCAGTCTCGGCTGCATCATCGCCTGGTACTCCATCATCCACACCCCGTCGGAGCTGTTGCCGGAAGTGTTCGCCGAGTTCCACCGGCGCTGAGCCCGGGCGGCCATCTGCCGCTCGCCTTCGAGGCCGGTGACCAGATCCGGCACCTTGAACACCCGTACGGCCATCCCATGGCGCTCGACGTCCACTGGCTGGAGCCCGAGCGTGTGGCGGAGCTGCTGCGCCGGCCGCGTTGGTCGTGGACACCACGCTCGTGCGCGAGGCAGGCCGAAACGGGGCCGGCCCGTCAGGCGTACCTCATGGTCCGCAGACCGGCGAACCCGTGGTCGGCGGCCCGTCCCGTCCCCCTGGCTACGGGGCGTCCGGCCTCCGGTCGGCGGGCTGGATCCCGGCCTGCCGTGCGACGTTCTCGCTGTGCTCCAGGTGGACACGCCCCTTCTCGCCGAGCTGTCCGAGAACGCCCGCAAGGACCGTCTCGACCGTGGCCAGCGTCGGCACCATGCTGTCGTACGGCGACGGGGCTGCAACCCGGCTGGGCAGGACGACGTCGGCGAGATTGGTCACCGGCGAGAGCCAGGCATCGGTGAACAGCACGATCTTGCTGCCGCGCTCCCTGGCCAGCTCGGTGATGACGACCTTGTCCGGTTCGTAGCGGCGGTAGTCGAACACCACGAGGACGTCCTGTCTGCCCAGGCCCGCGAGCACAGCGGTCCGTTCCACGTCCCGGCCCGGCAGGATCACGACGTCGCCGCGCAACTGCATGAGATGCAGGCCCAGATATTGCGCCAGCAGGTGGGTGAACCGGCCGCCGACGAGGACGACCCGGCGCTTGGGGTGGCAGAGCAGCGCCACTGCTGCCTCCACATCGTGCGGAGGCAGTTCACGCAGGGTGCGGGCGACCTCGGCGCTGAACACATCCTGGCCGCCTTCGGCGCCCCCCGTGTCCGGCCCGGAGTCGTCCTGCGCCCGAGGCGGAGTGCTGCCGTATCCGCGCGTGCTGTACAGCGCCAGCGGAGAGGCGCTGCGTTCGTCGAGCTCCTCGCGCAGGGCCGCCTGGAAGTCGGGGAATCCCTTGTAGCCGAGCCTGTTGACGAAGCGGATCACCGTGGGCGCGCTCACGCCGGCCCGTTCGGCGAGCGTGGCCACGGTCTCGAAGCCTGCCGACGGATAGCCCGCGAGGATCACCCGGGCCACCTTGCGTTCGGCGGGACTGAGATCACCGATGCGGTGCCGGATCTCTTCGGCGAGTGAGGACATGGGCCGGGCCACCTTTCCAAAGGGGTTCAGATTACGCGGGGCCCGGCCCCGGACTCCCTCCGCATCGACGACGGGTCGCGCCGGGGAGCCCGGTCAGCTGCCGCCCGCATCCCCGAGCGTCACGATCAGGGCGGCCAGCAGGGCCACGCGGGACGGAACGGTCGTGACGTCGAGCCACTCGTCCGGTCCGTGGTCCCCACCACCGACCGGGCCGAGGCCGTCGAGGGTGGGGACGCCGGCGCCGGCGATGGTGTTGGCGTCGCCGACTCCACCGGTGGCTGTGGCGCCCAGAGCGATGGAGAGTTCCCTCCCGGCCTCCACGGCGTGGGCGAACATGGTGCGTGCTGCCGGGGTGTCCTCCATCGCCGGACAGGCTTCGGTCTGCCGGACGGTGGCGTTGGTGCCGGGCACGCGGAGTCGGGCGGCTGCTTTTTCGATGGCCTCTCGGGCGTGCCGGATCCCGTCGTCGGTCGACGACCGCACCTCTACGTGCAGCTGCGCTTCGGGACAGACGATGTTGATGCGGCTGCCCGCCCTGACCATGCCCACATTGACGGTGACGTCGCCCCAGCGCCCGTTCATCTTCTGACAGTCGATGAGCAGATGCGCGGCCGCCAGCGCGGCGTTCGCCCCACGCTCCGGTTCGATTCCGGCGTGCGCGGCCCGCCCCGTCACAGTGATCACGAAGTCGGCCACGCCCTTGCGGGCGATGACGAGGTCGCCGTTCTCGCGGGCGCACTCCAGACCGAGCGCGTAGTGGATTCCGCCCGTGAGCGCCGCGGTGACCGGGCGGCTGGCGGGTGAGCCGATCTCCTCGTCGGGGGTGGCGAGGAAGACGATCTCCGCGAAGTCCAGCATCCGCCGGTGCAGCAGGAGTTCCACGGCGGTGAGCCCGGCGAGGAGTCCTCCCTTGTCGTCGCTGACTCCGGGTCCGTGGGCGAGCGGGCCGCTCAGACGGAAGGGCCGCTCGGCCGCGGTCCCGTCGTCGAACACGGTGTCCATGTGCCCGGCGAGCAGGATGCGTCGCCCGCCGCGCTCCACGGGCAGTCGGCCACGTAGCCGCCCCACCACCAGGTCTCCGAACCGGGAGTCGCGGCCTTCGGCGGTGACGACTGCCCGGTCGGTCTCGAAGCCCAGGGAGGTCAGTCGCCGTACGATCCATGCCGCGACCCGGTTGACCCCTTCGGGGCTGTACGAGCCGGAGTCGATGGAGACGAGGTACCGCAGGTCCGACAGGTAGCGGTCGTGCAGGGCGACGGCGTCCGGGCGGAGCAGGGCCGCGGTGCGTGCCGCCGTGCCCCGGGCCCGGGCGGGGGCGCTCACAGGACCTTCGACAGAAAAGCGCGGGTGCGTTCCTGCTGCGGGTCGCCGAGTACCTGCCGCGGGGTGCCCGATTCGACCACGACGCCGCCGTCCATGAAGACGGCCGTGTCCGCGACTTCGCGGGCGAACCCGATTTCGTGGGTGACAACCACCATCGTCATTCCTTCCGAGGCCAGTTGGCGCATGACGTCCAGAACCTCTCCGACCAGTTCGGGGTCGAGTGCGGACGTCGGTTCGTCGAAGAGCATCAGTTTGGGCTTCATCGCCAGGGCCCGTGCGATGGCGACACGCTGCTGCTGGCCGCCGGACAGCTGGGCGGGGTACCGGTCGGCACGGTCGGCGAGACCGACGCGGTCCAGCAGGAGCCGGGCGTCCGCGCGGGCCTCGTCCCTGGCGACGCCCGTGACCTTCATGGGCGCCTCCATGACGTTCTGTTCCGCCGTCATGTGCGGGAAGAGATTGAACCGCTGGAACACCATCCCGATGTCGCGGCGGCTGCGGGCGATCTCGCGCTCCTTCAGCTCGTACAGCCGGTTTCCCTGCTGCCGGTAGCCCACCGGCGCACCGTCGACGGACAGCCTGCCCCCGTCGAGCTTCTCCAGGTGGTTGATGCAGCGCAGGAACGTGGACTTCCCGGAGCCGGAGGGGCCCAGCAGGCAGCAGACCTGGCCACGTTCCACGGTCAGGTCGATACCCTGGAGCACGGCGACCTTCCCGAAGTGCTTGCGCACACCCTCGGCGTGCACCATCGGCGTCTTCACCGTCGTCATCCCTTCGGGCCGGTCGGGGCGGGGGTGGTACGGGACAGGCTCAGCCGGGCACCGGCGACGAGGCGCTGCAGCGGACCGGCTGCGGCGGTGGGGGCCAGGCCGCGCCCGTACCGGCGCTCCAGCCAGGACTGCGGAAGGCTCAGGGCCGTGACAAGGATCAGGTACCAGATGGAGGCGACCACGAGCATGGGGATGACCTGGTAGTTCTGCGCGTACACGTCCTGGATGTTGGACATCAGGTCGTGGGCGGAGATCACGGAGACCAGTGCGGTCATCTTGAGCATGTTGATGGTCTCGTTGCCCAGCGGCGGGATGATCACCCGCATGGCCTGGGGCAGCACGATGCGCCGGGTGGTGAGGGAAGGACGCATGCCGAGCGAGTGCGCGGCCTCCGCCTGGCCCGGGTCGACGGACTGGATACCCGCGCGCACGATCTCGCTCGCGTACGCCGCCTCGTTCAGCCCCAGCGCCAGGAGCGCGGCAACCGTGGGCGTGAGCAGTGCATTGGTGTCGGCCTGGAGGAAGGTGACGTGGGTGAACGGGAGGCCGATCAGGACGTGTTGGTAGAGCGCTCCCGCATACCCCCAGAAGATGATCTGGACCAGCAGGGGCGTCGACCGGAACACCCAGACGAAAGCGGTGCCGAGGGCGCGCAGGACGGGGTTGGACGACAGCCGCATCACTGCCACGAGGACACCGAGACCGAGCCCGATCGCCATGGCGGCCGCGGTGAGCCACAGCGTCGTGGCCAGTCCGCTGAACACGAGGTCGGCGAAGACGTAGCGTCCGACGATGTCCCAGTGCAGGTTCTTGTTGCCGGCCAGGGAACCGATGAGCCCGACAAGGGCGGTGGCGGCCGCCGCCGCGGCGAGCCAGCGGCCCCAGTGACGGACCGGCACGGCGGTGAGGGTGTCCGGTGCGGGCGCGGCCGGTACGGGAGGGCTCTGCATCGCCCCGGCGGGGGTCATGGCTGTCATGTCAGGACACCGCCGCGTTCTTGGTGGCTTCCCGCACCGCGATGGACTCGACACCGTACTTGGCGCAGATCCTGCGCAGCGTCCCGTCGTCGATGAGCGCCTGCACGGCCTTCTGGACCGCGTGGGTGAGGCCGGGCAGGCGTTTGGTGACGCCGATCCCGTTGGGGGTGGCCTCGTAGCCGCCGACCGCCTCGGGGTCGTCGACGACTTCGAAGGCCCGGCCGCCGTCGGCGGTCTCGGCGGTCCAGCCCGCGGCGGGCTTGGTCAGCAGGTCGGCTGCGACTTTCCGTGATCGCAGGGCCAGTTGGGCATCCGCCTCCTTCGGGAACGTCTGGATGGAGACGGGCTCCTTGCCGGCGTCCCTGCACGCGGCCTGATGGGCCTTGAGCACGTCCAGCTGGTGGGTGGCGGCCTCGGCACCTACCTTCTTGCCGCACAGATCGTCGAGTTCGGTGATGTGATGCGGGTTCCCCTCGGTGACGAGGATGCCCGAGCCGGACACGGAGTAGTCCACGAAGTCCAGGACCTGCTGGCGCTCCTTGGTGTCGGTCATGGCCGACATCACCGCGTCGAACTTGCCGGCCTGGATCGCCGGCACGATGCCGTCGAACTTCTGCGCGGTGAAGGTGAATCGCACCCCCAGCTTGGCCCCCAGCGCCTGCCCCAAGTCGTAGTCGAGCCCGGTCAGTTCGGGTTTGCCCTCGGTCGCGAACATCACGAACGGGGCGTACGGAACGTCGGTGGCGACCCTGACCGCACCGGCGGACCGCACGGCCGCAGGCAGGGCCGCGTGGAGCTTCGCATCGCGGGTGATGCGTACGCCGGTGATGGTGACGCCGGCTGCGGGCGCAGCGGTGTCGCTGTCGCCTGGGTCGCTGCCGCAGCCGGACAGCGTCGTGGCCGCTGTGATCAACAGTGCTGTGGCCGCAACTGCGCGGCGCCATGGGTGGGTGTGCAACACGGACCTCTTCTCGCGGAACTGCCGTGCGGTCGGTTCACCGCCGACGAACTTCCCGCACGTTACACATGGCGCCTTCATTCGTTCCACTGTAACGCCTGTTACGTATCAATAACGGCCTCGTCGAGCAGCGCTACGGTCTCCGAGCGGCAGACACATCAAGGCCACAGCCCCAACGAGCGAGCGGCCACCATCACCCATGTTTCAGATTGCAGAAGGCTCACTCGATGCGGAACAAGCATTACCGACACATGGCGACCTTGCGCGCGGAGCATCGAGCGGCTCGCGATGCACTCGATCCGCATCCATTCCGAAATATTTCGATGCACTTACGGCCGCTTTCGTACCGAGATCGAGCCTTGATCCACCGAAAAGTACGAACTGCTCCGCCGTTAGATGCGGATGACCCGGGTGATCCACGAAGCAAACCCGTACCTCCACCCGATGCACATGCCTCATTTCGGCAGACTTTCGTAATTCACGCATGCGACTGCGTCCACCAGGCGACTCAGAACACCCTCGCCGACACCATCGGAACAGCATCTGAGCAGGTCAAAGCCACCTCGTGTGCAGATTCCGCACTTTACCTCTTCGAAATATTTCGTAAATGCTGCGTTGACGTTACCCATCGTCGGGCGCATACTCTCCCTCGCTCCTTGCTTCACCGATCAACTCCCCGCCGCAGAACCGCCATTCGTCGGCGCGTCCGGAGGCGGAACACACAGCCCTGAACGGTCCATCCATCCCTGTCCGGGCGGTCCGCTCATTCCGTCCGGCAATCGGAAGAAGAGGTTGGTCAGTGATCGACAATTCCCCCCGAGGCTTCGAGCCCGAACGCCCGCAGTTCCGTGCCCGGGTCCGTAAGGCACTCACCCTCGGAACGGCCGGCGTCCTGGCCGCCGCCGGTGTCCTCTCGCTCGTCGGCAGCGCGAACGCCGCGAGCACACTCGGCGCCTCGGCCGCGGCCAAGGGCAGGTACTTCGGTACGGCGGTGGCCGCGAATCACCTCGGTGAGGCGCAGTACGCCTCCACGCTGGACACCGAGTTCAACGCGGTGACGCCGGAGAACGAGATGAAGTGGGACGCCGTCGAAGGCACCCGCAACTCGTTCAACTACTCCTCGGCCGACCAGATAGTCAGCCACGCCCAAGGCAAGGGGATGAAGGTCCGCGGCCACACCCTGGTGTGGTACTCGCAGCTGCCCGGCTGGGTGGGTGGCCTCGCCGCCGCCGACCTGCGTACGGCGATGAACAACCACATCACCCAGGTCATGACGCACTACAAGGGGAAGATCTACGCCTGGGACGTGGTCAACGAGGCGTTCCAGGACGGCAGCAGTGGCGCCCGCCGCAGCTCCCCGTTCCAGGACAAGCTCGGCAACGGCTACATCGAGGAGGCGTTCCGTACCGCTCGCGCCGCCGACTCGGGTGCCAAGCTCTGCTACAACGACTACAACACCGACGGTCAGAACGCGAAGAGCAACGCGGTCTACAACATGGTGAAGGACTTCAAGCAGCGCGGCGTGCCGATCGACTGCGTGGGGTTCCAGTCACACTTCAACAGCAACTCGCCCGTCCCCAGTGACTACCAGGCCAATCTGCAGCGCTTCGCCGACCTCGGCGTCGATGTGCAGATCACCGAACTGGACATCGAGGGCTCCGGCTCGGCGCAGGCCACCAACTACGGCAACGTGGTGAAGGCCTGCCTGGCCGTCTCGCGCTGCACCGGCATCACTGTCTGGGGCATCCCCGACAAGTACTCGTGGCGCAGCAGTGGCACCCCGCTGCTGTTCGACAACAACTACAACAAGAAGCCCGCGTACGACGCGGTGCTCGCCGCACTCGGCGGCAGCACCGGTGGCGGTACTCCTGGTGGCGGCACGGGCGGCGCCACCTGCACGGCGACCTACACCCGCACCGACTCCTGGAGTGACCGCTACAACGGGCAGGTGACGGTGAAGGCCGGAAGTTCCGCGATCACCGGCTGGTCGGTGCCGGTGACCCTGACCTCGCCGCAGAAGGTCTCCACGACCTGGAACGGCACTCCCAGCTGGGACACCAGCGGGAACGTGATGACCATGAAGCCGAACGGCAACGGCAGCCTGGCGGCCGGAGCGTCGACGACCTTCGGGTTCACCGTCATGACGAACGGCAGCACGGCGACGCCCTCCATCGTTGCCTGCACTGCCTCCTGATCAACCGTCGGTGACGGGCGCGCAGGGCGCGGCGTTTCCCGGTCGCCGCGCCTGAACCGTCGTACGGCGTCCTGCACCGCTGTACGGAACAGGGCGGGGTGCGGAATCGGCGGGCGGTTCCGCACTCCGGCTATCCCACGAGCGGCTGTCCGGCCTCCGTCGATGCAGGGACGGAGGCACCGGCCGGAGCGGGCACCGGGGCCGGCGCCGTCGACTCCCGTACGACCAGTCGCGGCCGGATGAGCAGGGAACGCCCGGCCACCGGGGCCGAGTCGATCCTGGCCCGCAGCTGCTGAAACGTCTCGGCTGCCATCTCCGGCAGCGGCTGGCGGACCGTGGTGAGCGGCGGTTCGAAGAGGTCGGCGAGCAGGATGTCGTCGAAGCCGACCACCGAGACGTCCTGTCCGGCGCTGCGCCCCGCGTCCTTCGCGCCCCGGCAGATCCCGATCGCGCACATGTCGTTGATGGCGACGAAAGCGGTGGGCGGGTGCGGTCCGGACAGGAGCTCCCGCGCCGCCTTGCGGCCCAGTTCGGCGGCATCCTTGTCGCTGAACTCGGTGGTGTCGGCGCCCGGCCAGACCACCGCGTCGGCCGGGTCGAGCCCCGCCGATTCCAGGGCGGCGCGGAAGCCGCGCAGTCGCTCGCGGCGGTTGACGCTGCTGACCGACCCGGAGACGAACGCCAGCCGTCGGTGGCCGAGTTCGATGAGATGACGCGTGGCGAGTTCGGCACCCATCGCGTTGTCCACGCTGATGGATGCCAGTGACGGCGGGTCACCCGCCTGGGCGGTGCGGTCGAAGGCGACCATTTTCAGACCGCGACTGAGCAGCGGTGCCACATGATCGAGCGACGGCAGCGAGGAACAGAGCACTACTCCGCTCACCCCGTCGGCGAGCAGCTCCTCGCCGTACTTGAGCTCGCGGGCCGGATCACGCTCACTGTTGCAGAGCAGTACGTGGTAGCCCTCGGCGAGCGCGATGGACTCCAACTCGCGGGCGAGCGACCCCCAGAAGGGGTTGGCGACCGACGGCACGATGAGACCGATGACTTTGATCCGGCCGGTGCGCAGCATCCTTGCCGCACGGTTGGGCCGGTAGCTCAGCTGGTCGATCGCCCGCTCGACTCGGGCCAGGGTGGTCGCCTGCATACGGTCCGTACGTCCGTTGAGGACGTTCGAAACCGTGCTCGCGGAAACCCCAGCAGCCTCCGCGACCTGATGGATCGTTACCCCGCTCATGCCACCTCCGGTTCGGAACCCATTCGACGATCCAGTGTACCGATTTACTGAACACTCTTCACCGGTACACCTGTTAACTCCCTTGAAAATTCTCGTGCATCAGCTGTTGACGTCTCTCTTGAGGCGTTCCTAGCATCAGTGCATCGATTTACTAGCGCTTCCCAGTAGTGGCCGGGTTGCCATCGCTGGATCGATCTACAGCTTCCACCTCCAGAGGGGTGTCCCATGGAACTCAACAGACGGTCGCTGCTCGCCGCAATCGGTGCGGGCGCCGCTGCCGCAGCGCTCGGCGGATGCGGTACCGGCACATCGACGGCCGGCTCCGCCGACGGCCCCGCCGAGGGCGAGATCACGCTGCTCACCCCGATCTACGAAGGCGCCGACGGCAAGTCGCTGCTGGAGAAGGAGATCCTCGGGGGTTTCAGGAAGAAGCATCCCAAGGTCAAGGTGAACGTCGACTACACCACGTACGCCCAGCTCAACGAGAAGATCACCACGGGCCTCGCGGGCGGGCTGTTGCCCGATGTACTGATGATGGGGGTCGGCTGGATCCCGCCGTTCGCCGCCAAGAAGGCGATCGCCGAGCTGCCGGAGAAGCTGGCCTCCGCGCACGACTACGAGAAGCGGGTGCTGGAGCCGTCGCGGTACGACGGCAGGCTGTACGCGCTGCCGGTCGTCCTCGACACTCGCATCGTCGTGTACCGCAAGGACCACTTCGCCGAGGCGGGAATCAAGAAGACTCCGGCCAACTGGGCCGAACTGCGGGCTGTGTCAAGGCAGTTGACGAGGGATGGTCACCTCGGTTTCGACCCGTTCTCGATCGATCTGCGCCAGTGCTGGGAGACGTTCCTCTTCGCCAACGGCGGCCGGCTCTTCAGCGCGGACGGCAAGAAGGTGCTGTTCAACAACGCCCGTGGGGTGGAGGCGCTACAGTTCTTCAAGGACCTGATCAAGGACGGCTCGTCGGACTACGCCAAGAAGACCGACCTCGGTGCTCCGTCGAACATCCAGACCGGCAAGGCGTCGATGATGATGTCGACCAGCGCCCTGTGGAATCAGCTGAAGGACACCAATCCGGAGCTGATCGAGGGTGACAAGGTGGGTGCGTTCATCCTCGCCAACCGCAAGCCGGCGATGCTTCAGGGCGGCACGCTCGTCTCCCAGTCCGCAAGCTCCAAGCACCCTGCCGCGGCCCGTGCGCTCGTCGAGCACCTCGCGACGCCCGAGTCGATCCTCGGCGCCGCCGAGCAGCGGGGCTCGGTGCCGGGGCTGAAGGACCTCAACGACACCAGCTACGTGAAGGAGAACAAGTTCGTCGATCTCTCTCTGCAGAGCATGGGCGATGCCTGCTCGGAGGGCGGCACTGCGGCCTGGATGGAGATACGCGAGAAGATCAAGCCGACGCTGGAGCCCGCGATCGTGGGCGGTCAGTCCGCGAAGGACGCCATCGCGGAACTCGGCCGGCTCGCCGAGGCCGCCATCGGCAGGATGTGAGGACCCGTCACTGTGGGAACGACATCCGTAGTGAAGGCCAGGCCCGCACGGCCGCCTTCCCCGCCTGAGAAGAAGACGGTGCCGAAGCGTACCGGCAGGGTCCCGACGGGTCCGGGGCGCCGTCGGCGCCGGGCCGGAATGCTGATGGTGGCGCCCGCCCTGCTGCACGCCTCGCTCTGGATCGGCCTGCCGGTCGTCGCCTCGGTGGTCCTGGCCTTCACGAAGTACGACGTGCTGACTGCGCCACAGTTCGTCGGCCTGGACAACTTCCGGGACATGCTGGACGACGCGGTCTTCCGAAAGTCCATCGTCAACACGGTCGTCTACACCTTCTTCACCGTGCCGTTCGGGATGGCGTTGGGGCTGCTGATGGCCCTGGCGCTGCACACCGGACTGCGAGCCCGCGGCATCTTCCGTACCGCGATCTTCCTGCCACAGGTGACGGCGACCGTCGCGATCGCACTGGTCTGGCTGTGGATCTACAACCCTGGCAACGGGCTGCTGAACGCGCTGCTCTCGTTCCTCGGGATCGACGGGCCGGCCTGGCTCTCGTCGACGACGTGGGCGATGCCCTCGGTGATCCTTGTCGGAATCTGGCAGGGCATCGGCATGAAGATGCTCATCTACCTGGCCGCACTGCAGTCCCTGCCGAAGGAGCTGTACGAGGCCGCTTCGGTGGACGGTGCTTCCAAGGTGCGGCAGTTCTTCTCGATCACGCTGCCGCTGCTGAAACCCGCCACGTTCTTCGTGCTCATCACGTCGATGATCAGCGCGTTCCAGTCCTTCGACCAGATCTACATCCTGACCGACGGCGGCCCCGCCAACAGCACCACGATGATGACGTACGAGATCTACAAGTCCGCCTTCCGGGAGTTCCGCGTCGGCTACGCCTGTGCGCAGTCACTGGTGCTGTTCGTGCTGCTCATGGGGTTCACCCTGGTCAACCGGCGGATCATGGGAGGCACCCGTGGCCACAGCTGAGCTGCAGAAGTCGAGCGCCCGGCCACGTCCCGCGCGTGGCCCGTCCACAATGGTCTCCGCCGGGCGGATCGCGCTCTACGTGACGCTGGCCGTCATCTCGCTGCTGATGGTGGTGCCGTTCATCTGGATGGTGCTCACCTCGCTCAAGACACCGGCGGAGATCGCCTCGCAAAACGCCGGACTGCTGCCGCAGCACTGGGAGTTCGGTAACTACCTCGACGCGCTGAAGGCGGCGCCGTTCGCCACGTACGCCCGCAACAGCTTCATCATCGCCATCAGCCACACGGTGCTCAATGTGCTGGTGGCGTCGATGGCCGGGTACTCCCTGGCCCGCATCAGGTTCCGTGGCAGCGAGGTCATCTTCTATCTCTTCATCGCCGCGCTGATGATCCCGACGTACACGAAGGTGCTGCCGGAGTTCCTGATCGTCCGCTTCATGCCGCTGGCCGGCGGGAACGACATCTTCGGCCAGGGCGGCAGCGGCTGGCTGGACTCCTGGTGGGCGCTGATCGTCCCCGGCGCCGTCACCCCGTTCGCCGTCTTTCTCTTCCGCCAGTTCTATCTGGACCTTCCGGTGGAGCTGGAGGAGGCGGCCCGGCTGGACGGGCTCGGCGAGTTCCGGATCTACGCACGGATCATGACACCGCAGGTCAAGCCCGCACTCACCACGGTGGCGCTGCTGACCTTCGAGTCGTCCTGGAACAACTTCCTCTGGCCACTGCTGGTGACCCGCACGGACAGCCTGCGGGTTATCCAGGTCGGGCTCTCCGTCTTCAAGACGGAGAACGGCACCCAGTGGCACTTCCTGATGGCGGGCACGACGCTCGCCACCCTCCCCATGGTCGTGCTCTTCCTCATCGGCCAGCGCTATTTCGTGCAGGGCTTCGCAACTGCCGGTCTCAAGTGACCGGTTCCGGTCCCGAGCGGCCGGTCATCGAAAGGGTTGTCTCCCATGTCTGCTGATCTCAACGGATCCCGCGCTCTGGTGACGGGAGCGGGGCACGGCATCGGCCGGGCCATCGCCGTCGCCCTCGCCGAGGCCGGCGCCGATGTCGCCGTCCACTACCACTCCTCGGCCGACGAGGCCGCGAGGACGGTCTCCGCCATCGAGGCGCTGGGCCGCAGGGCGAAGGCGTTCCAGGCCGATGTGACCGTGACCGCGGATGTCGACCGGGTCGTCGATGAAGCGACCGGGTTCCTCGGCGGACTGGACGTGCTGGTCTGCAACGCGGGCCATCTGATCGGCCGCACCACGATCGCCGAGATGACCGACGACCACTTCGACCGGGTGATGTCCACCAACCTGACGTCGACGTTCCGTACCGTGCGGGCCGCGCTGCCGCATCTGACGCAGTCGTCGGCCGGTCGCATCATCACCATGTCGTCGCTGGCCGCGCACAACGGCGGCGGCCCCGGTTCGGTGGCGTACGCGGCGGCCAAGGCCGGCATCCGCGGCTTCACCAAGGGGCTGGCCAAGGAACTCGGCGGTACCGGGATCACGGTCAACACCGTCGCCCCGGGTTTCATCAAGGGCACCGCCTTCCACGACACGTTCACCGCGCCGGCGGCGCAGCAGGCGATGGAGGCGGGCATCCCCGTCGGCCGGGCCGGCACGCCGGAGGACGTGGCCGCGGCCGTCGTCCACCTCGCGTCGCCGACGTCCGGCTTCCTCACCGCCACCACGGTGGACATCGACGGTGGCGTATGGCCGCGTTGAAGCGGATCGCCCGGGAGCGCGGCGGCTGGTGGCACGCGTACGTCTGCCCGGCACACGGGGTCGAGCTCGACCACGGTGATCTGCTCGCCGGGACCTTCCCGGACGGTGGTGCGCGGTGCGCGTACGGCTGCCGGGTGGACGACGAGGCGGTACGCGGCGCCTGGCTGGTGCTGTCGCACCAGGCGTGGGCGCGGCATCTGCGGATACTCGCCCACCGGGGTGAGCGGGCGGAGGCGGTGGCCCGGCTCGTCGAGTACGCCGGTCTGTACGCGGAGCTCGCCACCGAGCGGCACGGCGAGGCACAGGCCTGGATGCTGCGCGGCCGGCTCTTCCACCAGGCGCTGACCGACGCCATCTGGGCGGTCAACATCGGACACACCGTCATCTCACTGGCCGAGGAATCCGCGGACGGTCTGGCAGCGGTGCTGCCGCTCCTCGACGATCTGGAGCGGGCGGCGCTGGACGCCCGGGATGTGCTGACGGGACAGGGACACCTCGCTTCCAACTACACGGCGTGGCTCAACGCCGCAGGTGTGGCGGCGAGTCGTGGCGCGGCCGCGGCCCGCGGTCAGGAGTGGGAGGGTGCGAAGATATGGCTCGACGGCGACCACGGGCTGTACGCGCATCTGCGCGTCGCGGTCGCCGACGACGGCTGGGAGTGGGAGGGCAGCACCTACTACCACGGGTTCGTGCTGCGGGCCGCGCTGCTGGCGCTGCGCTCCACGGATCCGGCGGCCATTCCGTCCGATGTGGTCGACGTACTCGCCGGAATGACGGATGTGCTGGCGACCGTCGCAACACCCGGCGGCGTTCTCCCCGCACTGCACGACGGCCCGTATCTGCGCCGTCCGCTCGCCCTGGAGTGGCTCGAGCTGGTGGCACTGGCACAGCAGTTGGTGCCGTCCTCGGCCCTGGAGGCGGTGGCGGCGTGGGCCCGGTCCGAACTCGGCACGCACGACGACGGACTGGACCGGGCGCTGGGCGGCTGGTTCGCGGGCCCGCCGCTGCCGGAGCGTCCGGCGCCGGGTCGGGTCACTGTGTTCCGCGCGACCGGATATGCGGTGCTGCGCGGGGCAGGGATCCATGCGCTGCTGGACTTCGGTCCGCACGGGGGCTCGCACGGACATCGCGACAAGCTGTCGCTGTATCTGTACGGGGACACCGCCCCATGGCAACCCGATCCCGGTCAGGTCCCTTATGGCCACGCCGAGTTCCGTGATCTGTACGCGTCCACCGAGGCGCATCCCGCCTTCCGGGTGGACCGCGCCGAACAGGCGGAGTGCACCGGGAAGCTGCTCGATTCGGACGGCGCCTCCGTCCGCGCCGAGGTGACCGAAGCTTACGAAGGTGTGCGCGCGGTACGGCGGATCACGGTCGGTGACGGCTACCTCGTCGATGTGCTGACGGTCACGGCGGAGGACTCCAGACAGTTCACCGAGCAGCTGCGCCCCGGCGTCGCGCTGGACGTCCAGCTGCAGGCCGGCGGCCCCGTACGCACCACGTGGTACGGCGACGAGACGCTGCACGGCTGGCACACGCACACCGCCGGCGTACCGGTCCGTCCGGTCACCCGGCCGGGCCCCGGCCCGGCCGACGATCCGCAGCGGATCTGCACCCGGGTCGACTTCACTGCGCAGACGCAGCGGGTCACGTTCGCCTCGGTGTACCAGGCGTCGTCGGCGGGGCCCCCCGTCACCCACGTACAGCTGGGCGGTGACGGGCTGACGGTGGGTCTGGCCGACGGCAGCACGGCGTGGTTCCGGACGGAGGACTGAATCGTGTTGCTCTCGGCGACCCCGCCGCCCGGTCCGCGCCCCGCCCAGCAGGCGCGGTTGTACGAGGAGGCCGCCCGCCTGCGCGGCCTGACCCCGCCCCGCACCCACCCTCTGGCCAGCATCACCTGGCTGGGTCCCGCCGCGTCCAATCCGGCGCTGGCCCACCGGGTCGGCGGCGATCCGGCCCATCTGGCGGAGAGCCGTCGCTGGATCGAGGCGGCGGTCCGACTGCCGCACTGGGGCAAGGCCCATATGCCGGACCACGACCTGGACGCCGGCTGGCTGCTGCACCATCTGTCGCTCGCCCATCGGTGGATCGGTGACGATCTGCCGGACGGGCTGCGGGCGCTGCTCCGGTACAAACTGCTGCTCCAGGGGCGGCGGATGTACGAGTTCGCGGTGGCGAGCGAGGGCGGCTGGTGGTCGTCGTCGTACTGGCAGAACCACAACTGGATCTGTTACGCGGGGCTGGCGACGGCCGGGTACGTGCTGGGCAAGGAGGAGTGGACCGAGCGCGCCAAGGAGAACCTCGGTACGGTCCTCGATCTGATGCCGGAGGACGGCTCGCACGCCGAGGGGGTCGTCTACTGGCGATACGGTGTGCCGTTCCTGGCGATCCATCTGGATCTCCTCCAGGAGGCGGAAGGCATCGACTGGTGGGACCGGGGCGGTTTTCTCTCCCGTACGTTCCACTACCGGCTGCACCAGACCGCCCCCGGCTTCGCCCGCAATGTCGACCACGGCGACTGCCACGACCGGCGCAGCGGGCACAGCGCCGCCCTGTACTACCGCCTGGCCGCCCAGTACGGCATCCCGGAGGCTCAGTGGATGGGCGATCTGGCGTCGGGCGAGCTGCTCTGGCAGGAGGCGTCGGAGAGCGGGGTGCGACCGGGGATCCTGCCGGAGGCCCATCTCGAATACCTCTGGTACGACCCGTCCGTGCCGGCCACGCGGCCCACCGGGACCCGGGCGTTCTTCCCGGATCTGGGGCTGCTGGCGGCGCGTACGGGATGGGACGACGATGCCACGTTCGTCTCGTTCAAGGCGAGTCCGGGCGGCGGTCACAAGGCGTGGGAGACATCTGCGAAGCACCGGGCCGAACGGGGCTGGGAGACCCTCAACCAGGGGCACCATCACCCGGACTCCGGTTCCTTCGTGATGGTCTCGCAGGGTGAGTTCCTTGCGATCGACGAGGGGTACAGCAACCGCAAGCGGGCCGCGCACCACAATCTGCTGCTGGTGGACGGGCAGGGTTACGCGGACGAGGACCGGTACCACGTCTACAAGGACCTTCCGTTCGAGCGGCAGGCCCGGCAGCGCGATGTGCTCGTCGGCGACGAGTGCGGCTGGGTGCACGCGACAGCGGAGATCGCCGCGATGTACGACCCGGGGCTCGGGGTGCGACGGCTCGACCGGACGCTGGTGTTCACCCCGTCGGGGCGGCTGGTGCTGCTCGACCTGGCGGAATCGGAGCCGGGCGAGGGGCGGGAATGGACGTTCCTCCTCCAGACCGACCGGCCCACCGAGCCGCAGCCGGACGGTACGCGGCTGATCCGGTCCGGCTCGGCCGTGGCGGGGGTACGGCAGTTCGCCCCGCTCGACGCATCGGTCGCCTCGGAGGTCACCGAGGTCGAGGCCAATCCGACGTCCAGCACACCGGAATTGCGTCTCACCCGCACACTGCACACTCTCCGGTCGACATCCTCGCGGTCCGTCCACGGGCTGTTCCTCACGGCGATCACGCCCGGTGCGGCGGACCCGGGCGAGCGGGCCGAGTGCACGGACGGGCACGGCGTCACCTTCCACGGCGAAACGGTGCTGCTCTCCCCCGTCGCGCGCCGGATCCGTACCGCCGCTGTGTCCGCCGATGCCGCGGCCGTGCTCCTCCGCGACGACGCCCACGCACCGTACGTCGTCGCGGCCACGCGGCTGGAGCTGAACGGACGCGTGCTCCTCGATGTCCCGGAGCCGTACACAGGAAAGGTCGGCTGACCCATGCAGGCAACACTCCCGCCCCCGGAACAGCGGGCCGCCGCCTCGTCCGGGTGGCCGACACTGCTGCGCCGGCTGGAGTTCGTGGCCTACCCGGCGGCTGCTGGGTCCGCGTTCGCCGTACTGTCCCTCGGCGTCGTGACGTGGCTGCCCGCGCTCGCCACGATGGGTTACGCCCTGCAGCGGTGGCGCACCGACGGGGACACCCGCTGCTTCACCCGCGCGTTCACCGCGTTCCCGCAGTACTGGCGCAAGCTGTGGCTGCACTCGCTGGTGTCCACTGTCGCGGCCTTCGTCCTCACCGCCAACATCACCCACCTGCTGGGCCGTTCGGAGCCCTGGACGTTCGTGGTACTCGCCGCTCAGGTGGGCATCGCGGCGGCCGCGGTCATCCACCATGTGGCGCTGGCGGCCGAGGCAGGCCGTTCGCCACGGGGGACGGTCCGTTCCTGGTCGCGGGCTGCGCTGGTGCTCGGCTTCGGGTCCGCGGCCCGTGGCACGGCACTGCTCGGCGCGGTGATCTCCGCAGCGCTGCTCTCCCTCGTCGTACCGCTGGGCCCACTGCTTCTCGGCCCGAGCATTCCGGTACTGCTCGCCCTGTCCTTCGCCGATCCCAGGAGGCACACCCCATGAGCCGTTTACTGCGCACCGCCCTCGTCGCCGCCCTCGCCGCCGGCGCTCCGCTCGCCTTCCCGCCGCCGTCCGTCGCGGCGGAGTCGGCGACCGCCTACTACGTGTCGCCGTCGGGCAGTGACTCCGACGCCGGGACGTCGGCGAGTGCTCCGCTCGCCACGATCCAGAAGGCAGTGGACCTGGCGCCGACGGGCGCGGTGGTGCATCTCGCCGCCGGTACGTACGCGCAGGACGTGGTGACGAGGCGGGCCGGCGTCACGATCACCGGACCCTCGACGGCGGTGGTGAACGGGGCGGGCGACGCCCGGATCATTCAGGTGCAGCACGACTCGACCACACTGAGCGGCTTCACCGTGGACGGGCTGCACGGGTCGTCCACCGATGTGTCGGGCTACCGCCTGAAGCTCATCTATGTCATGAGCACGACCCCCGGTAATGGTGTGGGCACGCTGCACATCACCGATATGACGCTGAAGAACGCCGCCGACGAGTGCCTGCGGGTGCGCTATCTCGTCACCGGCGCCGACATCTCCGGCAACACCATCACCAACTGTGGCGTCGCAGACTTCAAGTTCGGCGGCGGTGGCAAGAACGGTGAGGGCATCTACCTCGGCACCGCCCCCGAGCAGCAGGGCGCGAACGGCGCCCCGGACGCGGCACCCGACATCAGCAGGAACAACCGCATCCACCACAACACCATCGCCACCCAGGGCAATGAGTGCGTCGACCTGAAGGAGAACTCGACGAACAACTACGTCGAGTACAACGACTGCAGCGGCCAGAAGGACTCGAGTTCGGGCGGTCTCGACGCGCGCGGCAGCGGCAACATCTTCCGCTACAACACAGTTCACGACAACGTCGGCGCGGGCATCAGGCTCGGTGGTGACACCGCGACGGACGGTATCGACACCAGCGTCTACGGCAACACCATCACCGGCAACGCGGGCGGCGGCATCAAGTTCATGCGCACTCCGCAGGGACCGGTGTGCACCAACACGATGAGCGGCAACACCGGCGGCGACGCCGTCGGCACCTACGGCAGCGAGTACACGCCGACGGGTGCGTGCCCGCAGTGAGCGGCCGGGGACCTGCGAGACGCGGGGTACTGACGGCGGCGGCCGGACTGGCCGCGGCAGCCGCGACGGCGCCAGGTCCGCAGGCCGTGGCGGCGCCGAGTCGCGAGGCGGGCCGTTCACGCTGGACGACCTCCTGGGCGGCCGCGCAGACCGCGCCGACCGCCACCGACACATTGGCGAGCGCCGGACTCACCGACGGGACGTTCACCGCCGCCGTGCGGCTGTCCGCCGGCGGACAGGTCCGGCTGCGGTACGGGCATGCCTTCGGCACCGTGCCGGTCCTGGTCGGGCCGGTGACCGCGGGCGGGCACGCCGTGACCTTCGGCGGGCAGCCGCGGGCGTGGATCGCCGCGGGCGCCTCGCTGACGAGTGATCCGGTCGCCGGTCTGCGTACCACCGAAGCGGCCCTGCTGACCGTGGAGACCCGGCTGCCGGGCCCCACCGGACCGCTCTCCTTCCACCGCAACACCCATGCCTCGCACAGTGTCGACGGCGTCCGCACGACCTCCGTGTTCCTGCTGACGGCCGTCGAGGTGACAGACGCGCACGGACCGGTGATCGCGGTGCTCGGCGACTCCATAGCCGAGGGTGTCGGCACCCCGGACGACGCCGATCTGCGCTGGCCGGACCAGTTGGCGCGACGCCTTCCCGGCTCGGCCGTCGCCAATCTCGGCATCAGCGGCAACCGGGTGCTGCTGGACGACGCCAGGTTCGGTCCGAGCGGACAGGCCCGCTTCGACCGCGATGTGCTGTCGCTGCCCGGACTGCGGACCGTGTTCGTACATCTCGGGGTCAACGATCTTCAGCAGCCGCCCGGTCAGACGGATCCCACGCTCGTCCTGGCCGGCTACCGGCAGCTCGTCCTGCGCGGCAGGGGCGCCGGGCTGCGGGTCGTCGGCGCGACGATCACGCCGTTCGAAGGCTGGGCCCGCTGGACGCCCGGGCTCGAAGCGGTCCGGCAGCGGATCAACGCGACGGTGCGCACCGGCCGGGTCTTCGACGCCGTCGCCGACTTCGACGCCGCGGTCCGCGACCCGGACCGCCCCTCGCGGATGCTGCCCGCGCACGACAGCGGGGACGGACTGCACCCCAACCCCTCCGGCCATGCGGCGCTCGCCGCGGCCGTCGACCGCCGACACCTCCTGTGAGGGCCCGCATCATGAACCGAGGCACTACCCGTGGCGCCACCCGACGCACTGTTCTCGCCGGGGCGGCGGCGCTCGGCGCAGCCGCCGCGCTGCCTGTCACGTCCGCCGGAGGGACCGCGTCCGCCGCAGCGGGTGACGCCGCCGCGCTACGCACCCGCTGGCACACCCTCCTCACCGGCGGCCCGGGTCTCGATCTCACGGACCCGCAGATCGCGGCGACGGTGGCCAGGATCGGCAAAGCCGCGACCACGTCCGTCAAGGGCCTCGACCCGACCCGAACCGACGGGCTGTTCCCCGATCTGACCAGTACCACGCTCTCCAACCACGTCACCACGTCGTTCAAGCGCCTCGCCACGGTCGCGACCGCGTGGGCCGTCCCCGGCACCCCGCAGCACGGCGACACCGCGCTGCGTGATCTGCTGCTGGCCGGCATCGACTGGATGCTGACGAACCGTTACGGCCCCGAGCACACCAGGTTCGACAACGACTGGGACTGGGAGATCGGCTCCGCGCTCGCCCTCAACGACGCGTCCGTCCTGCTGTACGACGCCCTCGGTACCGGGCGGCTGGACCGGATCAGCACGGCCGTCCGGCACTACACGCCCGACCCGAACCTGTGGCGGGCCGACCGGCAGATCGCGACCGGTGCCAACCGGGTGTGGATCTCCACCGTCGTCGCGGTCAACGCGGTACTGCGCGACAACGTCGACGATCTCGTCCGGGTCCGTGACGCTCTTTCGGACGTCGAGGGTTCGGGGGCCAACAGTGTGCTGGCGTTCAACGACACCAGTGCGGCCGCGGAGGGGACCGGCGAGGGGTTCTACTCCGACGGCTCGTTCCTCCAGCACTACAAACACCCGTACAACGGCGGCTACGGCAAGGAGTTGCTCGGCAATCTCTCGCGGCTGCTGAACCTGCTCGCCGGGACGCCGTGGACGGTCACCGACCCCGATCTCGACAACGTCCGGCACTGGGTCGACGACGGCTTCGACCCGCTGATCGCCCGCGGCGACGTGATGGCGTCGGTCTGCGGGCGCGAGATCGCCCGCCCCAGCAAACAAGGGCATGTCTCGGCACAGACGGTCATCGAGGCCGTGGTGCGGCTCATCCCGAGCTTCCCCGGGGACACCGCCGACCGGTTCACGGCGCTGGTCAAGCAATGGATCGCCGAGGACACCTACCGGGACTTCCTCGCCGTCACCGACCTGGCCACACTCGTCGCCGCCCGGCGGATCATCGCCTCGCCCGTCCCGGCGCGCGGCTCGCTGGTCGCCCACAAGCAGCACCCGCGGATGGACAAGGCGGCCCACCACCGGCCGTCGTTCGCGCTCGGCATCTCCGCGTACTCCTCGAGGATCTACAACTACGAGTCGATCCAGAACGAGAACCTGCACGCCTGGCATCTCTCCGACGGCATGGTCCTGCTCTACACGGACGATCTCGGGCACTACAGCGAGGACTACTGGCCGACCGTCGACCCGGCCCGGCTGCCCGGCACCACCGTCATCGCCGGCCGCCCCGGGGATGCGGCCGGCCAGCGCACCACCAGCACGGCGGACTGGGCGGGCGGTGCGGCACTGCCCGGAACGACGCTCGGCGCGTACGGCATGGAGCTGCGCGCGTTCGGGAGTTCGCTGCGCGGTCTGAAGAGCTGGTTCTGCCTGGACGACGTGATCGCCTGTGTCGGCTCGGGCATCACCGCCGACGCGGGCACCGCAGAGACGGTCGTGGAGAACCGCAAACTGCGCGACCCGCAGGCGGCTCTGCTCGTCAACGGCACAGCAGTTCCGGCCGGCGCGGGCTGGTCGGACCGGCTCGACCGGGTCCGCTGGCTGCACCTCGCGGGGACCGGCGGCTACATCTTCCCCAGGGCCACCACGGTCGACGGCGTGCGCGAGGAGCGCACCGCGACCTGGCGCGAGATCAACCTGAAGTACGGCACCGACACCCCCGTCACCCGCCCCTATCTGACGCTGTGGCAGGACCACGGAACGGCACCGGACGGGGCCGGCTACTTCTGGCTGCAGGCGCCCGCCGCGTCCGCCGCACGCACCAGGCTCTGGTCGGACGCACCGCCGGTGAGGCTGGTCGCCGATTCCACGGCCGTGCATGCGGTACGCCGGTGCGCGGACGGGCTGTTCGCGGCGAACTTCTGGACCGCGGGCACCGCTCAGGACCTCACCTCGGACGGCCCCGCGTCGGTGCTGGTGCGGCCCGATGGCAAGACGGTGACGGTGTCCCTGTCCGATCCGACCCAGCTACGGTCCTCGGTTGTGCTCCACCTCGCGCAGCGCGGTCTGACCGTCGTCTCCGCCGATCCGGGCGTCAGCGTCTCGGCCACGGCAACGGGCATCCGGATCACGGCCGACACCGCTGAACGCCACGGCGCAACCCTCACCCTCACCCTGAACAGGAGCTAGACCCGTGCTGTTCGACATGGACCTGGAGCGGCTGCGGGCGTACCGGCCGGAGCCGGAGGAGCCCGCGGACTTCGACGCCTTCTGGGCGAAGACGCTCACCGAGACGGCCCGTCACGAGCTGGACGCCGAGTTCGTCCCCTACGACGCCGGGTTCGCGACAGTCGACGCCTTCGATGTGACGTTCCGCGGCTGGGGCGGGCAACCGGTGAAGGCATGGCTCATGCTGCCGCGAGCACGCTCGGCGCCGCTGCCCGCCGTGGTGCAGTACATCGGCTACAACGGCGGCCGGGGCATTCCGTACTCCTGGCTGACCTGGAGCGCCCTCGGCTACGCGCATCTGATCATGGACAACCGGGGGCAGGGCGGTGGGGGCAAGAACACCGCGGACACCCCGGACATCGGCCCTGACGGCCACGGCTCCTCGTCCCCCGGCTTCCTCACGCGCGGCATCGAGGATCCGTACCGGCACTACTACCGGCGGCTCATCACGGACGCGGTGCGGGCCGTCGATGCGGCGAAGGCGCACGAGGCCGTGGACGCATCGCGGATCGCGGTCCTCGGGGGCAGCCAGGGCGGCGGGCTCGCCCTCGCCGCTGCGGGGCTGCGCGACGATGTGGTGGCGGCGGTCGCCGATGTGCCGTTCCTCTGCCACTACCGGCGCGCCTCGCAGATCACGGACGCGGGCCCGTACGCGGAGATCGCCCGCTGGCTGTCCGGGCACCGCTTCCGGATCGACGAGGCGATGGAGACGCTGTCCTACTTCGACGGGGTCAACTTCGCGGCGCGCGCGACCGCTCCGGCGTGGTTCTCGGTGGGCCTGATGGACAAGATCTGCCCGTCGTCGACGGTGTTCGCCGCCTACCACCGCTACGCCGGACCGGCCGCGATCGAGGTGTTCACGTACAACGGACACGAGGGCGGAGCGGAGTACGACCTGCCGCGCAAACTGGGCGCGCTGCGCGGCGTGTTCGGTCAATAGGTACGGATCAGCAGGTGCGGGTCACCGGCCCAGTGCCGCCATCGCGGCGTTGTGGCCGGGAACCCCGCTGACCCCGCCACCGCGCACGGCGCCCGCCCCGCACAGCAGCACATTGGCGTGCGCCGTCTCGACGCCCCACCGACCGGTGGACTCCGTGGCGTACGGGAAGGCGAGATCCCGGTGGAAGATATGGCCGCCGGGCAGCCGCAGATCCCGTTCGAGGTCCAGCGGGGTCTTCGCCTCGATGCACGGCTCGCCGTTCCCGTCGACGGCCAGACAGTCGGCGATCGGCTCGTCGAGATGCGTGTCGAGTTCGGCGAGCGTGGCCTTGAGGAGGGCGGCGCGTGTCGCCTCGTTGTCCGCTGCGAAGAGCCGGGCGGGCGTGTGCAGGCCGAAGAGAGTGAGGGTCTGGTAGCCGCGGGCGGCGAGGTCGGGACCGAGGATCGACGGGTCGGTCAGTGAATGGCAGTAGATCTCGGACGGGGGCGCCGTCGGCAGCCGGCCCGATGCGGCGTCCCGGTAGGCGTCGGCCAGCTGCCCGTACCCCTCCGCGATATGGAAGGTTCCGGCGAACGCCTGGCGTGGATCGACGGAGCGGTCGCGCAACCGGGGCAGTCGGCGCAGCAACATGTTGACCTTCAGCTGGGCGCCTTCGGCTGGGGCCGGCGGCTCGTCGCCGAGGAGTGCGGCGAGGGCCTGCGGCGATGCGTTGACGAGGACCCGGCGGGCGGCGACCCGGTGTTCACCGTCGGGTGAGCGGACGGTGACCTCGGCCCGGGTGCCGTCGGTCTCGACCCGGGTCGCCTCGTGCCGGACCCGGATCTCGGCGCCCGCCGTCCGGGCGGCCTGCGCGAGGGCGTCGGTGAGCGCGCCCATGCCGCCGACGGGGACGTCCCAGTCGCCGGTGCCGCCGCCGATCACGTGGTAGAGGAAGCAGCGGTTCTGGAGCAGGGACGGGTCGTGCGCGTCCGCGAAGGTGCCGATCAGGGCGTCGGTCAGCACGACACCGCGTACGAGATCGTCGGCGAAGTTCTCCTCGACGGCCACACCGATCGGTTCTTCGAAGAGCATCCGCCAGGCGTCCGGGTCACCGATCCGGTCGCGGAGCGCGTCCCGGCTGGGCAGCGGCTCGGTGAGGGTCGGGAAGACCCGCTCGGCGACCTGCTGCGTCATGCCGTAGAAGCGCTGCCAGGCCGCGTACTCGCGCTCGCCCCCGGTGAGCGCGGCGAACGACTCCCGGGTGGTGTCCCCGCCGACGAGCAGTCCGGTGGAGCGGCCGCCCCGCACGGTCGGTGTGTACGAGGAGACGGTCCGCTTGCGTACGGCGAAGTCCAGCCCGAGATCGCGGACGATCTTCTGCGGCAGCAGGGACACCAGATACGAGTAGCGCGACAGCCGGGCGTCGATTCCGTCGAAGGGACGGGTCGAGACGGCCGCTCCCCCGGTCGTGCCGAGGCGTTCGAGGACGAGGACGGACTGTCCGGCGCGGGCGAGATAGGCGGCGGCGACCAGACCGTTGTGGCCGCCGCCCACGATCACTGCGTCATACGTGTCAGGTGCGGGCATGGCCCTTGGTAACACGGGACGATCGCCTCTGACCAGAGGCGGCGGGTCGGAGGTTCCTGGTCAGTGCGGTTCGACGCCCCGCTGCCGGCGCAGCGCCGCGACCTTGCGGTACAGCTCGACCGCCTCCGTGCCGCGCCCGAGCTGTTCGAGACAGTGCGCCTCGTCGTTCCGGCTGGCGAGCGCGTCGGGGTGGTCGGCGCCGAGGACGCGCTCGCGGGCCTCGGCGACCGTCCGGTACACGGTGAGGGCATCGGCCCAGCGGCCCAGCCAGCCCAGGCCGACCGCGACCTCGCGACGGCTGACGAGGGTGTCGGGGTGGTCGGGGCCGAGGATGCGCTCCCGGATCGTGCACACATCGCGCGACTCGGCGAGGGCTTCCTCCCAGCGGGCCAGTCGCCCCAGATTGACGCCGAGGCCGTGGCGGGCGCGGAGCGTCTCGGGGTCGGCGGGGCCGCCCACCCTGGTCCGGTCGTCGACGAGGGCCCGGTACAGCTCCAGGGCCTCCGCGCTGCGGCCCAGCCTGCCGAGGCTGATGCCGACCTCGTAGCGTGCGGAGAGCGTGTCGGGATGGTCCGCGCCGAGCGCCGCCGCGCGGGCCTGGGCGACTTGCCGATAGGTCTGCAGCGCGTCCGACCAGCGCCCCAACTGGCCCAAGGTGTACGCGACTTCGTAAAGGGTGACCAGGGTGTCGGGGTGACTGGCGCCGAGCAGCCGGCTGCGGGCGTGTGCCACGTCGCGGGCCATCCGGTACGAGTCCTCCAGACGCCCGAGCCTGCTGAGGTTGAACGCGAGGTTGTGCCGGCAGCGCAGGGTGTCGGGGTGGTCGGGGCCCATCGACCGCTCCCTGGAGGCGAGGACCGCGGCGTACACCTGATGGGCCTCGAAGTGGCGGCCGAGCTGGCCCAGTACGTACGCCGCCTCCTGCCGGGCGGCGAGCGTCTCGGGGTGGTCGGGGCCCATGGTCCGTTCACGGCCCTGAGCAACCCGGTCGAACTCGCGCAGAGCGTCCGCGGCGCGGCCGGTGCGGCTGAGGGTGAACGCGACCTCGAACCGGCTGGAGAGGGTGTCGGGGTGGTCGGGACCGAGGGCGTGCTCGCGTTCGGCGGCGACCGCGCGGTGCACCTCGCCGGCCTCCTCCCAGTGGCCGAGCCGGCCCAGGTTGAGGCCCGCGCTGTGCCGGTTGGCGAGGGTGGAGAGCAGTTCCGGCGAGGGTGTGGGCCGCTCGGGCCGGGCGAGCGGGACGCCTCCGGTCAGGGCTCGCAGGTCGGTACCGGTGGTCCATTCGCCGGTCAGGCCTGCGGAGTGGTCGGGCGGGGCGACGCCGAGGTGCGTGGCCCCGGATGCCCTGTGTCCGACGGTCATGCCGCGGGTCCAGGACGGCAGTCGCGGCCCGGGGCCGTGGGGCTGCCGGCCGGGGCGTAGGACGGGAACCGGCGGGGCGAGCCGGACCTGCCCCGACGGCTGGGGATGCCCTGCCGCCGGGAGGTGGCGTTGTTCACCGGTACGTCCGACGGCGATCCGCTGCCGCAGGTCGCCCGCGTCGGCGGGCCGCTCCTCCGGTGTCTTGGCGAGCAGCTCCAGGACGACCCGGTCGAAGAAGCCGGGGAGTTCGGCGCGGTGGGTGCGCAGCGGTTCGGGCTGGGTGTCGCGGTGCCCGACGAGGACGGCCCAGGCGTCGTCGAGGTCGAACGGCGGGACTCCGGTGGCGATCTCGTACAGCACACAGCCCAGTGAGTAGAGGTCGCTGCGGTGGTCGACATGGCCGCCGCTGATCTGTTCGGGCGACATGTAGTGCGGGGTACCCATGGCGATGCCCGTACCGGTGAGGCGCGAGGTGAAGCCGATGTCGTGACCGAGCCTGGCTATGCCGAAGTCGCAGATCTTCACCGTGCCGTCGGTCAGCCGCATGATGTTGGCGGGCTTCAGGTCGCGGTGCACGATGCCCTGTTGATGGGTGTACCCGAGCGCGTCGGCAACCTGCTCGGCGATGTCGACGATGTCGGGCACCGGCAGCGGGTGCTGTTCGTTGTCGTCCAGGAGCTGGCTGAGGTTGCGGCCGTCGAGGAGTTCCATCACCAGGTAGAGCACGCCGTCGTGTTCGCCGAAGTCATGGACGACGGTGACGCCTCGGTGCTGGAGGGCGGCGGCCACCCGGGCCTCGCGGCGGAACCGTTCGCGCAGGATCCGAGTGAACGACTGATCGTGCTGGGGCCCCATCGGCTTGAGACATTTGACGGCCACGTGGCGGCCGAGCGACTCGTCGCGGGCGCGCCACACCTCGCCCATGCCCCCGCGCCCGATCACATCGAGCAGCCGGTACCGGCTCTGGATCAGCCTGGTTTCCGCCATCGCGTGCTGTCGCCCCCGTTGCTTCGCCTACTGCTGCGCCCTCCCCGGCCCGTCCAGTATGGCTGCCGCGTCACGGAGTTTGGAGGGGGCGGGGCGGCTACCGGCGCCGAGTCGTTCCATCGCCTGCACGATGTGGCCGGGCGGGAGTTGCCAGCGCAGCCGCGACGGGATGCAGCGCAGGGCGGTTCCGGTGGCACGCAGGCGCCGGTCGACGGTGCGCAGGGGTGGCGCGGGCCTGCCGTAGAGGTCATGCGCGTACGGGGGCAGTGACTGGTAGGCCAGTGCTGCGACGCGCCGCCACAGCAGTTCGCGCGCCGGGATCAGCAGGGCGTGAACGGGCGGACGGCGGAGGAAGTCGTCGACGTCGAGTGCCTCGGCCCCCGCGGCGAGTTCGGGCCGCACCCGGTCGAAGTAGGCGGCGAGCTGGGCGGTGGTCGCGGGTACGTCGTCGGGGGCGAGGCCCACCAGTCGGGCGCTCGTGCGGTGTTCGTCGATGTAGCGGTCGGCCTGCACGGCGGTGAGGGACTGGCCGGAGCGGAGCTGCACCTGAAGGTAGGAGTCGACCTCGGCGCAGTGCACCCACAGCAGCAGTTCCGGTTCGTCGACACCGTACGTCTCGCCGGTCGCCGGGTCGGTGGCCTTGAGGAGCCGGTGGATCCTGCGGACCCGGCCGCCCGCCTTCTCGGCGGCTTCCGTGGTGCCGTAGGTGATGGTGCCGACGAAGCCGGCCGTGCGCATCAGCCGTCCCCACGCGTCCTTGCGGAAGTCGGAGTTCTGCATGACTCCGCGGACGGCGCGGGGGTGCAGGGCCTGCAGGTACAGGGCGCGCACGCCGGCGATCCACATCATCGGGTCGCCGTGCAGCTGCCAGGTGACGGTTTCGGGTCCGAAGAGCCCCGGATCGGCGTGCGCCATGTCTGCTCCTACCTCCCGCTCGGCCGCGTCCCTACATATGACGTCTGCACCCACAGGATGCGCTGGTACCGGGCTGATGCTCCACGTTCCGGCTCCTGATCGGTCACATCCCGGCGATGACCGCCACGCCGACCCGGCCGCCGTCGACGTCGAGCACGGTTCCGTGGACGAACGCCGCCTCGTCGCCGGCCAGGTACACCGCCGCCTGTGCGATGGACTCGGGGCTGCCGACCCCGCCGGCCGGAGTGCCCTTCATCATGATGTCGCCGGGGTGCGCCTCGGTCTCGTCCGGGGCGGGCGTGCGCACCACACCGGGCGAGATCGCGTTGACCCGCACGCCGGACGGGCCGAACTCGGCGGCCCACGCCCGGGTCAGTGTCTCCACCGCTCCCTTGCTGGAGCTGTAGAGGGCTCCGACGGGAATACCGAGGCGGGCGATCCACGATCCGAGGTTGACGATCGCGCCGCCGCCCGCCTCGGCCATGGCGGGGGCGAGGGCGGCGGTCAGGAAGAAGGGCGCCTTGACGTTGACGGCATAGACCTGGTCGAACGTCTTCTCGTCCGTGGCCGGGGTGGTCGAGCCGGGGTAGATGCCGGCGTTGTTGACCAGGATGTCGACCCGCCCGCCGAGCACCCGGGTCGCCTCGTCGGCGAGGGCCCGGGAGGCCGCCGCACTGCCGTCGAGGTCGGCGGCGACGAAGTCGGCGCGCCCACCGGCGGCCCGGATGCCGTCGACGACCTCCTGTCCGCGCTCGTGGTTCCGGCCGGAGACGGCGACATGTGCCCCCTCGGCGGCGTATGCCTCGGCGATCGCACGTCCGATGTTGCTGGTGGCTCCGGTGACCAGAGCGGTCTTGTGTTGCAGGCGAGTACCCATGATGCGGTGTCTCTTCTCGTCGGTGCGGCGTCGTCGCGGCGCGCGGGATGAACTGGTCCGGGCTGCCGCAAAGCGGCAAAGTGGACCGCGAGGTCCAGAGTGGACTGCGAGGTCCAATGTGAACCCACGAAACTGGACTGTCAAGTCCAATGGAGTTAGCCTGGTCACCCTCGACGCCTCCCGGAAGGTGGGCCGGCAAGGAGGTCACCGACATCGTGCTCACCACCCGTGGAGCCGCCACCCGTCAGCGCATCATCACCGGCGCGGCAGCCCTGATCCGCGACCACGGCGTCGCCGGAGTCAGCCTCGACGACATCCGCGCCACCACCTCCACCAGCAAGAGCCAGCTGTTCCACTACTTCCCGCAGGGCAAGTCCGACCTGCTTCTCGCAGTGGCCGAGTACGAGGCCGAACAGGTCCTCGCCGACCAGCAGCCGATGCTCGGCGACCTCACCAACTGGCAGAAGTGGCAGGACTGGCGCGACCGCGTGATCGAGAAGTACGACGCCCAGCGCGCCGGCTGCCCACTGTCCGCGCTCACCGCCCAACTCGACGTCGCCCGGCCGGCCACGCAGGGCATCATCACGCGGCTGTACGACCGCTGGCACGCCCATCTCTCCGAAGGCGTACAGGCCTTGAAGGACTCGGGCGAGGCAGACGCGGACCTGGATGCCGACGCAGCGGCAACGGCCGTTCTGACCGCTGTCACCGGCGGCGCAACCCTGCTCCAGGCCACCGACTCCCTGACCTACCTCGAGACCTCCCTCGACCAGGCGCTCAATGCCCTGCGCCGGGACGAGACACCTGTGGCGCGGGTCCATTGCTGATCATCACGAGGAGCCCGGCCGGATGCCCTACTCGGCAGGCCAGGCCAAGATGCTCGACAGCCGCCCCCGTGATTGCCTGGTGCCGATGGGCTGTTCAGCGTCTCTGGCCCCGCAGAGACGGCATGAACCGCCACGAGGACACGCATCATGACGCAGTACACACCGGACTACCCGGAAATGATCGTCCCGGTCGGCCATGTCGAGCCTGTTCCGCGCCGCATCCGCGGCTACGCGGCAAACCTTCCCGTCCTCGACACCGTGCGAGCGCGATATGTGTGGCTGTGGCCGGGCTACCCGCAGTACTGCATCCCTCGGGCGGACATCCGGGACGGGGTGCTCCTCGACGAGGGCCGAAACGTGGCACTACGGATCGGCACGGCGCGCCGCCACACCCTCCGACTGGGCTCGCTCACCCGCTCGGGCGCGGCCTGGGAATGGGCTGACGACGCTCCACCCGCCATCTCCGGCTCCGTCAGCTTCCGCTGGGAGGCCCTCGACACATGGTTCGAGGAGGACGAGCAGGTCTTCGTCCACCCTCGCAGCCCCTACACCCGCGTCGACGCGCTGCGGTCGAGCCGCAGTGTCCGCGTCATGCTCGACGGAGCCGTGCTCGCCGACGCGCCGTCCTCGGTGATGGTGCTGGAGACAGGCCTCCCGACGCGCTACTACCTCGACCGCGTGCGCATCGACTGGACACGCATGCAGCCCACCGACACCGTCACCGACTGCCCCTATAAAGGCAGGACCAGCGGTTACTGGTCTGTCACAACCGACACGGCCACCTACCCCGACCTCGCCTGGGCGTACGACTTCCCGACCCGGCAGGTAATGCCCGTCGCCGGATTGGTCGCCTTCTACAACGAACACGTGGACCTCTACCTCGACGGGCAACTTCTTCCACGGCCTGCCGCCGTCACCAGAGCCCTCTGGGAGCAGGAACACCGGTCAACAAGCTGATCGCCGCCGAACGCGCCGCCGCCGGATTCGTCCCCGGCATCCGGGTCCGCAGCAGCGACTCCTCCGTGCTGACCTCGCTCGCGGCCGCCGGAGCCGGAGTCGCGCTCGTGCCCCGCCTGCCCTGCATGAGGCGAACGCACCACTGAGCCTGCACCCGCTGATGCAGCCCGTCACCCGGACGATCGACACCGCCAGCCGCACCGGCACCACCGGCCGCCCGGGCCTGCGACACCTGCTCGACGTCCTCAAGGAGACAGCCGCCGCCTCCCTGACCGCCCCGGCCTGAGACCGGAGCGCCGGACCGGGTTTCCCGTTGACACTCGCCCACATCGCCCACGTGGGCGCCGGTCATACGCCGGGGCCCCAGTGGGTGGGCCGCCCGGGTGAATATTCTCCCGCCGGGTCCTACCGTAAATCCCGTCGGCCAGGCCGACCGGCATACTGCGCAAATGGTTGCGCATATTAGAATTCCTGCCTTGATTCACCAGACCTGGAAAGACACGGACGTACCCCCGGAATGGCAGAAATGGGCCGATTCCTGGCGCATCCAGCATCCCGGCTGGGGCTACCGATTGTGGACCGACGCGGACAACCGCGCATTCCTCCAGGAGCACTATCCGTGGTTCCTGCCGGTCTACGACGGCTATCCCGAAGCGATCATGCGGGCCGACGCAATTCGCTATTTCCTGCTCGACCATTTCGGCGGCCTCTATGTGGATCTGGATTTCGAGTGCCGGAAGCCGGTCACCGAAATCCTGGACGGGCACGATCTCGTCCTCGGCTGCGAGCCCGACGCGCACACCCGGCTACTGCTGGCCCGCCAACGCGGATTCGACCGCATCGTCGGCAACGCGTTCATCGCGTCACGGCCGGGCCACCCGTTCTGGGCCCATGTACACCGCCAGATGGTTGCCACCCACAAGCTGCCCAGCACTCTGGACGTGACAGGGCCGTTCTTCCTCACCAGAGCGGTCGAGAGCGCCCCGGAGCCTGAGTCGATCACGGTTCTCGAAGCGGAGATCCTGTACCCCGAGGTGAGCCCGTACGCGACAGAGCTGTTCGGGCCGCAGGAAGCCGACTACGACCGTGCGTACGCCGTACACCACTGGTCGGGCAGCTGGGCGTACAACACCTCCGGGACGCCACGGAATTCGGCCGGCAAACGGTTCCCGTTCTGGGTGAGCCAGGAGATGCAACCGGTCGCCGACGGCTCGATGAGCCTCGACGCGCAGCGCCGCCGCTGGGCCTCGGGCGCGCCCGCGCCGACGGTGTCCTGTCTGATGGTGACCAAGGACCGCTCGGCGACGGCGCGACGTGCGATCAGATGCTTCCTCACCCAGACCTACCCGAACCTGGAACTGGTCGTGGTGGAGGACGGCACCGATGACGCCCTCGCACAGCACATCCGCGACCTGGGCGACCCTCGGATCCGCCATCACCGGCTCCCCCCGGAGGGGCGGACGTTGGGCGAACTGCGCAATGAGGCGGTGGACCGGGCCACCGGGCCCTACGTGTGCCAGTGGGACGACGACGACCTGTATGACCCGGAGCGGGTCGAGACGCAGATGGCCGCGATTCTCGCGCTCGGCGCCGAGGCGTGCTTCCTCGCCCGCGAGCGGTTGTGGTGGCCCGCCCGCCGCAAGCTCGCGGTCTCCTGTGCGCGGGTCTGGGAAGGGTCGATGGTGTGCGCGAAGGACCGGCTCCCGCGCTACCCGGCGCAACGCCGCGGCGAGGACACCCCGGTAGCGGAAGGGGTGGTCCGGAGCTGCCGGGTCGTATCGATCGACGCGCCCGAGCTGTACACGTATGTGTGCCATGGGAACAACACGTTCAACGAGTCCCATTTCGCGGAGCACTTCGCGGTGGCGACCGAGATCTGGGCCGAACCCGGCGCTTACGCCGAACGGTTGCTGGCCATGGCGACCCGGCTGCCGATCGAGCCGGGGGACATCGCCCACGCCGAGACCGGCCCCGCCGCCACTCGAACCTCCGGGCGACCACAGGCGGTCGTGGAGCCCGCCGCGGCCCCGGCTGGTGAGCGGCCCCTGGTGCTGGTGCTCACCCCCCTCAAGGACGCCTCCGCGTTCCTGCCCGGCTATCTGGACAGCCTTCGCGCCCTGGACTACCCGCGCGAGGCGATCTCGCTGGGACTTCTGGAGGGCGACAGCAAGGACACGACACCGGAACTGCTCCAGCATGTCCTGCCCCGCCTCGAGGCGGAGTACCGGCGGGTCACCCTCGTACGCCGTGACTTCGGCCTCCAGTTGGCCGGGCCCCGTTGGGAGGCCGGCATCCAGCGCCGACGCCGATCCGTGCTGGCCAAGGTGCGCAACCAGTTGCTCTCCCGGGCCCTCGTCGACGAGGAGTGGGTGCTATGGCTCGACGTCGATGTCACCGACTATCCGGCCGACCTCGTCCAGCGCCTGCTCGGCACGCGTAAGGACATCGTCGTCCCGCACTGTGCCGCCGCGCCCGGTGGGCCCACGTACGACCTCAACACCTTCGTCCTTCAGCCCAGAGCCGGCACGCTCAACTGGTCCCAATGGCTTCGCGACGGCATCCTCCAGCCCCCCAAGGGGTTCGGTCGGACGTACCTCGACGAGTTGCGCGGACAGGGACTCGTCCGCGTCGATTCGGTCGGCGGCACCGCATTGCTGGTCCGCGCCGACCTGCACCGCGACGGCCTGATCTTCCCGCCCTTCCCCTATCTGCACCTCATCGAGACCGAGGGCCTGGCCGCGATGGCACGGGACATGGGCACCGCCTGCTGGGCGTTGCCGGACCTGGAAGTCGTGCACCCGCACCACGTCCCGGAGCCTGCGCACGCCGGGGCCACGTCCCTTGCCTGACCAACAGGGGCCGCAGAGACGCCGACACAGCCATTACGCAACAAGGAGTAATCGTTTTGACACGTTATGTATGCAAATCCTACGGTAACGCTACTGCCCCGCCGTGAAGTTCGCCGGCATGACCGGGCAGCTCCCCCACCCCCCGAGAGAAAGGGCCCCACTGTGAAGGCCCGTGTCATCACCTCCCTGGCGCTCCCCGCGGCGCTGGCCACCGCCGGACTGCTCAACACCGCGGAGGCCGCCTACGCCGCCACCGCCGGTTCGGACACGCTGACAACGTCGGCGAAGTACGGGTACCAGGAACAGCCGATGGGCGACGTCACCCTCACCCCCGGATCCGTACACCCCTGCACGCCGATGGGCAACGTCACGATCACCGACTACGGCCACCGGTGCTGCACCCCCGTGGGCAACATGACCGTTACCGATTACGGCCAGTACAGCACGCCGGTGGGCAACCTGACCGTCTGTTACTACGGGCACCACCACCAGCACGGATACGACGACTACGACAACTACTCCCCCTGGTTCCAACAGCAGCACAGCTAGGACGTGGTCCAGCGGGTCCGGCCCGGCGGGTGGCTCTCGAACGCCGGGGGGGCGCCACCCGACATGCCGGAATCCGTCCGACCAGCCGTATCCCCCCTGAATCCATCTCCTTCCCGTTCCGAAGCGAAAGACGACGCATGCCCCACGGTTCCGACCCTGTGGTCTCGGTGGTCATCCCCTGTCATGACTACGCCCGCTATCTTCCCGAGGCGGTGTCCAGCGTCCTTGCCCAGACGTTCCGCGACTGGGAACTCGTCATCGTCGACGACGGCAGCACCGACGACACGGTCGAGGTGACCCAGGGCCTGATCGCCCGCCACCGCGACCGGCGCATCAGGCTGCTCCAGCAGCCCAATGCCGGGGTCTCCGCCGCCCGCAACACCGGGATCGAGGCCAGTACCGGCCGCTACATCCTTCCGCTGGACGCCGACGACGTGATCGCGGCCACCATGCTGGAGAAGACCGTCGGAGTACTGGACAGCGACCCCGGCATCGCCATCGCCTCGACCGATGTGTTCACCTTCACCGACGACGACCTGCCCCCGCAGGCGATGCCCCTCCCCGCCTACAGCAGAGAACTGCTGCTCCAGCGACTGATCATGTTCTACTGCTCGCTGTACCGCCGTGTCGCCTGGCAGACCGTGGGCGGGTACGACGAGAGCATGCGGGCCGGAGAGGACTGGGACTTCTGGATCGGCTGCGTCGAGCACGGCTTCGATGCCCACCACACCCATGAGGCACTCTTCGGGGCCCGCAACAAGGACACCGGATTGCACCTGGAAGCCGCCGAGAACGACCTGGCCATCCGCGCGCGCATCGTCGCCAACCACCCAGGCCTGTTCAAGCCGATCACCCGTGGCTGGGCGCAAGCCGTCCTCAGCCAGGACGCGGAAGCCGGCCTGCACGACGAGCACGTGCCCGACGACATCCTCACCCGAGCCGCCGAGATGGATCAGTTCCTCACGGCAGTCATGGCCCTGCAGCGCACCACGCGGGTGCAGTACTACCACATCAAGCGACTGGAGAAGGCGCTGGCCGCTCACAACGGCACCGCCGGCCCGATTCCCCAGGAGAGGGGTCCCGCCCCGACGGCTTCCACCGTTTGACAGCCGCGTCGAGGGCGGTGGCCAGAAGCCGCCCTCGTCCCCTGAACCGCCGAATCCTGGTCACCACCGGTGTGGCCATGATTCATAGCCGGCACCTGCTGACGCCCCTGACCCGCAGTGATGCCAATGAGGTTCAGCACGTACAGGGCAAAATTCAGAGAGATACATGGCGCTTCGGTACACGATCGCGCCCGTATATGTCGGCCCCACGGGAGCATCCGACCTCGGAGCCGAAGCCCCGGCCGTGCGCAGTGGTCCGGAGCGGTGAGCAACCGTATCGAGCCATGCTCGATGTCCCGCACGATGTCATTGAGTACGTCTCCTGGCTCATCTGCGCCCAAGGACGTGAACTCAAATCCTGTGGCTCAAGCTCGGTTGCTGTCAGCAGGCTCTGCTCACCCTGGTCCACCTGCGCGAGAAGGGGCCCCGTAGAACCGGTGCCGATTTCGCGTCCGGTAGCGGCAACGGGTGGGACGCGCGGCGTCGTCTGCGTCGGCACCCGAAGCGGGCACCGGACGGCCCCACACGCCGAACGCGTTCGTTACGATCCCGGTATGACTGCGAGAAGAGAGCCGATCAGTCGCCGGGAGCGTCCAGCCAAGCCCGCCCTTTCCCAGCGGTGGATCGTGGACACCGCCGTGCGGGTCATGCGCGCCGAGGGGCTGGAGAAGGTCACCATGCGCCGCCTGGCTCAGGAACTGGACACCGGTCCGGCCTCGCTTTACGTCTACGTGGCCAACACCGCCGAATTGCACGCGGCCGTGCTGGACGCCCTGTTGGGGGATGTCGACCTGGCCGGCGAAGGAGCCGGGAACGGCTGGCGTGACCAGCTCCTGGCCGTGCTGACGTCCTACACCCTCGTGCTGTTCGAGCATCCGCAGCTCGCCAGGTCGGCTCTTGTGGCGCGACCCAACGGCGAGAACTACCTGCGGCTGGTGGAGCGCATCCTGGATCTGCTGTCCCGCAGCGGAGCATCCCGCGAGCAGGTCGCCTGGGGGGTCGACAAGCTGCTCCAAGACGCCACGGCCACCGCCGCCGAGCAGTCGACACGGGAGCACGACCCCGCGGCCGAGGACGACTGGAACGCACTCACCCGGGCGCTGCACGCCGTGGACGAGACCTCCCACCCGGCGATCAAGGCGCACATGCCCGCTCTGCTCAGCGGCTCCGTCAGGGACCGCACGCGCTGGAGCTTCGACGTACTCGTGAACGGCATCACGCACACACCCGTCCGCGGCGCTGGGGGCTGAGGCGCCTTTCACCGGCGGCCCGGCAGGCGCGTCCGCGTCCCGCCGGGCCGATCACGTGCGCGCTGGCGAACTTGTTCGCAACGAACATGTTCGTTAGAGTCAAAGTGTTCGGTCGGGACCCACTCCGACGTAGCCGTTGGCTCGCCGCCCCGTGGCGGACCGGGGGGTGCCCACCCCCACACCCTTCCCAGTGGTCCGCTTCCTGCACGCCCGCACACCCTTTCGGAGGCCCTCATGAGCACCCACTACCCCATCGCGATCATCGGCGGAGGTCTCGGCGGCCTCACCGCCGCCCGGGTCCTGCACACGGCCGGCATCGAGGCGACGCTCTTCGAGCTGGAGGCGTCCGCGGAGGCCCGCACGCAGGGCGGCATGCTCGACATCCATGAGGAGAACGGCCAGAAAGCACTGCATGCCGCCGGCCTTTACGACGACTTCTGCAAGATCATCCACGAGGGCGGCCAGGCCATGCGCCTTGTTGGCGCCGACGGCACTGTCCACGTCTCCAAGGAGGACGACGACAGCGGTGACCGCCCCGAGGTGGACCGGGGCGATCTGCGCGACCTGCTGCTGAACTCCCTGCCGGGCGACATGATCCGCTGGGGCAGCAAGGTGACCGGCGCGCGTCCGCTGGGCGACGGACGCCACGAGGTGGCCTTCGCCGACGGCTCCACCATGACCACCGACCTGTTGGTCGGCGCCGACGGCGCCTGGTCGCGGATCCGGCCACTGGTCTCGAACGCCAGGCCTGCCTACACCGGCATCTCGTTCGTGGAGACCGACCTCCTGGACGCAGATGGCCGCCACCCGCGCAGCGCCGCCGCCATCGGTGGCGGGTTCTTCATCTGCCTCGGCGACCAGCGCGGCTTCCTCGCCCACCGGGAGACCGACGGCAGCCTCCACGTCTACACCGCCCTCAAGGCCGACGAGGGCTGGCTGGACACGGTCGACTTCGGCGACACGGCAGCCGCCAAGGCGGCGGTCCTCGCACACTTCGAGGGCTGGGACGAGGGCCTGCGTGGCCTTGTCGCCGATGCCGACGGCCCGCTCACTCCCCGCCGCATCCACGCCCTGCCCATCGGACACCGCTGGGACCGGGTGCCGGGCGTGACACTGCTGGGCGACGCCGCCCACCTGATGTCCCCCTTCGCCGGGGAGGGCGCCAACCTGGCCATGCTCGACGGCGCGGAACTCGGCCGGGCCATCGCGGCTCACGCAGGCGACGTCGAGGCCGGCCTGGCCGCGTACGAGGAGGCACTCTTCCCCCGCAGCGAGGCGTCCGCCGCCGAGTCCGCCAGCAGCCTGGAGACCATGTTCGGCGAGGGCGGCCTGGAGAAGACGATCGAGTTCTTCACCACCGGCCCGGCGGGTGCGTGACGGTTTGGCCGCTGACCAGCACACTCTCCGATCCGGGAGAATCCCCATGTCCGCGCCCCACCCGCGCATCCTTCAGATACGGCCCGGCCACGACCTTCACTTGCGAGCCACCCAAAGCTCCCATCCGGGCCGACGAGTGCCGCATCAGACACCGTTCGCCCTGTTGCGACTGGACAACCATCCCGAAAGGAAGAACGCGACAATCTCGTTGTTCCTGACGGTCTCCGTATGAGAGCTATGTGCGGCCGGAGCGCGATGCGTTCTGCACGTAAGGAATCCACCAGCGCCTTCAGCGAGCGGATTTGGTGGAACGGAAACGCGCCCGGTAGGTGGTGGGTGCGACTCCTAGCGTGTGGTGGAAAGCGCGGCGCATGGTCTCCGCAGAACCGAAACCGGACTGGCTCGCTACGGCTTCGACGGGTTCGTCACCAGCCTCAAGCAGGGCTCGAGCGCTCTCCAGCCTCGCCGATTCGAGGTACTGACCTGGCGACATTCCGGTTTCGCCGCGAAACAGGCGAGTCAGGTGGCGGGGGCTGACGCCGACGTCCCGGGCGAGTGTGTCCAGGCTGTGCGGGGCTGCTGGGTCGGCCACGACAGTGTCCATGGCCCGTCGCAGCCGGGGATGCCTGGCCTCACGCGGAGTCAGGCGGACGCTGAACTGAGACTGCCCCGCCGGACGGGCCATGAATACGACGAGTTCGCGTGCTACTTCGCGTGCCAGGTCGGGGCCGTGGTCGTCCTCGACCAAGGAGAGCGCCAGGTCGATGCCTGCGGTGATGCCGGCGGAGGTGGTGACGTGCCCGTCCCTGACGAAGAGCGGATCCGTTTCCACGCTGACCAGCGGATAGGCTGCCGCCAGTTCGTCGGCCAGCCGCCAGTGTGTGGCCGCTCGTCTCCCGTCCAGCACGCCGACGTGCGCGAGCAGGAAGGCTCCAGCGCACACCGAGGTGACACGGTCGGAGCGGTGAACCAACTCGGTGACGCATTCCACGATATCGACGTCGGCGACCGCTCGCCGCCAGTCGCGTCGGCCGGCCACGACGACGGTACTCAGCCGCGCCGGCAGACTCCTCGCGGCGCTGTCCACGCCGATCCGTACCCCTGAGGAGGTACGCACGTCTGCGCCGCTCGGAGAGACTGCCCGGACGTCATAGCGGGCACCGAACAGGTTGGCTGTCCCGAACACCTCGGCGGGGCCGGTCACATCCAACAACTGCACGCCCTCGAATGCGGTGATGGCCACCACTCGATCCGGTGGACCTGCGCTTACTCGGGCCACGGGGAGTCCAGGATGGTGCGGACGAAGTCACCACGCTCGAAGCCAGGCACATAGTGGGCGAGGACATCGGCCTTGACGTTACCGAAGGTGGTTTCCGGCTTGGGCCGCACGCCCTCGGTGAAGGCGTCCAGAATGCGGCGCTTGAAGTCGGGGCGGGGATGCAGAGCCACCACTGCGGAACGCTCCGCCTCTGAAATCTCGTCATAACCGATGCCCAGCACGTCGGTCTCCACGCCCGCCGTCACCAGAGCTACTTCCGGCTCCATGAACTCCGGGACGCCCGGAGTGGTGTGCAGGGCGATAGCGGTCCACACACGGCGAATGCTGTCCTCGGGCACGCTCCTTGCCTGCAGGAAGCGTCGGGCCTCGTCGGCCCCGTCCACCTCGAACCGGCGCCCACTGTCGTGGAACGGCTCGCCCAACCCAAGGTCATGGAACATCGCCGCGACATAGAGCAGCTCCGGGTCAAAGCTGAGATCCCGGTTGCGGCCTTGAAGGCTGCCGAAGAAGTACACCCGCCGCGAGTGATCGTAGATGAGATCATTCGTAGTGTCCCGGACGAGCTGAGTCGCCTCACCCGCCAGTTTTGAATCCGGGACCTGCACTCCAGCCGCGGAAAAGTCGTTCGCCACCGCTACCACCTGCTTCTTCGTCCGCCGGCACTTCCGGCGCACCTCCAGTCTCCGAACCAAGCCACGACTCCGCCATGGCCACGAGGCCATACAGCCCACAGATACAGACATCCAGCAAGAAGGCCGTCAGGCGGGCTCATCCGGTGGATCCGGCCATGGCGTCGTGGGCGGGCACGGACAGCTCTGCGGAGCGATGCGCATCGCGCTGCGCGGCTACGTATATTCGCACCCGCGGCAGTGGTCGGTCGCGGGCACTCGGCCTGGACCGTGGTCAGGTCGGCGGCGGAGGTGCGACGAAGATCGAAAACCCTCGAAGAAGAGTCAGGCGCGGCGTGTCACGCCCGCCAGTTCGTCGCACCACCGCCTCCAATGTACGTGCTCCGGTTCGGTACTTTGCGCTGCTGCAGTGTGGAGTGGGCGTGTGGGGCGGTCTTGGTGGAAACGGGTGCCGCAGTCGGCACCGAAGGAGTCGATGATGCTAGCCCCTCGAATCCCGCTCAACTTCTTCGGCATGTCCTTCGGCCTGGCCGGTCTGGCCGAGACGTGGTTGACCGCCGCCCAGCAGGGCCATGCGCCCGACACGGTGGGAGTTGTCCTGCTGGTCATCGCAGCACTGGTGTGGCTGGCTACCGTTGTCGGCTATCTGCGGTACGTGGGAGCCGGCGCCGGGCGGCTGAAAGCCGACCTGACGGACGCTGTTGCCGGGCCATTTGCCTCGCTTGCCCTGATCACCCCCATGATCCTGGCCGCCCAGGGCCTCGCTCCGCATGCCGCGAACGCAGGGAAGATCGTGGTCGACGTCTTCCTCGTGCTGACCGTGCTGCTCGGCGGATGGTTCACTGGACAGTGGGTCTACGGCCCGCTTGAACTGGACCATTTGCACCCGGGGTACTTTCTGCCCACTGTCGCAGGCGGCCTGATCGCTGCTGCTTCGGCGGCCGATGTCGGACAACAGCGATTGGCTGAAGTCATGTTCGGACTCGGGCTGATTTGCTGGCTCATTCTTGGCTCGATGATCCTGACCCGGTTGCTGTTTCGTCCGTCCCTGCCGGCGCCGCTCCTGCCGACGCTCGCCATTGAGGTGGCACCGGCCGCAGTGGCATCACTGGCCTATTTCGCTATCAACGGCGGCCTCGACATCTTCGCCGCCGGACTGGCCGGGTACGGACTGCTGATGGTTCTGGCGCAACTGCGCCTGCTGCCGCTGTTCCTCCCCCTCAAGTTCACACCCAGCACGTGGGCGTTCACGTTCTCCTGGGCCGCGGTCTGCACCGTGGCACTGCACTGGATCGAGACCGGCCGCCCCGCGGGTCACCTCGCCTACACCTACCTCGTGCTTGCTGCGGTCACCGCGCTCATCGGCGCAATCGCCTTGCGCACGCTGATTGCTCTGGGCCGCCGCCAGCTTCTTCCCAAGCCGCCCGCTGTGCGCCCATGACTTCGATGCGTTCGAACCGGCGCGGTCTCATGCCCTCGCGCCGGCCGCCGAGCGCCGAGGGGTCATGCCGATATCGAACAGGAGGCTTGATTGCCTCCCCAGGCTCCTGCCGCCACCAGACCTTCGACTACGGCACGTCGGCCGGCGACCTCACGCATGCGGCCGACGCTGTGGCCGGAGAGCGAGAAAGCGAGCAGCTGAGAATTGGCGCCTGGGAGTCGGAAGTCCCTTCTTGAGCAACGTGACAGCCCCCGATGACAGCAGCCGTCGCTGCCCGCTCGCGCGCTGAGGGGGCTTTGAGGCGCTGAGACCGGAAGTCGGTCCGGTGGGCGTCGGCGCCCGCTGCATGCCGATCCTCACGGCGCGAGGACGCCGAGGCGGTCGGCCGCCTCGATCACCTCACCGAGCAGCCCGAGCCATTGGTCCACGTCGGCGGCCTGTAGGCCCACGTCGAGCCCGAGGCCCTGGCCGCCGGCGAGGTACACCTGGGTCACACCACTCTCGCGGGCGGCCATGAGGTCCTCGGCGATCTGCCGGGGCGATCCGCCGAGGAAGGGCCGGCCTTCCCCGATCGGCTCACGGGTGACCGGGGTCGGCCAGGGCACCTGGTTGACCACCATGAGGTCCCCGGGGTCGCGGCCCGTCTCCCGGGCGGCGTCATGGAGCGTGGACACGATGTCGCGCAGTTCCTGCGCCGAAGAGGCGATCGGGATCAGGCCGTCCGCGATCCGTCCGTGCGCGCTTGACGGCGGCCGGCGCATTCGCGGCCAGCAGCACCGGAATGCGGGCCCGGAACGGCTTGGGGTTCACCTGCGACGGCGCGATCCGGTAGAACTCGCCTTCGTGCCGGACCGGGTCCGGGCCCCACGCGGCCCGCATCGCCGCGATGAATTCCTCCGTGCGGGCGCCCTTGCGGCCGATCGACACGTTCGCCGTCTCGAACTCGTTGTGCTGCCACCCCTGTCCCAGGCCGGCAATGACCCGACCGCCGCTGACCCGGTCCAGGGTGGCGAGCCGGCGGGCGAGCATCACGGGTACGTGCAGCGGCGCCACCAGGACCGCGGTGCCAAGCTTGATCCGCTCGGTCACGGCGGCGATATGGCTCAGCGTCTCCAGCGGCTCGTATGTCGAGCCGTAGAACTCCGGCACCATCTCGGGTTCACGCCCCGTCCACAGCACGACCTTGTCAATCGGGCGGAGCAGGCGTTCGAACGTCCACAAGGCGGCGTAGCCGAGCCGTTCGGCCTCCTTGGCGACCTTGACGATCGTCTCCGGCGAGGTCTGCGGCCCGGCGGTGGGCAGTGCCAGACCGAGTTCCATAGGTCCTCCAACAGGTGGAATCGGGTTGTCAGAGATCGCAGTCCCGACGAGTCAGCGATACCAGGACGCGGCCGGTAATGCGCCGCGGCCGTATGCCGCCGGGAATCTACTCGGACACCGGATGGCCGACGCCACGGAATGGCACGATCCTGCCACCGGATATCGTCGTCGCCAGATCACCGGGCCGCGTGCCGTATCCGGCAGCATCCCTGGCCTTCCAACGGGAGGCCGTCTGGGTACTCGACGGCCGGCTGACCTTCCACGAAGGCGATGCAGTGCACGAACTCAACCCGGGCGACTCGATCGACGTCGACGAACCCGTCCCGCACGTCTTCGCCAACACCAGCGATGCCGAGTGCCGCTATGCGATCATCCTCACCCGCGTCGAAAGGCCGTGACCTTTCCCTGTATCCGGCCGACGTCACCGGTACCGCGCCCGCCGCAGCTTTCGCACCAACTACAAACCCTCGTCACAGCCTGTTTCCGGGCTTTCTCGTTGACACTGCCGGGGGGTGGCCTGCGACCACAACCTGCCGCCGTACGCCTCAGTGCCCGCCGTCGTCCCCAGGACGAGCATTCACGAAGCGTCCGAGCCGTGACCGGCCGGCCAAAGGGGCAGTTCAGCGCCCCCAAGCGTACGCAGAGACAAGCTCGGCGCCGACCAGAACGAGCGCAACGCCCTGTGCCGACCAGCCTGCTTTTGTGCCAACTGAAAAGCCTGGTCACAACCCGTGTGACCGCTGACGGTAGTTGACATTGACGCGCCCCAACCACCTCGGCTTTTGCCAGATGGCATCAGCACGACCTCGGGCCGGCTGCGGAGTCTTCTTGGCACCTGGGTACAGGTTCTTGCGCTTGTAGGACCGCGCAGATTCCTTCGGCTCCCTATCGATGGCATCGTTCATCCGATCGGGCGAACCCTCGGTGCGGAGTTTCCCTGCCTGCACCTCTTCCCAAGTCCACGCGGATCCAATCCGAGTCCACAACAGGACAGCAGGGGCCCGGTATTGCTACTACAGGCGCTCTGCAGAAGCTCAACACTGGTGCATTTGACGCGATTTGCCGCTCGGCTGCGACTCCACCATGCTCCTCGCCGGAAACCTCTTCAGTTGGGTTCGGATAAAAGGGTGGAGCTGTGCTTTCGCTGGCCTCTGTACGGCACGAGAGCGTGCCGGTCGACGTCACGCTTCCTGCGACGCGCTGGTCGGATGTGTCGACGCTGCATGATCTCGCGCGCCCGTACGCTCTCAGCCCCGATGCCGTCGAGCGGTTGGCCATGCCCTCGGGGTGGAGCTCCCGCTGGACCACGTCCTGGCGGCTCGGGCGCGAGCTGGTGACCTGCCCGGTCCGGGATCTGAACGGGGTGGACATGGCGCGCACTGTGCCTGTACGCCGCTTCACCTGGCGGACCGGGCAGTGGCACCGACCGGGGCTCGAATACCTGGTCAGTACCGATCGGCACCACGGGTTCGAGAGTTTCGAGGAGGAGTTGCTGCTGCTGGCCGCCGACTTCGCCGGTCGGCTGATCGAAGCCCTGGCTCAGCCCTTCCGGCTGCGGTTCCTGACCACAGACGGAGCCGTCGACCACATTCCCGACTTCCTGCTATTGACACGCGGGACGCCCTGGTTGGTAGATGTGCGCCCGGCCGAGCGCATCGCCCCCGAAGACGAGGTCAAGTTCGCCGCCTCGGCGGAGGTCGCGCTGACCGTCGGGTGGAACTACAGCGTGGTGTCGGGCTGGCGGCGGCACGCGGTGGGCCTGGTCGACAGCTTCTCCGTTGGAAGGCGGCCGCTGTCCGACCGCCTGGGCCTGCAGCAGCAACTGCTGTCGGCGGCTGCCCAAGGGCCGATGCCGTTCGGGTCGCTGGTGCAGCAGTGCAGCGTTCCGGCGGTCGGCCGAGCCCAGGCGATCCACCTGCTGTGGCACCGACGGCTGGGATTGGACATGTCGGGCCCCTTGGCGGACGCGAGCACGGTCCGTCTAGCCCCCGAGGCAGGGCGCCGGCTGCGGACGGGGTGGTGACGGTGACCGGACCGATCGCCTGGGACCTCTCCCCAGGAAGCGAGTTCATCGTGAACGGCGCCGTGTGGACGGTGTCGGCGTTCGAGCCCCAGGTAGGGAAGGTCGTCCTGGTCCCGGCCGAAGGAGAGCCCTGGAAGACCTCGGTGCGCCAGCTGATGCACCACCCGAGTTTCCGGCCCTCGACCAAGACTCGGAGAGACCTACCCGCGGCCAATCGCGGCCGGCAGCCGAAGGCGATGTTCGACCTCCCGCCGGAGAAGCAGCGGCTGGTCATGCTTCGGATGGAACACCTGCGCGAGGTCGAGACCGGGTATCGCAGCGGCGACTACCTGATGGCACTGCCGGAGGAGCCCAAGCCGCAGTACGACCCGGCGGTCACGACGCTGACGCAGCGGCGCCAGGCCAAGGCCCGGGAGTTACGGCAGGCCACGGCGCGGAACCCCGGCCTGGCGGTGGAGCAGGGCATGGACAAGGTCAGCTACCGGACCCTGGTCCGTTGGGACCGCGACCGCCATCGTTTCGGTCCGGTGGGCTGTGCAGACGACCGCTGGCTGCGGGGGGCAACTGGACGGCGCGTCACTCCGGCTGTGCGGGAGGCATTGTTCGTGGTGCGGCAGGAGACTCTGCACCGCTCCAAGCTCACGGCGAAGGACCGCGAGCGCTTGATCAAGCAGTACGTTCGCGAGGAGTACGGGGAGAAGGAGCCCGTTCCCGCCTACGACACGCTCCGGCAGTTGTGGCTGGAGTGGTTCGGCTCCTCGGGTTCCCGCAGCCGCTACGCGCGCTCGGCGGCCCGGATGCAGCAGCATGCGACGGGCCGGCATGTGGTGGCGTCGCGGCCAGGGCAGGTGGTGGCCCTGGACACGACGGTGCTGCCGGTGAAGGTGCGAGAGGAGATGTTCGGCGACCCGGTCTCGGTTCATCTGAGTCTGGCCCTGGATGTATACACGCACTCGATCGTCGCGTTCCGGCTGACCCTGGTCTCCGACACCTCGGTGGACATCGCCATGGTGCTGCGGGACGTGATGATGCCGCTGCCGATGCGCCCGGACTGGGGCGAGGAGATGGAGTGGGCCTATCCCGGCGTACCCGCCACGATGGTCGCCGAGTTCAGCGGACACAAGGTGGCCGGGCTGCCGTTCTTCTCGCCGGAGACCGTCACCACCGACCACGGCTCGGTGTACAAGAACCACTATCTGATCGAGGTCCAGCGGGTGATCGGGGCGAACATCCGCCCCAGCCGGGTTCTTCGTCCGACTGACAAGCACGCGGTGGAGCGTGCGTTCGGGGCGATCCAGTCGCTGCTGTTCCGGATCCTGCCGGGCTACCAGGGAGTCGACACCGCGGACCGCGGGGTGGACCCCGAGGGGGACGCGTGCCTGACCGTCACGGAGATGGAGCACCTGATCGCGTCCTGGATCGTGAAGATCTGGCAGAACCGCAAGTTCGCCTCCTACGCGCCCAGTTGGGATCCGTCCGGGGACCACAGCCCTAATTCCCTGTTCGCCGCGTCCATGGCGCAGAGCGGCTTCGCGCTGGAGATCCCGCCGGCTGAGCTGTACTACCAGCTTCTGCCCTCGCACCGGGTGATGATCCACGGTAGGCGGGGCGTGAAGATCAAGAATTTGTGGTACGACGGGTCCGCCCTGGATGACTACCGCTTCGGTCTCTCGGGGCGGGGCGGGGTCTCGAAGAACAAGTACGTGATCCACCGCGATCCCCGTGATCCGTGCTTCGTCTACTTCCAGGACCCGCTGACGCACGACTGGCACCAGTTGCGCTGGGTCGGCCTGCCCGAGGAGGGACGGGTGCCGGCCTTCAGCGACGCACGGGTGCGGCAGGTGCTGCGAGACCTGCGCAGCCGGGGGCTGGCGCCGAAGTCCGACGCGGAACTGCTGCCCTTGCTGCTGGACCTGATCGGCGGCCGGGTACCGGTGGACCAGTGGCCGACCCGGCTGACAAAAGCGCAGCGCACCGAGCACTCCCGCGAGGAGGCCCAGGCGGCAGCGGCAGCAGCCGACCGGCCTAAACCTGCCCTGGCGACCGCCGTGCCCGCCCCGGTCGGCGTCCCCGCGCCCCATGACGTCAGCGACATTGAGCCGAGCAATGTGGTGCCGCTGCAGTGGCGCGAGCGCGCCGAGCAGGGCCAAGCCGCCGTCGACGGCGAGCGCCGACGCAGGCGCGAAGCGGCAACCCCGGAGGAGACCGCCGCGCCCCCAGTGCTCAGCCAGCGGCTGCGCGAACGCAGTCTGCTGGCCCTACCGGACGAACACGAAACCGAAAACGCAGACACAGACGCGGACCACGCAGACGCCCGGGACGGGCGCTAGGGAGCATGATGAGCGACTTGAAGGACCAAGAACCCCGAGCCGGGGCCTCGTTCCTGCCCGGTCCCCCGATCGACCGCACCCGGGTCGAGGGGTTCCAGCGCTGGCGGTGCACCCGCGACCTGTTCGTGCCGGCCCCCGTGCTGACGATGGCCCAGTACGCCGATCTGACTCCGCGTCGGCGCCATATCCACAACCTGCACCGGCTGGCCACTCACAGCAGTCTGCCGGTGCAGGGCACTCCGATGAGCGAGGCGGTGGGGTGGACGGTGAAGGCCCGGATCGAGGACGGGGCGTTCAGTCACAAGGCCGGTATCCGCACCGGGGTCATGGTCAACGGCGGTGGAGCGCAGGGCAAGACCGAGACGGTCTGCGAGGCGCTGGCAGCTTTCGAGGAGGAGTGGCTGAAGGTGAACAACTACCTCAACCCGGGCGCCGTCATGGGCACCAGGGACCTGGTCGCGCCGGTCGCCTATGTGCGCTGCCCGGTCAAGGCGACGCCGATCTCCACCTGCAAGCGGATCCTGGACTACTTCGGCGAGGACTACAAGGGAATGCGCCTGGAGGACCTGGTCCGCACTGTCCACGACGCCCTCGCCGAGCACGGCACCAAAGCGCTGGTGATCGACGACATCACCCGTCTCAAGCTCCATCGGGAGGCCGACCAGGACGTCTTGGACCTGCTGCTGGAGATGATGAGCATGACTGTGACCCTGATCCTGGTCGGCGTCGGCATCCCCACCTCCGGCCTGTTGCGCCGGGGGCGCCTGGACCCGGCCACCAAGCAGTGGGTCTTCCCGCCTATCAAGGACCGCGGCCGCAGCCCCAACGACCTGGCCGCTACCCAGCACGAGCGCCGCTTCGAACTGGTCCACCTGGACCCGTTCAGCTACGAGACCCCGGCCGGAATCAACGCCTGGATCGTCCATCTGCGGGGGCTGGAGAAGTGCGTGCGGCTGCTGCACGACACAGCAGGCATGCTGACCGAGCAGGACATGCCGGAGTACCTTTTCCAACGCACCAACGGAGTCGTCGGGCTGCTGGAGAAGCTCATTCAGAGGGGCTGTCGGCTGGCTATCGAGAATGGCAGCGAGCGGCTGACCCGCACGCTCCTGGACCGCTGCGCGATCTCCCCCACCGACCTGGCGGACCTGGACGCGGAATCGGGTGAGCAGCCGGTGATCCCGCCGGTGCGCTCCAAGCCGCCCCAAAAGGCGCGGAGTCGCAACACCGTCTTCGACGACGACGGCCCGGCAGCGGAGTCGGCCGTATGACCCAGCCGGGGCCGTTGGCCCGAAGTCTTGCCCCCCTACCGGGAGAGTCCATGGCCGGCTTCCTGCTGCGGCTGTCCTACCGGCTGAGGCTGACTCCCCACCGTGTAGCGACCCTGTGCGGGCTAGCCTGCCGCAGCGACAGCATCCCCCAGGAGCAACTGCGCGGACTACCCGCCGACACCGCACGCAAGTTCGCCCGCGCCGCGCACCTGACCGACGAGGAGGTCGAGGGCCTCACCCTTCGGGGGTTCACGGCCTCATACCCCCCGCTGGCCAAACTGCGGGCCTGCGCCACCTCGGCCCCCGGGCTCAAATCCCACGTCAACTGGGCCACGAACCCGGTCGGTCGCTACTGCCCACAGTGCCTGGCCGGCGATGGCAGCACGATACAGTCCGCCTTCGGCGGCCCCTGGCAGTTACGCTGGCACCTGCCAATCGTCTTCGCCTGCACCGTACACCGCCAGTTGCTGGAGTGCGCCTGCCCGCACTGCGCGCAGCCCTTGACCGGCCGCGTCATCCGTCGCTACAACCTGCTCCAGCTCCCGCACGTCCCGGGCCTGCACCCGCTGCAGTGCCGCAGTCCCGCCCCCGGCCTACCCCGCGCGCCGCGTGCCCGCAACACACCGTGCGGCGGACGCCTCGACGTGCCCGCCGCCTCCACAACTGTTCTGCACGAGGAGGATCTGGAACGCGTCCTTTCCCTGCAGCACTACCTGAACCTGAACCTGGAGTCCGGGCAGCAGCGTGGGAGCGCTGGAGCGGCGGACCGCTCGTTCTTCCCCGACCTGGTCCTGACAGCACACCTCGTCACGCTGACCTGGCCCCTGGGCGCCGCCTTCCTGCCGTCCTCGGCCCTCGCCGACCTGGTCGACGCGCACATCTCCGACTCGGGAGCCCGGTCCGGCGCCGGGTTCGCTGCGCGACGGTCCGCACCCGGCGAACCCGCCCGGAGCGCGGCCCTCCTCGTGGCCGCCGACACCGTCCTGGGCAACCGAACTCTGGCGTCGCTGCGCGAGCGCATCGAGCCGCTGACCCGCGAGGCGTACCGGCGATCGACCTCGATCGCCGACAAGCTGTTCACCCGCAGCGACGTCTCTGCTGTTCTGTTGCGCGCCGCCGCGCCGCGGATCCACGGCTTCCAGCGGCGCGTCGCCAATCGGTACTCCTTGCCCGGTCACCTGTTCCGGATCGAGGAGGTCCCACCCCTTCTGCCGCAAAGCTGGCTCGACGTACATTTCCCGGCTCTGACACAGAAGATGCCCCGGATGACCAGACGGTTGGAGCATCAACTGAGGCAGGGCGGGTCACTCCGGCTCGCCGAGCTGGCATGCGGCAGGAAATGGCGCGACTGCGCACCTGCCCTGGGGATTCCTGCAGGGAGCGCCAAGCGCACCATGAACGTCCTGGGCCGCGAGCTGGCGGACTCCGGCCTATGGCTGGCGTTCGAAGAGTCGGTCGACCGGGTGGCCCGGGACCTCGACGCCTGCGACAAGCGCATCGACTACGCCCGTCGGCGGCGGCTGACGGCGGACTGGAAGCTGACCACTGAGGACTGGCAGCGGCTGTGCGCTGGACTTCCCCGTCTCGAACAACTGGCACAGAAGGGGGACCCGCGCCTGGGCGAAGCCGTCGTCTGGAGCGCCGTGAACCAGGCCAGCTACCTCTGCAGCCCTGCCCTGACCAGCCGACGTACCGCTCCCACGACGGAAAACCTGGTCCGTCAGGTCACCGTGCTGTACAACCCCGACCGTTGCCGCCGGTCACGGCGCATGCTCCTCGACCGCCTCCAACGGCACGCAGAACGCCTCGCGACGGCCTGCGACCAAGGACTCGATCTGCCGATCTCCGTGGCCGTGCAGGAAGCACCGCAATGACCGGCCGCGCCTTGGCCAGGAGCCTCGCCCCACTGCCAGAGGAATCCCTGCGCGGCTTCCTGCTGCGGCTGTCCTACCGCCTGAACCTGCCTCCAAGCCGCGTCGCCCACCTGTGCGGACTCGTTACCGCGCAACGGCGGGTGCCTGCCGGGTACCTTGCCGGGCTGCCCGAGGACCGGGCCGTCGTCCTGGCCCGCGCCGCTCGCCTGACCGTCGGCGAAGCCCGTGCGCTCACCCTGGCTGACCTGGCCGACGCCTACCCGCCGCTGGCCAAGGGCACCGCGGCTTTCGGCCGCAACCACGCCGCCGCGCAGCGGCACTGGGCCTGGGACCTCTCCAGCCGCTACTGCCCCTCGTGCCTAGCCGGCGACAGCAGTCCGGCCCAACAGGCCCTCGGCGGCGCCTGGAAGCTGCGCTGGCACCTCCCCGTCGTCTTCGCCTGCCTCAACCATCACAGCCTGCTCACCTCCGCCTGCCCCGGCTGCGACACCCCGGCCAACGCGCACGCCAGCGGCGAGCGTCTCGGCCTGATCACACAGCACTCACTCGCCAACCTTCACCCCGCCCAATGCCGCCAACGTCCAAAGGGCCACTCCCACCCCGCGTGGGCCAAGGGCACCTGCGGGGCGCGTCTGGACCAGGTCCCCAGCCGCAGCGGCACCCTGACGGCGGGCGATCTCCGGTCCCTGCTTGCGCTGCAGCAGCTGATCGACCGGCATCTCACGCCCGGGAGTTCTTCCCCCGGAGCACCCGGCTCCTTCTTCACCGACCTGGTCGCTGCCGCCCACCTGATCACGCTGAGCTGGCCAACCGGCGCGGACCTGCTCGGCTCCCCGGCCCTGGCCGCCCTGGTCGACCTGCACGTGGTGGCATCCGCCGCGCCAACCGTCCCCGGCAGGCCCGGGCCAGGGCCGGGGCGTACCTCGCGCTGGGCCGCCCCAGCCGACAGTTCCCTACGCGGAGCCCTCCTGCTGGCCGCCAAGAGTCTGCTCGGCAACGACCCTGCCGACGAAACCGCCCTGCGAGACCGTGTCCAGCCCTTGGCAGAAGCCGCGTTCGAACGTATTCCCGCCAACACGGCGGCAGCCTTCCGCCGGTGGGACTTCACCCCGGCCATGGCCCGTGCCGTCGCCCGCAAGACCAACGGCTTTTACCACGCGGGTGGGCACCGCTCATCCGGCCTCCGGTTGCCCTCACGCGCCGACGGCTTCACTTCCGAAGAGGTCCCCGCGCTCCTGCCCACACTCTGGTTCGACGCCCACTTTGCCGAGGTCACTCGACAACTGGCACCTTTGGGCAGTTGGACTGCCCGCCACCTACGCCGGGCAGCGTCACTCAAACTGGTCGAGATGGCGGCCGGAGGCGCCTGGCCCGATTGCGCCGAGACTCTGGCGATCCCATGGAACACCGCCCAGCAGAGCCTCAAGGTCCTCAAGCGCGAACTCTCTCCCGGCAAGCTGTGGCCAGTATTCGACCATGCCGTCGAGGCCGTGGCCCACGACCTCGACGCCCTCGCCGACCGTGTGAACTACGCCGAACGCCGCCGTGCCCTGGCCCCCTGGCGGCTTCCCGACTCCGACTGGGCCGTGCTGACCCAAAACCTCCGGCTCGGCTGCGGCGCCAGCTCTCCCACCGGGGACACCGGTACCGTCCTGATCTGGACGGTGGTCACCCAGGGTGACCACCTGCACAGTCCCATGACCACCGCCCTGCGCGCCGCCCAGCAGAGCACCCAGACCCTGACCGCGTCGATCGCCCAGCTCGTGACACCGGCCAACCGCAAGGGCAGCAAAATCGAGCTCCTGCGCCGAATCGACCACTACGCCGAGCATCTCGCCACTACCTTCGACCATGGTCCAATCCAGCCGTACCCGGCCGAAACCTGCTGAGATCGGCCACTGAACCCGACACTTGACAGTGCCTTTCACCTGGGCGGTGTTCCGCGGTGGAGCTGCTGTGTGCGCCGCCCAGGACACCGGCGGGCCTTGATGAAAATTACGAAGCAGCAGATCAGGGGCTTGCCCCAGACTGCCCCGGGAACACCCTTCTCGAATCTTGGGAACGTGTGCGGATAGTTTCACCGGTACTGCATGCCCCATCCGGCCAGGCGCCACCGACAGCCTGGCTTCGGCTCGACCGGTGCTCCTAACGATCACCCCGGGTGAGCCTCTCCGCAGACACGGCTGCCACGTCTACCAAGCCCGCCCGGCCAATGCGCCTCGGTGTGGACCGCACAGGCGGGGCACTGGGGCCACTCGGCCCCGCCGCTTACCCGCTCAGCCCCTGTGGCCCACGGAGCACGCGCCGAACACTGGAGAGGAAGCGTCCGGAAGGAGATCTTGCGATGACCGGCACCAAGGAAGCCCCGGTGCACGCACTGCTAGGCGACGGCACCACCGTACGGATTCGCCAGGCGGGGTCGGCGGACCGCGAAGAAGTGCTACGGCTGTACCAGGAGATGTCGCCGGAGAATCTGCGGCTGCGGTTCTTCTCCGCCAACCCCGCCTCCGCAGGGAAGGCCGCCGACCGCGTGGCAGCGGGTGAGCGGCCTGGCTACCGCGCGCTAGCAGCTGAATACGCGGGACATCTGGTAGGCCTGGCGGAATACGAGGTCCTGCCACCAGGAAGCACCGCCGAGATCTCGGTGGCCGTCGCCGATGGGTGGCACCGCCGGGGTGTGGCGACGCTGTTGCTGGAACACCTGGCGGACGCGGCCCGTACGGCAGGGGTGACGGCGTTCAGCGCGGAGGCCCTGGCCGAGAATCACGATGTGCTGAAGGTCTTCCACGACCTGGGGCTGCGCGTCACCAGTCACTTCGACGGTCCTGAGGTGCACTGCACGGTCGAACTCACCGAGGACAACACCTACCTGAATGCCGTCGAGATCCGGGGCCGGGTCGCCGACGTCGTCAGCCTGCAGCCGCTGCTGCGGCCGAGGGCCGTTGTGGTGATCGGTGCCGGACGCAAGCCAGGCTCCGTAGGGCGGGCGATCCTGAGGAACATCCGCACCAGCTCCTACACCGGGCTGGTCTACGCCGTACACCCCGAAGCGGCAGCCGTCGCCGGAGTACACGCCTACAGCTCCGTCGCCGATCTGCCGCAGGTGCCTGACCTGGCCGTGATCGCCATACCGGCCGCGTACGTCGACGGAGTGGCAGAGGAGTGCGGGAAGGCTGGCGTGCGAGCCTTGCTCGTGGTCTCTGCGGGACTGAACACGCACCAGGCCGCGGGCCTGATGGGCTCGTGCCGGCGCCACGGTATGCGACTGGTTGGTCCCAACTGCCTAGGGCTCGCCAACACGGAGGACCGCGTACGTCTCGACGCGACCTTCGCTGCCCGCCATCCCGGACCGGGAACCGCTGGAGTCGCCGTGCAATCAGGCGGTGTCGGCATCGCGCTGCTGGACGGCCTCGCCCGCCTCGGCATCGGCGCGTCCAGCTTCGTCTCGCTCGGCGACAAGTACGACGTCAGCGGTAACGACATGCTCCAGTGGTGGGAGAGCGACGGGCACACGGACCTGGCGCTGCTGCATCTGGAATCCTTCGGCAACCCCCGTGCCTTCTCGCGCACTGCCCGCCGAGTGGCCCGGGCAATGCCGATACTCACCGTGGACGCCGGCCGATCCGAGGCCGGCCGGCGCGCCGCAGCCTCCCACACCGCGGCGGCGGCCACCCCGACCATGACCCGGCAGGCTCTGTTCACCCAGGCGGGTATTACTGCCACCCGCACCATCGGCGAGCTCCTGGACACCGCTGCCCTGCTGCATGCACAGCCCCTGGCCGCAGGTACCAAGGTCGTTGTTGTGAGCAATGCAGGGGGAGCGGGAGTCCTGGCCGCGGACGCGTGCACGGACGCCGGGCTCGTCGTCCCGGCGCTCAGCGCCGACCTGGTGGACGAGCTTCTTGGCCTACTGCCGGATGGTGCCACCGCCACCAATCCCGTGGACGTCACTGCGGCGGTCGGCGAAAAGCAACTACAGGCGTGCGTCAGCCTCCTGGCCCGGCACGGCGCCGTGAACGCCGTGCTCGTCGCGCTGGTCCCCACTGCTGTCGCCGCGGCCACCGGCGAGGACCTGGTACGCGCCCTGACATCGGCCCCAGAGCCGCTCCCCCGTCCGGTCGTCGCGGTCCTGCCTGCCCAGGCGGCCCGTGTCGAACTTCTACCGGCGGCCGACGAGAGCACCGTCCCCGCGTACTCGGACGCCGAGGACGCCGCCCGTGCCCTCGCCCACACCGCCGCCCGCGCCGACTGGCTCTCCCGGCTACCGAGTTCAGTACCCGATTTGCCGAGCGTGGAGACCGGCCGCGCACGGGATCTCGCCGCCGCATATCTGGACGGCAACCCGAAAGGTGGCTGGCTGGATCCGCAGGCGACCGCGGCGCTCCTCGCCTGCTATGGCATCCCTCAGATCCCCTGGGCGTGGGCCCGGGACGAGGACGAGGCCGTCGACGCGGCCGAGCGACTCGCAGGGCCTGACGGGCGCGTCGTGATGAAGGCCTACTGGCCAGGGTTGCTGCACAAGAGCGAGCAGCACGCCCTCCACCTGGACCTGCACAACGCCTCCCAGATCAGAGCCGCTCACCGTGATCTGGTCACCCGGTTCGGTGACCGGATGACTGGGGTGGTCATCCAGCCACTCGCCGAACGCGGCACCGAACTGTTCGCCGGGGTCGTCCAGGACGAGGTCTTCGGACCCCTCGTGGTGTTCGGGCTGGGCGGTACGGCGACCGAACTGCTCGCCGACCATGCGGCCCGGCTGGCCCCGCTGACGGAGCTCGACGCGCACGACCTGCTGACCTCGCCACGCTGCTCCCCGCTGCTGTTCGGCTACGCCGGCCGTCCCACCGCCGACCTCGGTGCTCTGGAGCAGCTGCTGCATCGGCTGTCGCGAATGGCCTCGGACCTGCCCCAGCTGGCCGACGTCGACCTCAACCCGGTCCTCGCCGGGGCGCACGGGATCACGACGCTCGACGCCCGCGTCCGGCTCGTCCCGCGCCATGCCCACGACCCGTATCTGCGTCGGCTGCGCTGACACGGTCCCCACAGATTGAAGGAGACCGGCCACGGACCCACGAAGATCGGCGCCGCCATGCGCACCGTAGCGAGCGAACGGGCCTGCTCCATCGGTGTTCGGGCCAGGCGAGCGGTGTCAGTTGGGGAGTGTGAGGCGGAAGGTGGTGTGTCCGGGACTGCTGGTGACGGTGGCGGTTCCGCCGTGGGCGGTGATGACGGCATGGACGATGGCGAGGCCCAGACCGGTGCTTCCCGTACTGCGGGAGCGGGCATGGTCGGCACGTACGAAGCGGCCGAAGACCTCGGGCTGAAGCTCTTCGGGGATGCCTGGCCCGTTGTCGCTCACGCTGAGGGAGACGCTGGCCCGATCGGTGGTGAGGGCGATGGTCACGTCGGTGTCCGGCGGGGTGTGGGTACGGGCATTGGCGAGGAGATTACCGATGGCCTGCTGGAGCCGGTGGGCGTCTCCGGCGACGGTGACAGGTTCTTCGGGGAGGTCGAGGAGCCAGCGGTGGCCGGGGCCAGCGGCGCGTGCGTCCTCCGTCGCGTTCAGGATCAGCAGGGTCAGATCGACCGGTTCGTGTTCGAGGGGGCGTCCGGCGTCCAGGCGGGCGAGGAGCAGCAGGTCGTCGACAAGGCGAGTCATGCGCCGGGCCTCGGCATCGATGCGTTCCAGGGCGTGGCGGACTTCGGCGGGGACGGGGCCGTGGTGGCGCAGGGCGAGTTCGGCGTGGCCGCGGATGTTGGCGACGGGGGTACGTAGCTCGTGGCTGGCGTCGGCGGCGAAGTGCCGGAGCCTCTCCTCGCTGGCCTGACGTCGGGTGAGGGCGTCTTCGACGTGGCCGAGCATGTGGTTGAGGGCGGTGCCGACCTGGCCGACTTCGGTGCGCGGGTCGGTGTCGGGAAGCGGCCCGGGCATGGCGACCTCGCCGCTGGCGAGCGGCAGCCCGGCAACCTCCGCTGCCCGGGCGGTGACCCGCTGGAGGGGGTGCAGGGAGATCCGCACCCACAGGGCACCGGCGATGCCGGTGACTACGAGGGCGGCACCGAACAGTACGGCTTCGACCGCTTCGAGGCGGTGGAGGGTCTCCTCCACCGGGTGCAGGGGCAGGCCGGTGATCAGAATGTCCTGGTCGTCGCCCTGGACGGCCGTGACGCGATAGCCCCCCAGTGTGGAGAGGCGGATGCTGTGCCCGCTTCCGTCGACGGGAATTCCCGCAAGGGCGCGGCGATCACTGGGGGTGAGGTGGAGGGGTTGGTCGGTGGCTTCATCGACGACGGCCGCCTGGGTGACGGTGCCGTTCAGGAGGCGGGCACCGAAGGTCGCCTCGGCCTGACCGCGCGTGTCGGGACGGTTGTCCGCGTCGGGTTCGGCCTCGTGTTCCAAGCTGGCGGCGAACCGGCCGCCGGAGGCGGAGAGCTGTTCGTCCAGCCGCCCCATCAGGAAGCCTCTCAAAGCGACGGCGGTGGTGAGGCCGACGGCGAGGCAGGCGAGGGCGAGCAGAGTGACGAGTCCGGCGGTGAGCTGACCGCGCAGGGTGCGGGGCGGCAGGCGCCTCATGGGGAGTCCGGCTTGAGGACGTAGCCGACGCCGCGCACGGTGTGGATCATCGGGGTGCGTCCGGCATCGATCTTCTTGCGCAGGTAGCTGATGTAGAGCTCGACGACATGGGCGCGTCCGCCGAAGTCGTAGGCCCAGACCCGGTCGAGGATCTGGTCCTTGGACAGCACTCGGCGCGGGTTGCGCATGAGGAAGCGTAGGAGTTCGAACTCGGTGCGGGACAGGTCGACGTTGGTCCCGCCGCGTCTGACCTCCCTGGCTTCCTCGTCCATGACGAGGTCGCCGACGGTGAGCCGGTTCGTGCCCGGCTCGGCGGTCATCCCGGCCCGCCGGAGCAGCCCGCGCAGCCGGGCCAGGACTTCTTCCAGGCTGTAGGGCTTGGTGACGTAGTCGTCGCCGCCGGCGGTGATGCCGGCGATACGGTCCTCGACGGCGTCGCGGGCGGTCAGAAACAGCACGCACACGCTGGGTGCCTCGCGCCGAAGGGCCCGCAGGATGTGCAGGCCGTCGAGGTCGGGCAGCATCCAGTCCAGGACCACCGCATCGGGCCGGAAATCACGGGCCGTGGTGAGCGCGGTCGCGCCGTCTGCGGCGGTGCGGACCTGCCAGCCCTCCCCGGTCATGACCCCGGCCAGCACGTCCGTGACGTCGGGCTCGTCGTCGACGACGAGGATCCGTACGGGCTCTCCGTCGGGGCGGTGCAGTAGCGAGGTCTTACGTGGCTCGTCCATGGTTCCTTCAGCATCCCCCGGCACAGGCCACAGCAGGGCGCGCCGTGTCTCTGAGTTTCCTCTGAATCGGCGCTGAGGGCGGCCGCCAGGGCCGTTTCAGAAGGTACACAGAAGTTGGACTGTGAGGCTGGCCGCCCATCACCGGAGCGTGTCTCTTCCGGAGGAGCGCCATGACCGCCACCACATCCACCACCACGTACGCGAGCCGTGGGATGCGCCACCGGCGCCCGCGCCGCAGCATCGTGCCGATTCTGGCGCTGCTCGTGATCTGGGCCAGCGCTGCCGGGGTGCTGGCCCTGTGGTGGAGCGACACGACCTCGGTCGTCGGTCCGGCGGGCTGGCTCACCGGTGCGGGACGCATCACCGGGCTCCTGGCCGGCTACGGCTGCGCGGTCCTCCTCGCGCTGATGGCCCGCATGCCGCTTCTGGACCACACCATCGGCACGGACCGGCTCGCCCGCTGGCACGCGTTCGGCGGCCGCTGCACCATCTCCCTGGCCCTCACCCACACCCTGCTGATCAACTGGGGCTACTCACTGACCTCGCACACGAACGTGGTCAGCCAGACCTCCACGCTCGTCCTACGTTACCCCGACCTCCTCAAGGGCACCGCCGGCTTCCTGCTGTTCCTGACCACCGGAATCCTCTCAGCCCGCGCGGCCCGCCGCCGAATGAGTTACGAGACCTGGCATTACCTGCACTTCGCCACCTACCTGGCCGTCTTCCTCACCTTCGGGCACCAGCTCTCCAACGGCGCCGACTTCGTCGGTAACCGCTCCGCCCAGGCGGCCTGGTACACGCTGTTCCTCGGCGTCGCGGCGCTGGTCGCCTGGTACCGGTTCGCCGTACCCGTCCGGCGCGGACTGCGCCACCGACTGCGCGTGGCCGCGGTCCATCCCGAGGCACCGGGTGTGGTCTCCGTCCACCTCACCGGCGACCACCTGGACGAGCTGGGCGGTGAGCCGGGGCAGTTCCTGCGCTGGCGCTTCCTGGCCCGCGGGCTGTGGTGGACCGCCAACCCCTACTCCCTCTCCGCCCCCGCGCAATCCGGCCACCTGCGCATCACCGTGAAGACGGCAGGCGGGCACAGCGCCGCGCTGGCCCGCCTGGCACCCGGCACCCGGGTCTGGGCCGAGGGACCTTACGGCGCCTTCACCGCGAGGCGCCGCACCGCCCCCAAGGTCCTTCTTCTGGCCGGCGGTGTCGGCATCACCCCCTTGCGCGCGCTCTTCGAGACACTGCCTGGCCAGGTCACCCTCGTCTACCGGGCCCGCCGCCCGGCCGACCTCGCCCTGCGCAGTGAACTCGACGCGATAGCCGCCCGCCGGCGCGCCGGCGTGCACTACGTCGTCGACGAACCGGCCGCCTACTCCTCACCCCTCACCGCCCGGGGCCTGACCGATCTGGTGCCGGACCTGGCCGCACACGACGTCTACCTCTGCGGCCCTCCCGGCATGACCCAGGCCGCGATCACAGCCCTGCGCGACGCCGGTGTGCCGGCACGGCGTATCCACCACGAGTCCTTCGCGTTCTGAGGAGAACCGCCATGCGCCCAGCCGTCCTCGCCACCACCGGGATCAGCGCCCTCGTCGTAACCCTGCTCGCCCTCAAACCTCACCAGCTCCCCGCCCTCGCAGGAGTGGCCCCCAGGTCCCCAACAGCCTCCGCATCGCCACACACCCCCGCCGGTGCGTCCACGGGGACGGGCACATTCACCGGAGATCCCATCGATACCCAGTACGGAGCCGTGCAGGTCGCCGCCGTCCTCTCCAAGGGAAAGATCACCTCCGTCAAGGTTCTTCAGGCACCGGACCAGAACGGCCGCGACCAGCAGATCGCCGCCTACGCCCTGCCCCGCCTCACCCAGGAGGCCATCGGGGCTCAGAGCGCGCACATCGATGCCGTCTCCGGTGCGAGCTACACCAGCCAGGGCTACATCCAGTCCCTCCAAAGCGCCCTGGACCGGGCCCATGCCTGACCCCGCGCGCGGGCTGCGCCACGTCGAGCACGTCATGGACACCGTCTTCTCCTTCGACCTCCGTGACAAGCCCACCACCGCCATCCACCGTGCCCTCGCCGAGGCTGTGCACCACCTCCACCGGGTCGACGCCGTGTTCTCCACCTACCGGCCCGACAGCTACATCAGCCGCCTCGACCGCGGCGAAATCCGCCTTCAGGACTGTCCGGCCGAAGTCCACGAAGTCCTGTCCCTGTGCGCACAGGCCACCCACGACAGCGACGGCTGGTTCAGCATCACCCCCTCCGGCACCCTCGACCCCTCAGGTCTCGTCAAAGGCTGGGCCACCGAAACGGCGTCCCAGCTTCTTTACGACGCGGGCGCGCACCACACGTGCGTCAACGGCGGCGGTGACCTGCAGCTCCGCGGTCAGGCCGGCCCCGGCACTCCGTGGCGCATCGGCATCGCCCACCCGCTGCGCCCCGGCGAACTGGCCACCGTCATCACCGCCGGCCACGACCTGGCCGTCGCCACCTCGGGCACTGCCGAACGCGGCGTTCACATCGTCGACCCGCACAGTGGTACACCCGCCGCGGCGTTCGCTTCCCTCACCCTCGTCGGGCCCCGCCTGACGCTCACCGACACCTACGCCACCGCCGCATTCGCCAGAGGCGACGGGGCACAGGGCTGGGTGGAAACACTGGACGGATACGAAGCACTCGCGGTGCTGCCCGACGGCCAGGAATGGCGTACCCCAGGATTCCGGCGATATGGATCATGAGACAGGGCGCGGACTCATTCCCGCTCGCAGGGAACGGCCGCCTCCCGGTCACGGCCGCGGCTTCGCCACCGAAGGCGCCGTAGAAGCTCTACTTGTTCCCTGTCCAGCGTTGAACACCAACCCCGAAGGAGCCCCGCTGTGGGACCCGACCTGATCAACGGCATTCCCGCGCACGTCTTGTTCGTGCACTTCGTCGTGATCCTGGTACCCCTCACTGCTCTCGCTCTGATCCTGTGCGCCGCCCTCCCCTCGGTCATGCGCCGGTTCGGACTTGCACTCCCGGCCCTCGCCCTGGTGTCCCTGATTAGCGTGCCGTTGACGACAAACGCCGGCGAGTGGCTGGAGCGGCACGTGGACAGCAACGCCCTGGTCCGCAAGCACACCGAACTCGGCGAGGAACTCCTTCCCTGGGTCGTCGCACTCTTCCTGGCGGCCACGGCGGTGTGGTGGTCCTACCACCACACCGCCCACCGCACCCCCGAAGCGGGGGGATCCACCAGCACGGTGGCCATCCCGCTGCGCATCACCGCAGCGGTTCTGTCCCTCGTCGTCGGAGTCGGCGCGGGCGTACAGGTGTACCGAATCGGCGAGTCCGGTGCCAAAGCCGCCTGGCACGACGCCTACTCCTCCACCGCGCACTCCAACCGTGACTGACCGGCATCCGTCGGGGGGCACCCCAGCCCGGGGACCGCGCTCGTTGACAACCACACAGCATCCAGCCCTTCTGCTTGATGCGCATTGAGCACCAAAACCAAAAGCAGGAGGTCCAGGACATGCCCGAGCACCACTGCTCGGCTCACGCGGTCGGTCCCTGTGATCACACCGCGAACCACACGGGGAACTGACCCCCGTAGCCGCGAAGCGCCGGTGGCACAACGGCTGCTTCTCACAACGATCCATTCCCGGAGCAAGATCAAAATCGGGTCACCGGGGCGTCGCTCGGATCGTTTCTCAGAGCTCGCTCTCGCGCAAAGCGAGTCGACCCCTTCCGGGGAGATGTTCTCGCCGTCCGTGGGGTCGAGGTTGGGGCCGTGCCGCGCGTTCGGCCCGCGTTGGAGCGGTGAGCACGACGATGGCACCGATCCCGGTAAGCATCGGCTCGGAGGCCGACCCCCGCCGACAGGGCTGATCGCCCTGCTGTAAACCGGCACGGAGGCCCGCCGTCGGCCGGCGCACCGCTGCCGTCACAAAACCTTCCCAGCGATGGTGCCAACCGGAATACGCAGCGACGTTCCCGCGAACGCGGACCGGTCTGCCCGAGCTGCGCCAGGTGTGGCGTGCCGCTTTCGGAGTAATGAGCGGGTTGGGCTATTTGATCGTGTCACGCTGTGATCTTGCTTGATCACGGTCGTGTCAGGAGCCCGAGATGCACCGCTCGCGTGAGTGGGTGATGAGCCGATCCGTCGTGCCTGCCACGCGGATCCCACTGTCACAGCCCGGCGTTGGCCCAGGGGTGCCGGAACAGCACAGACGCCGGTGTCGCCGGAGCTGGGGTACCTGAACCTGGACAAGAAGCCGTCAACACCTCCTTAAGCAGTGACGCAAGGCCTTCGACCAACGCGAGGTTTCGTGCGGCAGCCCCTCCCGACTCACCTGCAAGGCAGTCTGATCCACACTGGTACCGACTCCTGATGAGCTGAGGGCCACCGAACCGAAATCGAATCACCAGGCGGCCGTGATGACCGGGAATGCCGAAGCCCCCCAGCAGCACCCTGACCCCACGCTGCGCCTGCGTCTGGGCACTGAGTTGGAGCGGATCGCCGAGCAGCTCAGATCGTTGGCCCGGGCCCAGGACCAGTTGCATGACCTGTACGAAGCCGTCCTGAGCCGCGACGTAGAGCTGCCCGTCGTGCTGGGTCTGATCGTGTCCACAGCGATGGAACTGGTCGGCGCCCGCTACGGCGCGCTGGGCGTGCTTGACGAGGAGGGCGAAAACCTTGAACTGTTCGTCCCCGTGGGCCTGTCCGAGCAGGAACGGGCAGACCTGGTCGGCGTGGAGCTCCCTCGCGGGCGCGGTCTGCTCGGGCATCTGATCGCCCACCCTCAATCGTTGCGCGTCGATGACATCGCCGACCACCCTGACTCAGCAGGCTTCCCGCCCGGCCATCCGGCCTTGCGGACCCTGTTGGGAGCGCCGATCAGCATCCGCGGGAAGATCTACGGGGATCTGTATGTCTCCGAGCGGCTCGACGACCGGCCCTTTGATGCCCACGACGAAGTCTTGATCGTCGCGCTGGCCGGCGCCGCGGCCCTGGCCATCGACGACGCCCGCCTGTACGAGCAGGCCAGCCTCGACGCCGAGCGGTTCCAGCGGCTCCTGCTACCGAGGCTTCCCGAGCACCTGGAGCCGTTCGAGGCTGCCGCTGCCTATATTCCTGCCAGCACACCCGGACAAGTCGGCGGAGACTGGTACGACACTCTATTGGTCCCTGACCAAGCCTGCGCCGCAGTCATCGGCGATGTCGTCGGCCACGATCTCCAGGCCGCCGCCGCGATGGCCCAGACCCGCAACATGCTGCGCGCCCTCCTCTACGACCGACACACCCCGCCCAGCGCCGTCCTCAGTCGACTCGACCGCACCCTCCAAGCCATCACAGACAGCCCCGTCACCACCGCATGCCTTGCACGCATCGAACCCAGACAACCGGTTGGTTGGACACTGCGCTGGAGCACCGCAGGCCACCCCCCACCACTGCTGATCACCCCAGACCACCGGGCTCGCTATCTTCATGCCGACCCTGACTTGCCCCTCGGCGTCGACATCGCCCAGTCACGCCACGACCACACCTACCCTCTGCCCCCTGGAGCGGTGGTGATGTTCTTCACCGATGGGCTCGTCGAACACCGTGAGCACCCGATTGAAGAGAGGCTGGAACGCCTCGCAGCTATCGCTGTCGCCCACGCCGCCATGCCCCTGCACGACTTCGTGCAAGCACTGGCCGACAACCACCCCAGCGACGGCAACGACGACATGGCCATCCTCGCCCTGCGAACCCCGCCAAGCCCCGGGGAGACTCCGGACGAACACCGTCCGTCGAACGCTCGTCAGGAACGCGGCCCAGGGGACCCGCCATTGCCGATCTGACGGACAGTCACCGCTCCCCGATCAATCAGTGCGAGCTGGCCGACGGAGTCCACACCGCGCGTGCGCGTCCCGCAAGCCACGAAAGGGCCCGGCCATTCCTCATCAAGATCATCGGCTGAAGTGGCGCGAACCCAGCCGTCAAGGTCTGTGCAGACAACACGGACCGGCGTTCACCCGTTGCGCGAAGGGCCGACGGTCCCGTCGCCGCCCCGGTCCTGAATGGCTCACGTGCCGGTGGGGGAATTCCGGGCGTCGTCGGTGCGGTGCGCGATGTGCTCAGAGACCGAGACCACGCCGTCAACGCTCCGGCACAACCGCTCGATGATGGGGACCAGGCTCTTGAACTCGACAGATCCATTGAGGGTGACCTGCCCCTCACGTACCTCGACCGTCACCTCCGAGGGAGCGAGGCCCAACGTCCCCTGCAGCACATCCCGGTTGATCTCCTCGCGAATGGCGTCGTCACGGCGCAGGAAGATCCGCAGCAGGTCACTGCGGCTGACGATGCCCTGGAGCCTGTCCGTCTCGTCGACGACGGGCAGCCGCTTGACGTTCTGGACTGCCATGAGGCGGGCGGCCTCAACTACGGTCCACTCCGGACGGGCGCACACCGCGGGAGCCGACATCAGCTCCTCGGCCCTGGCCCCCTCGGCCTTGGCGCGCTCCCACGCCTCCAGATGTGGGATCGGGGTCCGGCCGGAGGGATCGGCCTGGTCCGCGGATTTGCGCAGGAGGTCGGCCTCGGACACCACCCCCATGGGGCGGTCCCGTGCATCCACCACGGGTACGGCGGTGACATCGTTCTCCGCCAACAGCTTGACGATCTCCTTGAAGGGCATGTCACGCCGTGCCCGGACGACGTCTCGGGTCATGAGCTCTGCGACCGTTCGGTGGTGCATGATGCTTCTCCCTTCGGGGGTGTGACACGCACATGTGAGGCGCATCAGGAACCAATCGCCCACAGGTGAGCCGCCCGGGTCCGTTTGGGGGGAAGCCCCAGCCTGGCCCGTTGAGCCGAGGCGGTCAGGGTTTCACCCCGTGCGGCAGCACGCCGCGCGTGGCACGTTGGATACAGCAACATAGTGAGGAAACGGCGGCGATCATGCGAGCTCACCTCGGCGATCAACTTGTGGTCGAAAGCCCAGCCACCGGCGCTACCAGGCGCGACGGCGAGATTGTCGGACTCCACCACGAGGACGGAACCCCTCCCTACGACGTGCGCTGGTCGGATACGGACGCGGTGACTCTCGTTTTCCCGGGCCCCGACGCGCATGTCCAACACATCGAACACCGGCCCGAGAGAGAAACCACGGATGAGGCGGGTGCCGAGTCCGCCAGGACCTCGCTTGGCAGGGCACCCAACCCTGGCGACATCGGTCGGCGCGTGGCGTTCGAACGCAAGCGCCAGGGACTCACCCGGGCAGAAGCAGCCCGCCTCGCCGGAATGGCGCCGGCCTACCTGGCGTATCTCGAAGAACGGCCGGCCGACCCGACTGTGGCGAGTCTCATCAGACTGGCCGGCGCGCTGGGCACCAACGTTGCAGTCCTGCGCGGAGGCGGCATCAACCGGCCGCCAGGCCAAGGTCGCGCGCTCGTGCACCCCCGGCTGCAGGACATAGGCCCAGACGAATGCCGAGCCCGGCTTTCCACGCATGGCGTGGGGCGAGTCGCGGTGTCGACACCCGACGGGCCAGCCGTCATCCCGGTGAACTACGAGGTCATCGATGACGCGATCGTTTTCCGGACCGCGCCTGCCTCGGTGCCCGCAGCAGCTGTGGGAACGGATGTCGCATTCGAGGTCGACCATGTGGATGAGGCCATGAGCCAGGGCTGGAGCGTGCTCGCAGTCGGCCCTGCACGGGTTGTTACGGAGCCCGACGCGGTACATCGGCTAGCCGTTCGCGCCCATACCAAGCCTTGGGCGGGGGGCCAACGCGAGATGTGGGTGTCGATCCGGCCCACGCGCCTAACGGGGCGTCGCATCAGTCCTGCCGATCAATGAGGGCCACGGACTGCGGCTTGCCCGGCGCGCGTTCCACGACCGCGATCTGACCGTCACCGCAAAGCAATTCCAGGAATGCGGCAGAACCGCACGGCTTCTTCCCTGGCATGCGTACGGGATGCGAAGTGTTCACACTGGCTTTGAGGAGAACCAGTCGGGGCGGTTCGGCTCAGTGGGATCTCCCTGCGCAGATCATCACGAGACAAGGCCGCGCTCCGCGGGGGTGACGTTGATGCTGCACCGGCGGGAGAGGGCGCTGCGCTTGGACGCATAGTCGTGACGGCTCCTCCCCGTCTGATGCGGTCACGGCGTCCTTGATGCGATCGGTCGGCAAGGGCATCCTCAGGGGTCACCCGTGTTTCGTGGAAGGCGGGGAAGCGCGCAGGGTCGTCAGGCGCCGCTGGTACTCCTCCTCGTCGATCTCGCCGCGGGCGAACCGCTCGGCAAGCAGCTGTTCGTGCGAGGGCCCAGTCTGGACGTGGGGGTGCTCAGTGGTGCGGCCCAAGGCGCGGAAGATGAGCACGCCGATACCGACGATCACCACCCAGAACAAGACCATGCTCACTGACATCGCGAACCAGCCCCAGCCACCACCGTGGCCGTACCAAAACATCGCGTTTCACTTCCCGGTTGTTGCCGGGGGCCCCGGGCGCGGAGCCCGCTGTCCTGCCACGTTCTCTGTCACTGTCACTACCACGGTCCCTCGGCCCTGACCGCCGGTGTAGGGCCGGATGGTCCCCGGTTGCCGGACGGTCGGCCGCGTGCTCGCAGGACGGCCCGCAGGACGTGCCGGACGGACCTGTCCGGCACGCCCTGTGGGCCAGTAGGCCCAAGCCCGGAACAGCTCACACGGCGCAGAATGGAGGCCGGAACAATTCGAGAAGGATCGTTGCCGCGCCGAATCCTCGTACTTCGCCGTCGTGGGAAACCGGCGTGCCGACGGCGGTCGCGCCCCCGGCAGGCTGGGCCATTCAACGGAAGGAAGTCTTGGCCATGACCCTGCACACCAGCACCGAGAAGCCACGCAGCAAGCACTGGGACGTGCGTCTGGACCTCTTCGAGGAAGGTGACATCACCAAGGTTCACGCCGTCCTCGACACCGGTGACACCACCCTTCGGAGTCGCACCTCCGCCCAGCGCAACCCTAACGACACACCCGTTCCCGAGATCGGCGACGAGTTCGCCGTCGGCCGGGCCCTGATCGACCTCGGTAACCAGCTGCTCCGCGCCGGAAGAGCCGACTCCGCGTCGGGTGACCTTGCCGCGCCCGGTTGAACGGGCGTCGAGGGCAGCCGCCCCGACTGGTGGACAGAAAAGGTCCGCCGCTGCACAGCGTCGGCCGTCGCGCTGCCGCCCGATGTCCGACCCTCGGGATGCACCTGTACGCGGCACCGATGCGTGCCGTGCGGCATTCCCCTGCTGTCTGCCCAGTACGGCTGACCTCCATCGAGGTGCAGGGGCGACTGTCGCAGTACGGCCGAACGAGCTGCGTCGACGCGGCGACCTACGCTGGCCCAGTACGCTGCCACGCCGATTCACGCACCGCCCTCGTTCGGCTTTCAGGTCCGCTCGACGGTGAGATTGAGGAAGTGGGCCGAGCATGAGATGCACGGGTCGTGATTGCGGACCGCCCGTTCGCACAGGGCGGTCAGCTCCGCGTCGGTGGGATCGCCGTCTCCCAGGCGTTCCTGCACGATTCGGCGGAGGTCCTCCTCGATCGCACCCAGGTTCTGCGCGGTCGGCGGGACAAGGCTGGCGTCGGTGACGATCCCTTCGGAGTCGAGGGTGTAGCGGTGGTACAAGAGACCGCGCGGCGCCTCGGTCGCCCCATGCCCGGTACCGGCGCGTGAGGGCACGTCGACGTAGGGGTGCGGCGGGGGTTCGTAGGCGTCGATGATCCGCAGTGCCTCGTCGACCGCGTAGAGCACCTCAACCGCTCGGACGATGATGCTGCGGAAGGGGTTTCGACAGACGGTGCCCTGCCGGGGGTCGCCGAGTCCGGCGTCGTAGGCAGCCTGGAGGGCGATCGGGGACAGCCAGCGGCCGCTGATGGCGTAACGGGCGAGTGAGCCGGTGAGATGGCGGCGGTTGTCCAGCAGGGAGTGGAGGGCGGTGGAGTGGGGTACCTGGCTCTCGGCGACGTGGGCGCCGAACTCGTGGACCCCAAAGGTACGAGTGGGCAGCGCGCGGTCGGATTCGGGGGGAAGGCAGCCGGTGTGCGGCGCGGGCATGACGGTCGGGGTGCCGGACTCGATGGCATAGGTGCCGGGCTCGGACAGAGCGAACAGGTCGTTATCACAACCGGCGTCAGGGAACTCGAAGCCGGCAACCCAACGGACGGTTTGGGCCGCGTCGTCCCGGGCCCGACGCAACCGGTCGGTCAGCGGGCGCAGTTCGGTCGTGCTCGGGATGCGGTGGAAGCCACCGAGGCGGACATTGACCGGGTGGATCGCCCGGCCGCCCAGCAGTTCGAGGATCGCGTTGCCGGCCTGCTTGAGCCGAAGGCCGCGTTCGATGTCGGCGCGCCGGGTGCGTGCGAGGTCGATGGCGCTGTCGCAGCCGAAGAAGTCGGGTGCGTGGAGAAGGTAGATGTGCAGCGTCTGGCTCTCGATCCATTCGCCGCAGTAGAGCAGTCGGCGCAGCGCCGCCAACTGCCCGTCCACGACGACGCCGCAGGCGTCCTCGATCGCTCGGCAGGCGCTCATCTGGTACGCGACCGGGCAGATCCCGCACACTCGGGAGGTGATGTCGGGCGGCTCGGCGTAGGAGCGTCCGCGTAGGAACGCCTCGAAGAAGCGTGGCGGTTCGTAGATCGCCAGCCTGGCCTCTGCGACCTCGCCGCCGCCCATGCGCAGATGCAGTGCGCCCTCACCCTCGACGCGGGCGAGCGATCCGACTTTCAACACCCTTGAGCCGCGGTGGGTCACTCTTCCAGTTCCTTCCGGGAGGCCGCATCGAACTCAGGAGCGGCGGTATTGAAGGTGCGCAGCACCCTCACCACGTCGAGAGTGTCCATGCCATCTCGGCGCAGGAGGGGAATGAACGAGGGGAAGTTGGTCGAGTTGGACGGGCCGAAGCAGCCGTAACAGCCGCGCCCGTACGCTGGGCAGATCGCACCGCATCCGGCGTGGGTGACCGGACCCAGGCAGGGTGTACCATGCGCCACCGTCACGCAGACCGTGCCTCGCTGCTTACACTCGAAGCAGACGCTGTGTGCGGGTACGTCGGGTTTGCGTTCGGCCAGGTAGGCGGTGATGACCTCTACCAGTTGGCCTCGGTCGATGGGGCAGCCGCGCAGTTCGAAGTCCACCGGGACATGGGCGCTGATGGGTGTGGAGGTGGAGAGCGTCTCGATGTAGTCCGGTCTGGCATAGACGACAGCCTGGAAGTCAGCGACGTCCGCGTAGTTGCGCAGCGCCTGGACGCCACCTGCGGTCGCGCACGCCCCGATGGTGACCAACCGCTTGGAGACGGCCCGGATGTGCCGGGCCCGGTCGACGTCCTGCTGGGTGGTCACCGATCCCTCGATCAGCGACAGGTCGTACGGGCCCGGCGCGTCGGTGCTGGAAGCCTCCAGGAAGTGTGAGATCTCCACCCTCTCGGCGATGCCGAGGAGTTCGTCCTCGCAGTCCAGCAAAGTGAGCTGGCATCCGTCGCAGGAGGCGAACTTCCAGACGGCGAGTTTCGGACGATCGCTCCCGGTCATGTCACAACTCCCTGACCATGAGGAGGTGTGCGGCCTTGTTCCAGCTGACGACGGGGCCGTCGCGGCAGAGCAGGAGGGGGCCGAGCTGGCAGTGCCCGCAGTGGCCAGTGGCACAGTGCACATTGCGTTCCAGCGAGACCCGAATCAGCTCCGGATCGACGCCACGGTGCGCCAGTTCGCCGGCGGTGGCGCGCATCATCGGCTCGGGGCCGCAGATGAACGCCGCCGACGCCCCGGGATCGAAGGCGGCCCGGTCGAGCAGGGTCGTGACGACGCCGACCTCGCCCTGCCACAGCGGGTCCGCGCGGTCCACGGTGGTCAAGACCCGGGCAGCCGACTGCCAACTGCGAACGTCCTCGGCGTAGAGCAACTCGTGGGGCGTGCGGGCTCCGATGAGAACGTTCAGCCGTCCGTAGCGCTCAGGGGTGGCGAGCGCGTCGCGTACGAGCGGGCGCAGCGGCGCCAGACCGATACCTCCAGCTACGACGAGCAGGTCGTTCCCAACTGCGGCGGGTAGTTCCCAGCCGGTGCCGAACGGGCCGCGCACTCCGACCGTGTCACCACGCCGCAGCCCGTGCAGCGCGCCGGAGACCGCTCCGACCGTGCGGACGGTGTGCGTCAGTCGGTGCCCGTTGATCCCGGAGACCGACAACGGGATGTCGCCGATGCCGAAGGCGTACACCATCGCGAACTGCCCAGGAGTGAAGGGCTGCAGGGTCGAGCGGACCGGTTCCAGGACGATCGTGGCGGTGTCGGGCGTCTCGGCCTCGCGTTCCACCACCCGGTACGGAATGGGGACGGTTCCCGGCCGAGCAGTCAATGTTGCGGAAGCCGTCATCACGATTCACCGGCGTCGGGGGGCCCGTACAGGTCGAGCAGGCGGATTCGGGTGGACTTCAGCCGCCCTGCGATCACCTGCGCAACGCAGTTGGTCAACGCCAAGCCGAACGACGGATCCTTCTCGCACGCGGCTCGGACCTGCTGCGCGTCGAACTCTGACGCCGACACGGTGCTGCGGGCCTGCGCGCCGAGGTGCCAGAGGTACGGCTCGAACAGCCAGGACCAGCCCAGCAGATCGCCTTCACCAAGGGTCTCCAGGACTGCCTCGCGGCGGGCCGGAACGTGAACGTCGAGCGCAACGAGCCCGGAACGGATGATCCAGAACCGGTCGGCGACACCGCCCTCGTCGAAGATGCGGGTGCCACCGGGGAAGGAGACATCGTGGGCGAACGTGACCAGCCGCTCGCGGTGGCCGGGCGACAGGGCACCGAGAAACCCGTGGCGCACAACGGTCATTTCGGGCTCTCCCCCGGCTCCTGCCGGGCGGCCTCCCGTTCCAGGTTCAGCGCATGGGCCTCCTCGGTGATGTCGATACCGACCGGGCACCACACGATGCAGCGCCCGCAGCCGACGCACCCGGAGCTGTCGAACTGGTCGTACCAGGTGCCGAGTTTATGGGTGGCCCACTGCCGGTAGCGGCTATGCGAGGAGTTGCGGACAGGCCCCGCCTGCAGATGGGAGAAATCCAGGTCGAAGCAGGACTCCCAGCGCCGCCATCGCTCGGCGTGTTCACCGGTGAGGTCCGTGACGTCCTCGGTGGTGGTGCAGAAGCAAGTCGGGCAGACCATGGTGCAGTTTCCGCAGGTCAAACAGCGGGCCGCGACATCGTCCCAGCGCTCGGCCGTGAGCGTCTCGCGCATCAGCATCTGCAGGTCCACCAACGGCATGCTGCGGCCCATGCGATCCGCCGCCTCGGCGACACGCTCACGCGCCGCGGTCCGAGTCGCGGCGTCGGCGGGACCGTGGGGCAGATCGGCCAGGACTGACTCTCCCTCCTCGCTCCCGATCCGCACCAGGAAGCGGTGGCCGTCGGAATCGAGCACCTCGGTCAGCGCCAGGTCGTAGCCGGGCCCCACGGCCGGCCCGCTGCCCATGGACACGCAGAAGCAGGTGGCACCCGGCTCGGTACACTCCGCCGCCACCAAGAAGGCCCGCTCACGACGCCCACGGTACGCCGGGTCGTTGTACTTCCCGCCGGTCAGCACCCGGTCCTGAATTGCGATGGCCCGCAAGTCGCAGGGGCGCACGCCGAGGAACGCGTACGCCGACGGTGATGTCCGGTCCTCGGTCACCATGAGCTCGCCGTCGGCACCGCGATCGGCAGTCCACTGCCGCTCCCGGGGCGGATGCAGAAACGTCTTCCAGGACTGAGGGCCCGCGCTGTGAGCGAACACGGCGCCGTCCTCACGGGCACGCAGCCGGTAGACGCCTGCCTCCAACTCGACTCCCCAGCCGTAGGGGAGTTCGGCACCGCCGGAGATCTCGGACAGGACGATCGCCCCGTCGCGGACGGTCGGTCCCACGACCGTACGGCCACGCCCGGCCAGGACCGTGATCAGCGCGTCCAGGCCGTCCTTGCCGATCACTGCGGCCGTGCCGCCGTCGTCCGCCATCGCCAACCTTCCGACGTCGCCGATGATGCCTTCCCGGCCAGTATGCGCACGGTCCTGCTGCTCGGCATGGGCCGACCGGCCCCTGCGTGGTCCAGGTGGCGGTGTCCGTCACCCCGTACGGCCCCCGCGCGGACCCGGTACAACTGCCGGGCCTGTCCGGCGGGAAGGGGCAAGCGTGTGAACCTCACTACGCGGATCGCCGTCATCGGCGTCGGGAACGAGTTCCGCCACGACGACGGTGTGGGCTGGGCCGTCGTGGCCCGGCTGACAGAACGAGCCGAGGAATGGCCACTGCCGAGTGGGACCGCCCTTCTGGTGTGCGACGGTGACCCCGCCCGACTGATCACCCTGTGGGAAGACGCCGACCTCGCCATCGTGGTGGACGCCGCACACGCACACCCCGGGCATCCCGGTCGGCTACATCGCCTGGAACTGGATGGTGGGCAGCTGTCGCAGACAGGCAGTGCGACGAGTTCCCACGGGCTCGGGCTCGGCGACGCCGTCGAACTCGCCCGCGAACTGGACCGCCTGCCCGGACAACTGGTCGTCTACGCCATCGAGGGAGCCGACAGCAGCCTGGGCACCGGCCTGTCAGCACCCGTCGCAGCCATCGTGGAGCCGCTCGCCGAACGGATCGCGGAAGAAGTCGCGCTGCATGTGGGTTCTGCTGGCAGCCGATAGGCGCGAATTGGCTGCGTGCGACGTGTACGTTCCCTTGCGCGCCGCCATCTCCTATGCCAGAGCGCTTCTGCACCCGGTCCCCCGGCGCACCCCGGGCCGCTCGCCCGCCACCCTCAGCGGGCGGCGGCACCACACCCGCCAGTGGCACGGCCACGGAGACACCCGCGTCACCTGTCTGCCGCCCGAGCCATACGCGGACGCCGTAACGGGTCCGCGCGGCGAGGTCCGTTCGGCGCTGACGCTTGACTTCGAGCGTGGTCCCGTCCGTAACGTCATCCCATGGCAGACGAGAAAGGCACAGGCAGGCCCGGAAAGCTGCGACGCTCGCTGTACGAACCGGAGCTGTACCGACTCCAGACCGAGCTCGTGAAGCTCCAGGAGTGGGTACGGGCCGAAGGCGCACGACTCGTCGTGGTGTTCGAGGGACGTGACGCGGCCGGCAAGGGCAGCACGATCAAGCGCGTCACTGAACACCTCAATCCCCGGGTAGCACGCATCGTCGCCCTGCCGCAGCCCACCGAGCGCGAGCGCAGCCAGTGGTACTTCCAGCGGTACACAGAGCATCTTCCAGCTGCAGGGGAGGTGGTCCTCCTCGACCGGAGCTGGTACAACCGCGCGGGCGTCGAGCGCGTCATGGGTTTCTGCACCATGGAGGAACACCAGAGGTTCCTTCGCCAATGCCCGATCTTCGAGCGAATGCTCGTGGAGGACGGCATTCTGTTGCGCAAGTACTGGTTCTCGGTGAGTGACGCCGTGCAGGAGGAACGGTTCCGACGCCGGCTCCAGGATCCCACCCGCCGATGGAAGCTCTCGCAGATGGACCTGGAATCGATCACCCGCTGGGAGGCCTACTCCCGTGCAAAGGACGAGATGTTCGTCCATACGGACATCTCGGAGGCTCCCTGGTATGTAGTCGAGAGCGACGACAAGCGCCGGGCCAGACTGAACATGATCGCCCATCTTCTGTCATCCGTGCCATACGAGACAGTCACTCCACCAGTGATCGAAATCCCTCGGCGGCCGCCGGCCACCGGATACCAACGGCCGCCGAGGGACCTTCAGACCTACGTCCCCGACCACGCCTCAGAACTAGGGACGTGAGGCGGGAAGGTGGAGCCGCCCCTGCGGACGGACGTGATCCGCCCGGGCCGCACCCATGACGGGCCCCTCTGCTACAGCGGCAGCAGGAGGTTCGCTGGGCGCCGCCTGGCGCTTGGCTGGCCCACGTGGCGTCAGAGGCCGATAGTGGAGGGGGGAGGGAAGCCAGGCGCGCGAACCGTTCAGGGCGGGAAGGTGCCGTCGATGTCGAATGCCACGAGCACCGACCTCTACGAGGTCACAATGGCCCAGTCGTACCTGAGCGAGAGCATGACCGGTTCGGCGACGTTCAGTCTGTTCGTGCGCAACCTGCCTCCGGACCGGGGCTTTCTTGTCTGTGCCGGTCTGGAATCAGTCCTCGACTTCCTTTCCGCCTATCGTGTGGACGCGGATGACGTGGATGTCTTCGCCTCTGTGATGGGACGACCGCCCGAGGATCTGGCACCACTACTCGGCCTGGAATTCAGTGGTGAGGTACGGGCAGTGCCCGAAGGGCGTATCGTGCTGGCCGGCGAACCCCTGCTGGAAATCACTGCGCCGCTTCCGCAGGCCCAGCTGGTTGAAACCTACGTACTCAACCAGCTCAACCACCAGACCGCCATCGCCTCCAAATGCGCGCGCTGCGTCCTGGCCGCCGACGGACACCAGGTCGTGGACTTCTCCCTGCGGCGCACTCATGGCATTGAAGCCGGGCACCGGGCAGCTCGGCTGGGTGCCATGGTTGGCTTCGCCGGAACCAGCAATGTGGCGGCAGCTCACTCCGAGGGCTTGTCCGCAGTAGGCACGATGGCCCACTCGTACATCGAGGCATTCGGTCTCGAGGAGGACGCGTTCCGGGCCTTCGCCCGGTCCCATCCAGGCCCTGTAACACTCCTCGTGGACACCTACGACACCGTGACGGGCGTGGCGACCGCGGCGCGTGTGCTGCGCGATCTGGGGCTCGGTCCGGGGTGCGCCATCCGGCTGGACAGCGGTGACCTCGGAGCACTGGCCGTGCGGGCGCGGACGATCCTTGATGCCGCCGGTCTACAGGAGACACGCATCGTGGCGAGCGGTGGTCTCGACGAGTTCGCCGTGGACAGTCTGGTCCGCTCCGGAGCGCCCATTGATACGTACGCCGTCGGGACCCGGATCGGCGTCTCCGCGGATGCCCCCTACCTGGATTCCGCGTACAAGCTGGTCGAGTACGACGGGCGGCCGGTAATGAAGCTTTCTTCGGCCAAGGTGACAGCGCCAGGGCGCAAGCAGGTGTTCCGAAGGCCGGGATATGCGGATCTCATAGCTCTCATCGACGAACCGCCGCCTCCGGATGGCGTCCCGCTGCTGGAGTCGGTCATGCGGGAGGGCCGACGCGTTTCGGAACGCACGGAGCTGCTCACAGCGCGGCAAAGGTTCGCGGCCGACCTCGCGGCACTGCCCCCCGGGGCCCGCACCATATGGGCACCCGTCGCGCCGAAAGCGGAACTCTCAGGGCTCCTCAACTCACTCGCGGCACATGTCCGCGAATATATCAAGAAGAATCTGATATGGGACTCTGGCGAAGTCATTTGATCCGATCTCGCCACCACGCAAAAGCCATTGTTCTCGTCAACCGATTGCAGCGCCTCTCGGATCCGCCGCTCTAACCTTTACACCCCTCACGGCAGCGGCAGTTGTCCGTGATGAACGCCGCCGCGCCACCGCAATAGCCCCGGCCCGAGGAGCACCCCATGACTGCATCCCGGTACACCGTCAGCGACGTCATGACCCACACGGCCGTGGCCATCGGCCGCGAGGCCTCGTACAAGGAGATCGTCGAGCTGATGCACCAGTGGAAGGTCAGCGCAGTGCCGGTACTCGAAGGCGAGGGCCGTGTCGTCGGGGTTGTCTCCGAGGCGGACCTGCTGCCGAAGGAGGAATTCCGGCAGGACGAGCCCAAGCTGCCCGACCAGCTCGAGGAGGCATCCAAAGCCGACGCCGTGCTGGCCGAGGAGCTGATGTCGAGTCCGGCCGTCACCGTCCACCCCGATGCCACGCTCGCCGAGGCCGCCCGCATCATGGCGCGCAAGCGGGTAAAGCGTCTGCCCGTCGTGAACAGCCTCGGCATGCTGGAGGGTGTCGTGAGCCGCAGCGACCTGCTGAAAGTGTTCCTGCGCCCGGACGAGGAGATCGGCGATGAGATCCGCTCCGCTGTCCTCGCGGAGCTCGTTCCCCCGGTCGAGCTGGAGTTCTCGGTGCTGGATGGTGTCGTCACCCTGCGAGGGCCTCTCCAAAACCGTTCCCTGGTGCCGCTTCTCGCTCGGGCCATTCGCGCGGTCGAAGGCGTCGTGGACGTGCGCATGGAGCTTGTCTGAAGCTCCCTCCAGGCACTGCGTCCTGCAACAGCCGGTCCGGCTCCGCCGTGCGGGTGGTCGCGACTCACCAGGGGCATCGACTGAGTGAAGTTCCTCCGGCGGAGTGGACACTCAACCTCCACGTTACGGGGGGGGGCAGTGTCGTGACTGCGCTGCCGCTGAAACCGGGCCGGGCCGTACCAGTCTCCTTTATCAAGCCGACTGTCGCCACAGTCGTAGGCGATGCACCGTGAACGCCACGGAGTGGAGCTCCGGGCGACCTGAAACGCTGCACTTGCACGAAGGCCTCGGCCCGCCACGTTCCGAGTGGCCCTTCTTCGTTGTGTCCGAAACACTGGAACGGTTTCTGGGACTACAGCCGATGGGGGGCCGTGTCCAGGAGGACGCAAATGGCCACAAGGCGTCAATTCATCAAGGCCGGCCTAGGCGGCGGAGCCTGCCTCTTCCTCCCGGCCGGGCCTGCCTCCACGTCGGCCTGGCCGGGGTTCGCCAGTCGCGTCCTGGACCCGACGGCAATCGACAAGTACGTCACCGAGCTCGCCGTCCCGTCAGTCATGCCCTGGGCCGAGAGGGACGAGGCAGGACACGTCGATCACTACACGATCGGTGTTCGGCAGTTTCGGCAGCAGATTCTGCCGGCCGGTATGCCTGCCACGACGGTGTGGGGATACGGGTCGACCCGACATCCGGGAAGCTTCGCCTACCCGTCATGCACCGTCGAGGCGACCTTCGGCCGGGCCATACAGGTCACGTGGGTGAACCAGCTGCTCGACCGCCACGGCAACCATCTGCCGCACCTACTGCCGGTAGACCCCACACTGCACTGGGCCAACCCTGAAGGCGGTATTTCATGGCGTGATGCCCGACCGACCTTCACCTCGACACCCGGCCCCTATACCGGGCCCGTGCCGATCGTGACCCACCTGCACGGGGGGCACAACACGCAGGAGAGCGACGGCTACCCCGAGGCGTGGTATCTACCCCGTGCATCCGACATCCCCGACGGATATGCACGGGTGGGCTCCTTCTATGAACAGTTCAAGATGATATTCGAGGACCAGTTCCATGCAGCCTGGGAGCCAGGAACCGCCGTATTCCAGTACGCCAACCAGGAGCGTGCCGCCACCTCCTGGTTCCATGACCATGCCCTGGGGGTCACTCGGCTGAACGTCTACGCGGGGCTGGCGGGCTTCTACCTCCTGCGTGGCGGGCCTGCCGACCTTCCGAGCGGTGTGCTTCCGGGGCCGGCACCGAAGCTCGGTGACCCCCCGGGGAGGCACTACTACGAGATCCCGGTCGTCATCCAGGACCGGTCGTTCTCCACCGACGGCAGCCTGTTCTACCCGGCGAGTCGTGCATCCTTCGACCACTTCACCGGTCCCTACATCCCCGGCAGTGACATCTCTCCCATCTGGAACCCGGAGTTCTTCGGCAACACGATGGTGACCAACGGCCGTACCTGGCCCACTCTCTCCGTCGAGCCGCGCCGCTACCGCCTGCGGATTCTCAACGGCTGCAACGCACGCTTCCTGATCCTGAAGATCGTCACCGACCCGATGGCCCCTCGTCCCTCAGCTCCGGTGCTCCCCTTCTGGCAGATCGGTTCGGAGGGAGGTTTCCTGCCCGCACCTGTGCAGCGCGACCAACTGCTCACCGCCCCCGCCGAACGCGCCGACGTCATCGTCGACTTCACCTCGATCCCGGTCGGCACCAATCTGTACCTCGTCAACGAGGGCCCCGACGAGCCGTTCAAGGGCGGGAAAGCGGGCACAGACTTCCAGCCGGCGGCTCCCGGGACCACCGGACAGGTCATGAAATTCACCGTGGCACGACCGCTCGCTACACCGGACAGGACCATACCCCCCGCCCAGCTCACCCTTCCGCCGTTCGAACCACTGGGTCCAGCGAGCCACACACGGCAGGTCTCCTTGCAGGAGCAGAACTCCGCAGTCCTGCGGGGGGTGGGCCCCCGCATGGTGATGCTCGGCACCGTGGACCGGCACGGAAACCGGATCCCCATGGGATGGAGTGATCCCATCACGGAGAACCCGGCACTCGGGGCGACCGAGATCTGGGAAATACACAACTCCACCAAAGACGCCCACCCGATCCACATCCACGAGGTTCAGTTCCAGGTCGTCGACCGGCAGACCGCCGGGCACAGTGCAAGACCTCCAGAGCCCGGGGAGAGCGGTTTCAAGGACACGGTGATCGCCTATCCGCACGCCATCACCCGGGTCAAAGCCACCTTCGACCGGGCGGGACAGTATGTGTGGCACTGCCACATGCTGGAACACGAGGACAACGAGATGATGCGGCCCTACCGTGTCGGCCCTCCCTGAACGGAACGCCAGAACACCTGCTTTTACGCTGCCATCGCTCTATGACGTAACCCCTCGTACCGAGTCGGCACCTACCGCCACCGTGCTCCGGTCTGCGGTGACCAGCCGGTTGAAGATCGTGCGGCGGTTCACGGTGGGCGAAGACTCGCACCAGTCTCATGACTTCGCCTCCGCGGCCTTCCTTTCCCGGAATGCATGTCGTGTGAACCGAGCAGCCAGGTAGCCACTCATAAAGGCGGCCGTCGCAAGAGCGGCCCCGGACCAACCGAGCGGCTCGGTCTCCAGAACCGACCGCAGCGGCGGAGCGTACAGGGCCGCCAGCGCCAGCAGGGCAGATGCGAGCACGGCCAGGGGGAGGAAGGGGTTCTGCCGGGTCAGTAGACGCGTCCGCAGCCCCATGACGACGCCGAGTTGCGCGCCGAGCAGCGACAGGAACAGGACGCTCTGCCATGGAAGGTCCCAGGCACGTGCAACAACCCCTGCCGCCAGACAGACCGCGGTAACGACCGTGGCCAGCACGAGGAGACGCTGCCAAGCACCGGCGCCGAGGATGTGCTGACCGGGTGGCCGCGGTGGCCTGTGCATGGCATCCGGGGACGCCGGCTCTGCGCCCATGACCACACCAGTCAGACCATGGGTCAGCAAATTGATCCACAGGATCTGGCCGGCCCGGAGGGGCAGCGGGAGTCCGACAAGGGGACCGACCAGCATGACGAGGATCTCCGCGGTACCGCCAGCCAGGCCATAAATCAAGAAGCGCCGGATGTTGTCGTACACGCGCCGGCCCTCCTCGACGGCCGCGACTACGGTCGACAGGTCATCGTCGGTGAGGACGAGGTCAGCCGCCTGTCGTGCGACCTCCGTTCCCCGCTTGCCCATGGCCACACCGATGTCGGCCCGGCGCAGGGCCGGGCCGTCGTTGACACCGTCGCCGGTCATGGCCGTGACCGCCCCTCGGGAACACCAGGCATCGACGATGTCCAGTTTCTGCTGCGGGTTCGTCCGGGCGAATACCCGTGCTGTGGTGAGGTCGTCTGTGCGCCCTGATGCCAGATCAGGGCCAGTAAGTACCGAGTCGTCACCGCAGACTCCGTCAATGAGTCCCACACGAGCGGCCACCGCGCGTGCTGTGGCGGGGTGATCTCCCGTAATAAGGACTGGTGTGATCCCCGCTGCACGGCAGGCGGCGAGCGTAGCGGCCGCCGCTGGTTTCGGGGGATCGCTGATGGCAGCGAGGCCCAGCAGCCGCAGGCCTGTCTCAGCTGTGGCAGCGTTGCTCGGTTCGTTCCGCCGCTCGGTGGATGCAACGGCGAGCACTCGGAAGCCGCGGGAAGCAAGGATCGCCGCCTGCTGTCGCGCGCCCATCAGGACGTCTTTGCGGTCGGCGAGCACGGAGACGTCGAGCACCACTTCAGGCGCGCCCTTCAAGCACACGAGCAGAGCACCTGAAGGCATTCGGTGCACTGTGGTCATGCGCTTGCGGAGACTGTCGAACGGTGCTTCCCATGTCCTCGGGTACAGCCGCCTGATTTCCGTTTGATCCGCACAACCTGCTTTGGCCGCTGCCGCCAAGAGTGCGGCTTCCATGGGGTCACCGACCGCAGTCCACCGGTTCTCATGGGCGGCATGATCCTTCGGTGGCCGCAGGGCGGCGTCATTGCACAGCGATGCCGCCGTCAGCAGGTCCCGTACGGGGCCAAGTTCAGCGGGCGTCGGCTTCCTGCCATCGACCTGGATGTCCCCATAAGGTTCGTAACCCACCCCGAAGAAATCCGCTGCAAGCCGCGGCGTCCAAACGTGCTGAACCACCATGCGACCTTCGGTGAGGGTTCCGGTCTTGTCGGTAGCCAGCACTGCCACGGAGCCGAGCGTCTCCACGGCCGGGAGCCTGCGTACGAGGGCGTGCCGGGCCGCCATACGCCGGGCGCCCAGCGCCAGTGCGAGGGTCACGACGGCAGGCAGGGACTCGGGGACCGCCGCGACGGCCAGGCTGATCGCCGTCACGGCCATGGTCCCGGCCGGCAGGCCGCGTGCGAGCCCGAAGACGAAGACCACAAGGCAGAGTCCCAGGGTGACGACGGCCAGGATGCGCCCCAGGGAGGCGAGACGGCGCTGCAGTGGTGTCGGCTCGCGTGCACCGTCGAGGAGTGCGGCGATACGGCCGAGCGCACTTTCGGCGCCGGTGACTGTGACCGTTGCGACGCCCCGTCCGCGCACCACGACAGTCCCTGCGCCCAGCAGCGCGCCGGAATCCTTGTCCACAGGGACGGACTCCCCGGTAAGCATGGATTCGTCGATGAGTAGGGCAGATGCCTCGATGAGCTCGGCGTCGGCAGCGACGATGTCGCCCTCGCCGAGCAGCAGTACGTCGCCGGGCACCACAACCGTTGCGGCAATCTCCCGTGCTGAGCCGTCCCGCAGGACACGAGCGCTCGGTGCCGACATCGCCGACAGAGCTGCCACGGCGTGGTCAGCGCGGATCTCCTGCGCGACCCCCACCGTCGTGTTGAAGACGATCACCAGACCGATGACCACCGCGTCCGCGTGATCGCCGATCACAATCGTCAGCAGTGCCGCACCGAGCAACACCATGATCAGCGGATCACCGAGCTGCGCAACGACTCGGCTGTACAGAGGTGCGCTACGCACCTCCGCCACCTCGTTGCGGCCGTGCTCGGCCAGACGGCGCTCGGCCTCCGCCGCGGTCAACCCGCCGGGCTCCTCTACCGGCACTCGTCCACGTCCGAGGTGGTAGTCACGATGAGGCTTCACACGAGGGGAACTGTGATCACCGGGCAGTGCGCGCGGTGCAGCAGTCCGTGGACGACTGAACCGAGCCGCATGCCCGTGTAACCGCCCCGGCCGCGGCGGCCCACGACGACAGCCAGGGCGTGCTCGGACGCCTTGGCGAGCTCCTCCACCGGATGTCCGGTCGGCACTTCGTGGGCCAGGTGCACGTCCGGGTACTTCAGCGACCAACCTGCTGTGGTCTCGGAGAGCATCCGACGCTGAGCCTGCACGGCGGCCTTCGCGTCGTGAAGCATGATCACGGGCGGCTGCCACACCGAGACGGCGCGGAGCGCGGCTCCGCGGAAGTCTGCCTCCTCGAACGCCAGCCCCAGCGCCGCCTTCGAGGACTCGCTGCCGTCAATTCCCACGACCAGGTAGGTCGGCTGTTGGGTGACGTGCTCCGCGTCGCCCACGACCACCACAGGACAACGTGCCCTTGCCGTGACGGGGACGACGAGGGAGCCGGCGCTGAAGTGCTCCGCCGTACGGTTCAGGTGTCGGGATCCGAGGACGACCATCCGGGCGTCCTCGGACAGTCGGGCGATCACCGAAGCCGGGAAGCCATCGAGCAGATCGGTGACCGGCTGCAGTTGCGGATGGCGCTCCCGGGCCCAGTCGGCACCTGCTTGGAGAGCGTGTGACCCGGCTTGGATCATGGACATCCTGCGCGCGCTGTCATCGCAGTGCTGCGTGTCGTGTAGTGGAGATACGACCACGACGAGCCGAAGCTCCAGCCCGCGTCGATGGGCCTCGTCCGCCGCCCAGGCCAGCGGCAGGTGCCAATCCTTGGCCGGATCGATGCCGACGACGAGCTCGCGGCGTTCAGCGGCGGCCATCACGACTCACTCCCGTGTCCGGGACCGTGCCGCGGAATAAGCTGCACTGGACAGTGCGCGTGGTGCAGGAGAGTGTGCGTCGTCCGCCCGAGGGTGCGTCCGATGTAACCGGGTGACCGCCGTCCGCCCATCACCAGCAGATCCGCGTGATGGGATGCCTCGACCAGAACTCCGGCCACGGTGAGGCTTCCCTCAGCATCCGTCTGCACGGTCAGGGCCGGGAATTCATCGCGGATCCCGTCCGCCACCGCCGTCAGTTGGTGAACCTGTTCGCCGGCCATTCCTTCGACGTTGTCGAGCATGGTCACGGCCAGTCCGGCGGACTCGAGTACGTTCCACACGTGCAACAGCCGCAGCGATGCCTGGCGGAGCTCGGCTTCGCGCGCCGCGTAGCGGGCGCATTCGCCGTCGTGCTCGTCACGGACCGCGGCGAGCACCACTCCGGCCTCACCTCCCTTCTCAACGCCCCTGACCACGATCACGGGCGTCGTGGCACCGGCAGCAACCTTCAGACCGACGGATCCGAGCATGAGAGATTCGAAACCGCCGAGACCCCGGTTCCCCACCACGACAGTGCCGCGGAGCCCCGCGGTCCGGTGCAGGCTGGGGACGGCGGAGCTGCGGCTGAGCTCCGTGGTGATGTGCACACCGGGATACTGGTCCCTGATGGCGGCGGCAGTGTCCCGCAGCAGTTCTTGGCCCGCGTTGCGTACACGCTCGATGCTCTCCACTGAAAGGTAGAGAGCCCGGCGGTCCGTGTCAGCCGCGTGGACGATGTGCAGTGGACTGTCACGGCGTACAGCCTCGGCCGCCGCCCACAACGCTGCCTGGCGGGCCGGCTTGGAGCCATCGACGCCGACGATGACGGCACCCAGTTCCAGCCTGCCAGTCGTGCCTTCCATGGTTCCTCCTCACCGAGAGCCAGCAAAAGTGGCAGCTCTCACGCTGGCACCGCGGGGCCCCGCATGTGGAGGGCCGCTCAGGACCGCCCGGGGCCCAATGGTCCCTGCCGAGGGAATCCTGCCCTGCCCGAGCACTCGAGCCGGGTCCGACCGGTCCCGGCTGAGACCCATTCGGCCCTCCTCACTCCGGTACGGCCGGCGGATCGTGGTCTCTGAACGACCTCCGGCATTGCGTCCGTGCGGGTCGGCGAGACGGCAGGAGGAGCCTCCATGAAGCACATCAGAGTGGGAGACCTGATGACCGACGAGGTCGTCTCGGTCGTCCCCGCCACCTCCTTCAAGGAGGTCGCGAAGCTGCTCGCCCAGTACAACATCAGCGGACTGCCGGTGCTCGACGAAGAGGACCAGGTCGTCGGCGTCGTCTCCGAGAGCGACCTGGTGAACCGACAGGCCGCGAGACACCTCGTGCCGAGCGACGGACCAGACGCCGGCACAGGGACCGGCACCGGGACCGCAGTGTCGTCGGGAGCGGAATTCATGGCTGCCGAGGTCATGTCGACACCGGCGGTGACCGTCCACGCAGACGAGACCGCACCGGACGCCGCTCGGCTGATGATGCGTAGTGGCGTGGAGAGGCTGCCGGTCGTGGACGACGAGGACCGGCTCGTCGGTATCGTCACGCGCCGGGATCTGCTCCGCCTGTTTCTGCGCCCCGACGCGGAGATACGACGACGCATCATCGAGGACGTAGTTGTGGGCACCATGGGGCTCGGAGCCGACGCGGTCGCCGTCCATGTGATCGACGGCGTCGTCACTCTGGAAGGCCAATTGGAGAGCCGGAGCCAGATTGCGATCCTGACGCGCCTTGCAGAACAACTCGACGGGGTGGTCGCGGTCGTAGGCCATGTGACTGCACACGCCGATGCCCCCACACCTGCCCCCCACAGTGTGCCGCGCATGGGCTGACCGGAGAGCTGTGAGACGCACGCCCAAGACACGGTGGGGCTGATCGGCCCCGCAACGGGCCAGATGGCCCCTCCTCCGCTCCTGGCCCGCGGGCCACACTGAGAGTGGGCGACAAAGCTGCGAGACGGGAGGTTCGTGGCATGAAGCACCTCGTGACAGTAGGCGTCGACGGATCCCCCGAGAGCCGGGCGGCCGCCGTTTGGGGTGCCAAAGAGGCGTCCTTGCGGGAGGTGCCGCTGAGGCTCGTCCACGTGATCGACTGGCCCATCAGTCCAGCCGTTCCGCGGTTGGACTGTGACACGGCCGGTCGGTGGGCCGACGAGGCGCTCGCCGCGGCTCTGGAGGATGTACGACGTCGGCACCCGCATCTGGAGATAACCACCCGGTACCTCTCCGGCAGGCCGGCCGCCGCCCTGGCCGTCGAAGCAGTCGGTGCCGACTTGCTCGTCCTTGGTTCTCGCTCCTTGGGCAGCCTGCTGGGCTTCCTCGTCGGCACGGTGGGCACGGCGACCCTTGTAGCCACCGAAACGCCGGTGACCCTCGTACGGGTGGCGGACGTGCCGGAGGACGCCGACCCGAACCGGTACGGCGAGATGATCGTGGGGGTCGACATCCACGAAGCACCCGACAAAGTTCTGGCCTTTGCCTTCGAAGAGGCCGCCCGCCGCAGTTGCGCCTTGCGGGCGATTCACAGCTGGAAGCTTCCCCGCGCCTACAGGTCCTTCCCCAACGTCGACCCCGACAACGAACGGGAAGCAGGTCGGAGTGTCGCGAAGATGCTCGACGAACTACTGGAGCCCTGGCGCCGCAAGTTCCCGTCGGTGAACGTCGACCAGGTCGCGCTCATGGGACCGGCGGGTCCTCACCTCGTCCAGGCCTCGGCGGACGCGGACCTCGTCGTCGTCGGCCGGCACCTTCGCCGGTCCCCTCTGGGTGCGCATCTCGGGCCGGTGGCCCATGCCGTCCTGCATCATGCCGCAGCCCCCGTGGCTGTCGTAGCCCACAGCTGACAGCCCCGAATGAAAGGGAAAACGGACCATGTTGCACCGCACTGTCTCCGAAGTCATGACCCGGGACGTGGCCACGGCCAGCCCCGAGGCGACACTCAAGTCGGTCGCCTGGAGCCTCGACTACAACGATGTCTCGGCTCTGCCCGTTGTGGACACCCGCCATCACCCCATCGGCATCATCTCCGAAGCCGATCTGCTCCGCAGACAAGCCGGGCTGCCGGACACAGAGGGCCGTGACCAAATGCGCGAGACGGCCGCTGTGGACCGCCGCATCATGGACGCCCGCACAGCTGGCGAACTGATGTCCACGCCCGTGCTGACGGCCCGGCCTGACTGGGGCATCGTCGAAACAGCCCGCTTCCTGAACGCGCGCGGGGTCAAACGCCTTCCGGTGATCGACGACACAGGAACACTCATGGGCATCGTCAGCCGGTCCGACTTGCTGCGGCCGATGCTCCGCCGCGACGACGCCATACACGATGAGATCGTCGACGAGGTGCTGGGCCGAACTCTCCGGATGACGCCAGGGGGCGTCACAGTAACCGTGCAAGAAGGGGTCGTCACCCTGAGCGGCACGATCGAGGAACACTCAACAATTCCGATTATTGAACACCTGTGCCTTTCCGTCGATGGTGTCGTCAGCATCGACCAGTACCTCGAATACGCGGTGGAGGACCTGCCCCCGGATTCAGCGCGTGATACAGACGACCGCTGAGCGCTCACACCATGGGACGGAAAGAGCCGACCGCTTCTCGCGGTTCCCGATCGTGCGGTGCACGGCCGCCAGCCGCTTCTCCGCATCCTCGCAATGACTCTTTCCGTCAATTTCATGAAAGCACCGTTCGCGTCAGGACAACAGGGCCGAACAGTCCCCTGTGGACCCCGGGTGGTCCTGCCGCCGGCAGACAACGCTGCCGACGCTGGGACATATAGGGCCGTTCGTTCTCGGAGGAATCATGAAACAAATGCGTACCGTCGATGACGTGATGACGCATGCCGTTATCTCGGTCAACCGCACAGCGCCGTTCAAGGACATCGTGAAGACCATGCGGCAATGGCGGATGAGCGCTCTGCCCGTCCTGACGGACGAGGGACAAGTCGTTGGCGTGGTCTCCGAAGCAGACCTTCTGCTCAAAGCGCAAGGCGGGGACGAGTCCCGCGCCGTCTCCGCCGGTCAACTCATGACCGTACCCGCCGTGACGGTTACCCGAAATGCAAGCATCGCGGGTGCCGCTCGGCTGATGGCCCGCGGCCACCTCAAGCGGCTGCCCGTTGTCGACGACGACGGCCGCCTGATCGGGCTGGTCAGCCAGGGTGACCTTCTGAAGATCTATCTCCGCCCGGACGAGGACATCGCCGAAGAACTGCGTGAATTGATCATGGCTGAACTCATCCCGTCCGGCTCGGCAACCGTGCACGTCCAGGTGTCCGACGGTGCCGTCCGCCTGGACGGCTGCATCCCCGACCCATTGCTCAACGACGTGCTGGTCCGTGTCGCGCGCACGGTGCCGGGAGTCGTGGACGTCACGGCCCGGCTCGACGTCGAAGTCCCCGCCTGAAGGAGAGGGACGATGAGGCATCGCAGAGTCTTCGACATGATGACGCCGACGGTCGTAAGCGTCCAGCGCGGCACCACGTTCAAGGAAATCGCCCGGCTCCTCGACGAGTTCGACATAACCGCGGTGCCCGTCGTGGACGAGGACGATCGTCCCGTAGGCGTCGTCTCCGAAGCCGACCTGCTCCACAGTCGCAGCTCCAGGGGCCGCGCGAACACCGCCGTCGATCTCATGAATCACCCGGCGATCACTGCGGCGCCCGAGTGGAACGTCGTCCGCGCGGCCCGTGTCATGGAGAAGGACAAGATCAAGAGATTGCCCGTTGTCGACGGCGAAGGCCGGCTGATCGGCGTCCTGAGCCGCAGCGACCTCCTACAACTCTTCCTGCGCCGGGATCACGCAATCCAGGAAGAGATCCTCGAAGACGTTCTGACGCACACACTCCGGCTCAGCCCCTCGTCTCTGACCGTCGAGGTCGCCGACGGTCTCGTGACCCTCAGCGGCACCGTGAGACGGCGAAGCCTCGTCCCCGTCATCCTGCGCCTGTGCCGGAGCGTCGATGGCGTCGTGGACGTGATCAATCGGCTCAGCTACGAGCAGGACGACATGCCGGTCGATGCACGGACGGGCACCCAAGGGTAGGAGAGGGCCGTGACTCGCCAAGACTGCCGGTGCGCGGTGATGAGCCGCGCGGTTGTCAGCGCCGTGGAAACACCTCCTCCAGATATCCGCAAGAACGAATCCCGTGGCCGCAAGCCAGTCCCTGTCCGAGGAAGGCCATCATGAACCAACGTATTGTCGTCGGCCTCGACGGATCCACAGAAAGCATCGCGGCGGCCCGTTGGGCCGCGCGCGAGGCGCTCCTTCGCAATGCGCCGCTGCACCTTGTCCATGCCGAAGAATGGTCGTCGCCTCCCGGCATCCCTGCCGCCAGTTCCGACGTGCGTCGCCCGTGGACGGAGGCCCTCCTGCGCAAGGCTTATGACGGTCTCCGAGGAGAACACCCGCAACTGGACATCACCACCGAGTCGTTCGATGGTCGACCGGCTGACTCGCTGGTCGGTGTGGCAGCGAGCGCGGGCATGCTCGTCCTCGGCTCCCGAGGACTGGGCACGCTCACGGGATTCGTCCTCGGTTCCGTCGGCATGGCGGTCATTCAGGCCGCGGAGCGGCCCATTGTCCTGGTGCGCGCGGCAGAGGACGCAATGCCGCACGCCCAGGGGCGGCACGCGGACCGCGACATGGTCGTGGGCATCGACATCAGCCGGCCGTGCGACGCTCTCCTCGCCTTCGCATTCGACGAGGCGTCACGGCGGGCCTGCACACTCCGTGCTCTGCACAGCTGGATGCTTCCCCCGCTGGCGGGGTCCGGATTCGCGTACAACCCGGAAGTCACTGCGCAGATCACTCAAAGCATGAACACCGGTCTGGACGACATGCTGAAGCCCTGGCGGGACAAGTACCCGACGGTCCACATCGACGCGCAGGCGACGGTCGGCAGTGCCTCCGAGCAGCTCTTGGAGACAGGGTCCGAAGCAGGCCTCATAGTCGTCGGCCGTCGCATCCGCCGGTCCTCGATCGGCGCACACATCGGACCGATCACTCACGCGGTCCTCCATCACGCCACCTCACCTGTCGCCGTCATCGCGCACGAATAGGCCGCGGCCGCGACGCGCATCGTTGCTGTAGCCACCACTCAGGTGAAGCTGGGTCTTGACTTCCGGCGAGATCCTCAGACCGCTCAGCCGAAACGGGCACGCGTGACCAGCCCCTCACGTTCTCCGTCAACGGGCACACCGCGCGCAGGTGAGCCTCCGGAACATGCGTCAGGGCTGTGTTTTTCGGTGTGCGCGTCGGACCCAACGCCGCAGTTCGTCCGTACCCCAGACAAGCACGGGGAAGGTAGCAATCAAGGCGACGACGTCGGGGGGCAGGGCGGCCGTACCGAACAGCCCTTGGAAGAGCGGCACATAGACGAGTACTGCGGTGAAGGCCAGCTCGAAGGCGATACCGGCCAAGAGCAGGGGGTTGGTGAACAGGCCGATGTCTCGCAGCGCGGCGTGGTCGGTGCGGGCGGCCATCGCAGTGCCGACCTGGCAGGTGACGATGCCGGCGAACGTGGCGGTGGTCGCGGTGATGTACGCGTGGTGCAGCGCCGTGCCGGGGCCTGTCGCACTGCCGGGGTGCCAGCCCGCCCGCCACAGCACATAGAAGAAGGCGGTCATGATCAGAGCGGCGGAGACCGCGCCTAGTCGGCCCCAGCTGCGGAGAAGCATGTCGCGGGAAATCACTCCCTGCGAACTCGGGCGTGGTGGGCGGCTCATGACACCCGGCTCGGCTCGTTCGCGGCCGAGTGCGAGCGCCGGGAGAGTCTCGGTACCGAGGTCGATGGCCAGGATCTGCAGCACGGTCAGCGGCAGTGGTACGGCACCGGCAGAGAGCGCGAAGACCAGGAAGGGGACGACTTCGGGGGTGAGGTGGGCAAAAATGTAGACGATGAACTTGCGCACGTTGTCGTAGACCCGACGCCCCGACTCGATGGCATCGACGATGGTGGCGAAGTTGTCGTCGGTCAGCACCATGGTCGCAGCCTCACGGGCGACATCTGTGCCGGAGCGGCCCATGGCGACACCGATGTGTGCCCTGTGGAGGGCGGGGGCGTCGTTGACGCCGTCGCCTGTCATGGCGACGATCTGCCCGTGGGCGCGCAGGGTGTCGGCCACTTTCAGCTTGGTCTCGGGTGAGGAGCGCGCGAAGACGACCTCTGCGTTCCCGTGTGCCAGGACCTGGTCGAGGTCGTGGTCGCCGATCGACTCGGACTGCGCCACCACGTGCAGGCTCGGTTCTCCGATGCCCACTTCACGGGCTACTGCCGCGGCGGTGGCACCGTTGTCGCCAGTGACGATGTGGACGCGGAGTCCGGCCTCGTGACAGCGGCGAACGGCGTCCGCGACTTCGGGCCGTGGCGGGTCGTACAGGCCGACAAGGCCCAGGAGCCGCAATTCTGTCTCCGCATCCTGGCGCCGGGCCGACGGCTCGGAACCTGAGGACAGCTCACGGCCGGCGACGGCCAACACGCGCATGCCGTCATGCGCGAGTTCGTCCGCCGCAGCCAACGCTGCCGCACCGCGGCCGTCGGACAGGCAGCGGGACACCGATTCCGGTGCGCCCTTGACGATGACGTGCAGATGCTGCGCATCGTCACCCTGGACGACCGACATCAGGCGCAGCCGTGGGTCGAAGTGGAAGAGGGCGTGACGCCCGGAGTCCCGCTGGTCGAGGTCGACGGGAGCGGCGTGGGCCGCGGCACCCTCGATCAGGGCGATCTCTGTGGGATCTCCGTGCAGTTCGCCCTGGGCGTCGCGGGAGACGGTGGTACACAGTGCGCTGGTTCGCGCCAGCGCTCCCGCCCAGGGGCCGTTTTCCCTGCCGTGCTCCGGCGTCCACACGGCTTGGAGCTTCATGCGGTTCTGGGTGAGAGTGCCTGTCTTGTCCGTGCAGATGACGTTTGTGGATCCGAGCGTCTCCACGGCGCTCAGGCGTTTGATCACCGCTCCTTCGCGGGCGAGTACGCGCACGCCGACAGCAAGTGCGAGGGTGATGGTCGGCAGCAAGCCCTCGGGCACGTTGGCGACGAGCAGGCCGATCGCGAACATGAGGGAGTCAGTCAGCGGCAGCCCCACGGCGACACCGGCCATCAGGAACACCACGCCCATGGCAACCGCTACGGCTGCAATGAGCCAGGCGACCTTCTTGACCTGCTTCTCCAGGGGGCTGGGGTCACGTCGGGTGCGCTGGCTCAGCGCGGCGATACGTCCGAGCTCCGTGTGGTCGCCGGTGGCGAACACGATCGCCCGGGCCTGGCCCCCCGTGCACGTGGTGCCGCTGAAGATGAGGTTGGGCTCCTGCAACAGCGGTGCCCCGACGAGTCCGGGACCGGCGATGCGTTCGGCAGGCGCGGACTCACCGGTCAACATCGACAGGTCGACTTCAATGGCGCCGTCGGCCAGACGTGCGTCGGCGGGGACCTTGGCACCCTCTTCGAGAACGACCAGGTCTCCCGGCACCAGTCCCCTCGCTGCTACGGTCGACGGGTGGCCGTCCCGGATCACCATGGCCTGCTCGGGCAAGTATTTCGCCAGCGTCTCCACCGCCCGTTCGGCCTGCCGCTCCTGAAGGAGCGCAAACCCCGCGTTGACGATGACGACGGCGACAATGGCCCAGCCGAGCACCGGGATGCCGGCGACGAACGCCAGCGCCGCGGCCGCCCAGAGCAGCAGGGCGAGCGGGTGGACCAGCTGCCGGACGAGTTCGCGCCCCAAGGATGACCTCGCCTTGCGGCGGACCTCGTTGGGACCGTAGACGGCGAGGCGGCGGGCCGCCTCCCGTGCGGAAAGGCCGCTCGCCCCTGTGCCGAGTTCGCGCCGCAACAACGGCAGGGGCTCCAGTGGGTCGGGGCTCAGCAGCGGACCCTGGCCGGTGGTGTGTGGGGTGGTGTCGGCCTCAGTCATCTTCCACTCCCGCCCCCGCCGCGGCCGGTCGGCCCAGCGAGGGTGCGACGTGCCAGTGGCCGTGCTGTCGGTCAGCGGCGCGTCGCAACTCGTTCGCACGGCAGCCGAACAACCGCCGCACCTGCCGATCCGTCACGACTCGGCGTCACCGTTGGTTGTGGCCCTCTTGACGGGGATGCTGCGTGCCGTGTCTGGTACGTCAGGCTCCATCGCTACGCGCACCGTGAGAATGCCGTCCTCGTACTCTGCCTCGACCCCCTCGGACGGAATCTGAGCCGGCAGGCGAACGGTGCGGTGGAAGGAGCCGTAACGGAACTCCGAGTGATCCTTCTCCTCCTTGCTCTCAGTGTGTTCGGCGCTGACGGTGAGGGTGTCGCCCTCGACCGTGATGTGGATGTCCTTCGTGGGGTCCATCCCGGGGAGCTCGGCGCGCAGCACGTACATTCCCTGCTGGCTGGTCACCTCGATCGGGATCAGGTGGACTCCGGCCATCGGCCGCCACATCGGGATGCGGGGAAAGTCGGTTCCGAACCAGTCCATGAGGTCAGGGAAGAGGTGGCGCCTGCGCTCCATCTGGGTTCCGGACATGGTGTCCTCCGTCTCCAGCGCCTTGGCGGCGCTTTCCGCGGTGTCGGGCTCAGTTTCAGTCGCCGGACGTCAAGCCCGCTTGGGGCGATCAAGTCCCGAATGGGCCGTTCGGTCCTCTCCGTGCAGGCTCAGTTCGGCAGCAGCCACGTGCTGCTTCACCGCGGCGAAGCTGTCGGGTGCCACTGAGATCGAGTCGATGCCGGTCTTCACCAGGAATTCAGTGAAGGCGGGGTCGTCGCTGGGGCGTTGGCCGCAGAGGCCGACCGTGCAGCCGACGGACTGGGCGCGCGGAACCAGCGTTTGGATGCTGCGCGTGACCGCGGGGTTGGTCTCGTCGAAGACATGGGCGAGGGCTTCGGAGTCGCGGTCGACGCCCAGGGTGAGCTGGGTCAGGTCGTTGCTCCCGATGGAGAAGCCGTCAAAGCGCTCGGCGAAGTCCTCGGCCAGGATGATGTTGGACGGGATCTCCGCCATGACGTACACCTTGAGGCTGTTCTCGCCCCTGCGCAGCCCCTGCTCCGCCATGACGGCCAGAACCCGGTCGGCCTCTTCGAGGGTGCGGCAGAAGGGAATCATGATGATGACGTTCGTCAGGCCGAAGTCGTCGCGAACCCGTCGCAGTGCCCGGCATTCCAGGGCGAATCCTTCGCGATAAGCGTCACTGTAGTAGCGGCTCGCGCCGCGCCAGCCGATCATCGGATTCGCTTCGACCGGTTCGAAGGCCCGCCCTCCGAGCAGCCGCGCATACTCGTTGGTCTTGAAGTCGCTGGTCCGTACGACGACCGGGTCGGGCCATCGAGATGCGGCGATGCGGGCCACACCGTACGCCAGTCGGTCGACGAAGTACCGGCCGCGGTCGAGGCAACCCTCGGTGAGTTGCTCTATGGCGCAGCGGTCGTGCTGGTCCACTCGGTCGGGGTGCAGCAGAGCCATGGGGTGGGCCTTGACCTGGTGGGCGACGATGAACTCCAGGCGCGCTAGCCCGACGCCGTCGGCGGGCAGGCGCCACCAGCGGAAGGCGGCGGACGGATCAGCGAGATTGAGCATCACGCGGGTCCGGGTGGCAGGGAGTTCGGCGAGATCGGTTTCGCGCTCCTCGTAGGCCAACAGCCCCGCGTAGACCTGACCGCGAGCACCCTCGGCACAGGAGACGGTCGCCTCATGGCCTGTGCACAGCAACTCGGTGGCCCGGCCGGTGCCGACGACGGCTGGGACACCGAGTTCGCGGCTGACGATGGCGGCATGCGAGGTCCGCCCGCCATGGTCGGTGACGATCGCCGAGGCACGCTTCATGACCGGTTCCCAGTCCGGGTCGGTGATGCCGGTGACGAGCACCCCGCCGGTCGGGAAGCGGTCGAGATCCACAGGCGAGTCGAGGACGACGACCGGACCGGACCCGATGGCTTCGCCGACCGCTATGCCCTCGATGAGGCTCTCCCCCGGGCTGACGGTCAGGCGACAGCGACGCAGCGTCGTTGTACGGCGCCGGGACTGTACGGTTTCGGGGCGGGCCTGGACGATCGCCAGCTCGCCGGTCAGTCCGTCCTTGGCCCATTCCAGGTCCATGGGGCATCCGTAGTGCTCCTCGACGGTCATCGCCCATACGGCCAGTTGCCGGACTTCCGCAACTGTCAGGACAGGTCGCGAGCGCTCCTCGCCGGTCGTGTCGACGGTCCGGGTCAGGCCGTGCTCGCCATAGACCGCCTTCTTCCGCTTCGCTCCGATCCGTACATCGATCACGGCATCCAGTGCCGGGTCCTTCAGGCTCGGCTTGAAGACCGTGTGCTCGTCAGGGTCGACCTGGCCACTGACGACGGTCTCGCCCAGGCCCCACGCCGCGCTGACCACGATGACCTCGGGGAAGCCGCTTTCGGGGTCGAGGGTGAAGATCACTCCGGCGCCCGCGAGGTCCGAGCGGACCATGATCTGAACGCCGACGGAGAGAGCGACCGAAAGGTGGTCGAAGCCCGTCCGCTCCCGGTAGTCGATCGCGCGGTCGGTGAACAATGAGGCATAGCAGCGGTGGCAGGCCTGCAACAGCTGGGCAGGCCCGCGGACGTTCAGGTAGGTCTCCTGCTGGCCGGCGAAACTTGCCTCTGGCAGGTCCTCGGCGGTAGCACTACTGCGCACGGCGACTTCGGGATCCTCGCGGCCCTGGTCGCGCGCGAGCCTCTCGTACGCGGTGACGATCTCGCTCCCCAGTCCGGTCGGCAGCTCCTCAGCCATGATCATCGACCGGATCGCCACCCCCACCTCATCCAGCCCGGCCCCTTCGTGCAGACGCCCGATCTGCGCTGCGATCCGCGCACGCAGTCCGTGGCCGTCGAGCAAATCTCTGTACGCGTCCGCCGTCGTCGCGAAACCAGGAGGCACCCGCACGCCTGCAGATGCCAGATGTGCGGTCATCTCTCCCAGGGAGGCGTTCTTGCCACCGACACAGCCGACATCCTGCCGACCGAGCTCTGCGAACGGTACGACCCGTCGAGCGGTTGCCATGATGTCCTCCGCCGTATGTGCGGTAGCCGGGGGTTCAGTAGGGCATCGACCGACCGAAGAGGGTACGCAGATCCAGCTGCGGGCGCTTGCGCGGCTGCCTCGGCCGCATCTGCATCCGAGTGCGCTGCATCGTTGTCACCTCTCCGGGAGGCGGAGCCCAAGACGGCGTTCGACTTCCACGATCGCTCCGGAGGCGCCGTCGCCGCAGTGCCGAGGGGACCAGAAGCACGGGGCCGAGTGGGCTGTACGGAGGGGACCGACCGGCCCATCGGAAAGAGCAGCCCGGAGCCGGTGACCACCGAAGGGCACACACATCTCACAACGGCGTCTGCTACGCGTCCCGGTACAGACGGTCAAGGTCGACGAGCATGACCTCGCCACGAGCATGCGCCGCATGGAGCTCGGGGCTGAACCCCGAAGCACCGTAGAGGGCCAGTCGGACGTGGCTTACATCCTCAAGGGAATTGAGTCCATCCAAGATGCACCGCAGACGTTGCAGATGGTGGATGTCCATGCCGGTGTGCCATCGTGCGAGCCCCACCGACAGAAGGGAACCGGTCATTGGCCCGTCCTGCCGGCGGACCACGACCTCGGCATCCAGCCCGGCCGTCGCCGACGGGTCGCTGAGGGAGCCGTACGACGCCGTGACATGGTCGGCACCGAAGACAGCCGAGTCGGCGAAGCGGACCGCCCACTCCCGGCAGACTTGAGCAAACTGCGGTCCGGCGACAAGAGAGTTGAAATCGGCTCGCGCGCCTGCCCACACCGTCTCGGCGTCGCTTTGCTCAAGAGCGGCCCTGCGTGGGCGCGCCAAGGCGTGCTCGAACGCGAGGAGCGGGTCCGCGATGCGATGACGCTTGACCCCCGGCTGCAGCCCATCCGTCTGCGATTGAAGCAGACCGTGGTCGCGGAGGAGGGCGAGGGTCCGGGAGGCATCTGTGAGCTGCTGTCCCAGGAAGGTGGCGATTTCGCCGTGGGTCGTGCAGCCTCTGGCCAGGGCGGCGAGTACGGAGTGACAAACCCCGTGGCTCCAAGGCCCGGTCTCCTCGTCGAGGAGATGGCGAGCCTCGTGGAAAAGCGGCGTGCGCGGATTCAGGACGGTGCGGCAGACCCAGGCATCGAAGTCGTCACGATCGACAGGAACATCGTCGTCGACGTAGTCGTGCCGATAGGCGGGCGTCCCGCCGACGACCGTGTAGACGAGAAAGGCGAGCCTCGGGTCATCGATGCCCCACAGTTGCGCCGTCTTGCGGAAGTCCAGGGGCTGGATGTCGAGCTTCAGAGCGGCGAGTGCGTGCAGCGGCGAGGAGTGCGCGAACAGCCGGATCATGACCGGTGCGGTCTCACCACCGAGCAGCAATCGCGCACGGCTTTCCAGTGGCGGTCTGTCGAGGTGCCGGAGGGCTCCGTGGATGACAGAGGGCAAAGCCGGGCTCGCCGCGACAAGGTCGGGGAACGAGTCGATGATGACGGGCAGCGGCCGGGTGTCACCCAGCGCCAGCAAGGCATCGATGCCTTCCTTCCAATCACGCCAGTGGCTGGGCTGTGCGACCTGCCGGTATCGCGCGTACTCCTCGCCCAACCTGCGCAAGGACTCGGCTTGTGTGGCTTCCTGTCCACAGAAATAGAACCCGCCCGTGGCGCGTGCCACCGATTCCAGCAGGAGAGTCTTGCCCTGGCGGGGCCGGCCCATGACGACGCCGAGGCCCGTTCCCGGATGCGGATCGCTCGAGAAGGCCATCAAGGCTGCCCATTCGTCTTCCTTGTCGAAGAGGCGATCGGGCCTGGCTGAGCGTTCAGGGTCCACGATCGAGGGCTGCTGCTGTCCGTGTACGGCATTCACACCATGCACCTCCGGAACCAGCTGAGAGCTACTCCATTCTCGGGCTCGCGGCCGTCGAGCGCGCGCTGTACCGACCATCGTTGTCACGACGAAGAGAGCGCACGGGCAGACGAAACCAACGTTGTTCCCCCGCGGCCACGGTCACCAGCCGCTCGCCGGGTAGACACACGGGCAGAGGGGGATTGAGTCGCGAGTGAGGCACGCGAATCCCCAACCGGCCAGGCAGAAACTGGACGCGGATATCCCGGTGCCCGCGGTAACAGAACGTGAACGAGCAGCGCGGCACCTCCCGGAGCGGGACCGGGTCGATGCGGAGTCCGTCCGGGCCTGCCTCCAGTCCTGCGACGACCCGTTCGACGAGATCGAGGGTGCCGGCCATGGCACCCAGGTGGATACCTTCGCCGGTGGTGCCGCCCTGAATATCTGCCACGTCGCTGAGCAGGGCTTCCTCCCAGTACCGCCAGGCGTCCGGACCCTTCTGGCGGGCGAGGACCCAGCCATGCACCAGGCTGCTGAGGGTCGATCCGTGACTGGTACGAGTCAGGTAGTAATTGACGGTCGTGCGCCACACTTCGTCGTCGAACCGGTACCCGAGGCGGTCGAAAAGTTCCTGCAGCTCGGCGGGGCGGAAGAGATAGCCGAGCATGAGTGTGTCGGCCTGCTTGGACGCTTGGTAACGGTTGACCGTATCCCCCTCGGACTCCAGGATCCGGTCGAGGCGGCGGATGTCGGAGTAGCGGGAGCGGTAGGCATCCCAGTCCAGCTCGGCCAGCTCGCCATAGCCTTCGAACTGGCTGATGACATCGCCATGGAACGGTACGTACACCCGGCGGGAGATGTCGTCCCAGCGATTCAGCGTCTCGTCGTCGAGGCCGAGTTGCTCGGCAAGCTCCCTCCGACGGGCAGCAGGCAGGTCATCGAACACTTCGAGTGCGCGTGCGAGCACCCAGGCGGCGGTCACGTTGGTGTACGCGTTGTCATCGATCCCGGGAGCAGCGGCCTCGGGGTAGGCGTCGTGGTACTCGTCCGGGCCTAGCACACCGCGGATGCGGTAGCGGTCGCGATCGGCGTCGTACGTGGCGACGGAGCCCCAGTAGCGGGCGATCCCGAACAACAGCTCTGCCCCTGGGCCTTGGATGAAGCCGGTGTCGCCGGTGCTTTGCCCGTACCGCCAGACGTTCCAGGCGATAGCCGATCCGACGTGGTGCTGCAAGTGCGAGTGGTCGGACAGCCAGCGGCCCGATCGGGGATTCAGGTGCAGTGTCTGCGTCTCCTCAGCACCTGAACTACCGCTCTGCCAGGGGAACATCGCCCCGCTGCAGCCCGCCCGCTGGGCCGCTTTACGGGCCGCGGGAAGACGTCGGTGCCGGTACATGAGAAGGCCTCGGGCCACCTCGGGGAAGTGCAGTGTGAGGTACGGCAGCACGAACAACTCGTCCCAGAAGACATGCCCTCGATACGCCTCGCCGTGCAGGCCCCTGGCGGGCACTCCGACGTCCAACTCTGCCGTGTGCGGGGAAAGCGTCTGAAGGACGTGGAAGAGATGGAGCCTAAGGACGCGGCCCGATTCGCCCGGCACCTGCAGTTCCCCCTGGCTCCACAGACGGTCCCAGGCAGCACGGTGAGAAGCGAGCAGTGCCGCGAACGCCTCCGCGTGTGATGCACGCTCAACGGCAAGAGAGAGGGGGTCACCCAGAGGGCGGTCCAGGGATGTGTACAACACGGCGGACTTGACGACGACCGCGGCACGTCCGCGGGAGACCGGCAGCCTCATACTCTGGACCGTTTTGGTCTCCGTGCAGCTCGCCCCCACTGCGACGAGGGGCCGCGACGACGTTCTGACGGCGACTGCGATCCGGATCCGGGACGAGCTGGTCCGGCAGGACAGCCAGGCGACGCCGTCCGCTTCCACTCCGGCACGGTGGCCCGTGAGGTGGCGTCGACTCAGGCCGCGGTAGCGCTCGACGCCGGCATTGGTGACGTTGCCGTCGATGACGGACTCCACCTCGATCGCACCGCTCCAGCCGTACCCACGGAAGGTGGTCCTCTGGGCGGCGAGGTACGGGTCGCCCATGTGGACGAGTCTGGTGTGGGTGACGCCGAGTCGACGGCCATGGCCGTCGTGGAAAAGCAAGCGGCGGGTGAGAACGCCGCCTCGCAGGTCGAGTGAGACCTTGTAGTGCCGCAGGCTCGGGTCATCGGGCGTGAGCCACTCCCCTGCCGGTCCGTCGTCTGGCAGGCAGCGGTAGCGCAGGCGTGACCAGTCGGGCAGGTTGACCATGTCCTCGTTGACGACCTGCTGGCCTGCGACCTTCGAGGAAAGCCAGTTGCAGCACCCGGCTGCGTAGGTCCCGGGATAGTGAACCGCACCGGCCGGCGACTCGGGCACGGACCCCCGCGTGGCGAACCTGCCGTTACCGAGTGTGCACAGGGATTCGATTGTCCGCTGCTCCTTGGGGTCGTAGCCGTGGAAGTCCCAGGCCCATGTCGTGCTCATGACCGCTCTCCGGTCATGAATGCACGACCCAGCAGCCAGGTCTTGGGCGCACCAGTGCGGTTCGGCGTTTGAAGCCCAGGCCCGGCCGAGGCCGACGAGCGGGCCCACAGGGCGACGATGCCCTGCTTCCGCCCCGGCGCCAGCGGCTTCGACGGCGAACACGCCATGGGCCGCGTCCATGCAGTCTGCCCCGCGCCCTGAAGAACGAGTGACTCCACGAGGCCGCCCCTCTTCCTGCCAATTCTCCGGTGAGGTTTGCCCCCAGGTTGACTCGGCGCAGGTCTGTCGCGCATGGGCCGGTCGGTCCCCGTCCGGACCTGTCGGGCCCATCCCGCCCCGGTGCCGGGAGTGTGATGGTCGAGAGGGCTACCACCCGCCGAAGGAGGGGCCGGCAATGTTCGACACAGACTCGGGCCCGGCCACGCCCTCGTCGAGACCCGCGCTGCTGCGCTTCCTCGGGGGTGTCCGGACCGTCACCGGCAGCAAGTTCCTCATCGAGAGTGACCATGCCCGGGTCCGCCTCGAATGCGGTCTCTTCCAGGGTTTTGCCGACCTGCGCCGCCGCAACTGGGCAAAGCTGCCGTGCGACGCCTCGGACATCCATGCCGTGGTCATCACCCATGCCCACCTGGACCACTGCGGCTACCTGCCCCGACTGGTCCGGAACGGCTTCCGGGGTCCAATCCTGACCAGCGCCCGCACCGCCCGGCTCGCCGAGATCGTGCTCCGTGACAGCGCGCACCTCCAGATGGAGGCGGCCCACCACGCCAATACACACGGCTGGTCCAAGCACCGGCCCGCCAAACCGCTCTATGACGAGACCGACGTCGACACCACCGTGAAGTTCTTCGACCCCGTCCCGGTCGGCAGCGAAATCGAGATCATGGAAGGCACCCGGCTCACACTGCACCACGGTGGACACATCCTCGGCTCGGCCTGGGCCCACCTGACCCTTGAGGACGGCCACACCCTGGCCACCAGCGGAGATCTCGGGCGCCCCGGCCACCCACTGCTGCTGCCACCGGAGCCGTTCAGCGGCGCCGACGTACTACTGATGGAGTCGACGTACGGCGATCGTCACCATGAACCCGAAAAAGCCCACGCCGCATTCGCAGCCGTACTCACGCGTACCCTCGCGCGCGGCGGAACCGTCGTCATCCCGGCCTTCGCGATCGACCGCACCGAGGTTGTCCTCCACGAGCTCGCCGCCCTGCGCCAGGACGGGGTCCTGCCCCGGTCCGTCCCCGTCTATGTGGACAGCCCCATGGCTCTGGCCGCGCTCGACGTCTACCGCGAAGCACTGCGTGCCCGCTCCCCCGAGATCAGGCCCGAGATTCTCGACCACGGCGAGACAGCGATCAGCCCTGACCCGTTTCTGCCCGCGCGAACCGTCCAGGAGTCCATCGACATCAACAGCACGCCCGGTCCCGCCGTCATTGTCTCTTCAGCCGGCATGGCCACCGGCGGCCGGGTCCTGCACCACCTCCACCGGCTCCTGCCCAATCCACGCAACGCCGTCGTCATCGTCGGTTTCGCAGCCGCTGGCACCAGGGCCCGCGACCTGGTCGACGGCGCCCACACACTCAAGATGTTCGGCGATTACGTCCCTGTACGCGCGGAGGTGGCCGACCTACCGCACTTTTCGGCCCACGCTGATGCCGACCAGATCATGGACTGGCTCCGCGGCTCCCTTGCACCACGCACGACCTATCTGGTCCACGGCGAGGAGTCATCGTCCGATGCCCTGCGGGACCGGATCGACCATGAGCTGGATTGGACAGCGGTCGTACCCAAGCCTGGGGAGGCTGTCCTGGTCCGCTGACTGGTACCGAACGACTTGCGCAATCTGACGCCGCGAGACTCTCCCGCACTCCGTTACCCCCAGTGCAAGGCTGCGAGTGAGGGGTTGGAGGCGAACTATGGAGGCTAAGGCGTCTTCGCTCGTCGACATGTCATCCGATGTGACTCGACGCCACGGCCGTAGCGGGCTGCGGGAAATTCTCCCGAGTCGACCACTCGCGCGATCACCGCGGCCTCGGTCGCACCCCAGCGGGCCGCCTGTCGCATCGGCCCGCACCCGTGCTGTTCGCCCTCACGGCAACAGTCGGCCACTCGCCCACACTCACCGAGGAATGTGACATGACCTCTGGCCGGTACACCGTCGACGACGTCATGACCAAGACCGTCGTCACCGTCACTCCCGACGCGCAATTCAAAGAGATCGCCGCCGCCATGGAGCGGTGGAAAGTCACCGCTGTACCCGTCATCGAAGGCGAGGGCCGAGTCGTCGGCGTCGTCTCCGAGGCCGACCTGCTCCCGAAGGAGGAGTTCCACGAGCAGTCGCCCGGCATGATCGAGGATATGCGCCGCCTGGGAGACATCGCCAAGGCTGGCTCGGTCCAGGCTAAGGATCTGATGACGAGCCCCGCCGTCACAGTCAAGCCCGACGCGCCTCTCCCGCAGGCCGCCCGGCTCATGGCCGACCAGCAGGTCAAGCGCCTACCGGTCGTTGACGCCGATGGCAGTCTCAAGGGCATCGTCAGCCGCGCCGATCTCCTCAAGGTTTTCCTGCGCTCAGACGACGAGCTCGCCTCCGAAATTCGTCGTGAGGTCGTCAACCGGCTGTTCCCCGTCGCGCACCAAGACGTGAAGGTCAGCGTCACCTGGGGTGTGGCCACGCTCACCGGTCGCGTCAGCGACGCCACCCTCATTCCCGTCGCCGCCCGGCTCGCTCAGTCCGTGGAAGGCGTGGTCAGCGTGGACTGTCGGCTCGAAGGCCTGACATCCCCCTGAGCCGGAGATCACCTCGCACCCGCGGGTTCCGGGCCGAAGGGTCCCGGCGCCGTCACATCGGCCCGGTAAGCGGATGTTTTCAATGTTGGTGATCGCGAAGGGCAGCCATGGCGTGGCGAGACCGTGAGCTGTGGCTGGGAGAATGCCGGGGCAGTACCACGTTGTTCTCCCAACCCACGGCCGTCCGATCAAGGAAGAGCGCTGATGTCCCCGCAGAACGATCCTTCCTCCGCGTCCCATTTTCCGCCCAAGGAGTTGGTGCACGGCGTCCTCGCTCGCTTCGATACTTACGCCCGGATCCGCGGAGGTCGCGACAGCATCTTCGAGTCATCCCGTACCACCCCGCAGCAGGAGCAGCGCGCCTTTGACGACCTGGCGCAAGCCATTACCCGGCTCCGCAACACCCTCTATTAAGCTAAGGCGGCGTCCCGCGACAGGCATGAGTAAGGGTCTGGACGGTCGCTGTTCCGCCGTATGTCCAGCAACGCATCCTCATACGTCCTCCCGTGAATCCAGCACTGCCTGACCCCGGCGGGGAGTCCATCCGGCCCTGTCGAGGGACGAACGGCCCATTTGTACGGGACTACGAACCGCTCCATGCTGAAGGGGCCATCGACCGTTCCCGATTCTCCGGGAGACCCGCGATGCTCACCAAAAGGCTCGACGAGACCACGTTGACCGACCTAGTCGCCGATGCCACCTCCGCGCCATCCATGCACAACGCCCAGCCCTGGCAGTTCTGCTACGAACGCTCCAGCCGCACCCTCACGCTCCGGGCGGACCTCGACCGTGCGATGCCAGAGGCCGACCCCTCCACCCGCGGACTCCATGTCGGCTGCGGCGCGGCCCTGTTGAACCTGCGGGTATCCGCCGCCTACCTCGGTCTGGACTTGGTCACCACGCTGCTGCCCGAACCGTCGGACCCGTCCCTCCTGGCCGTCGTACGCCTGGGTATCCGCCCCGACTCCGCCCGGAAGCCGGCGGACGAAGCACTCGCGGCCCTCCACCCTGCGATTCGGGACCGGCATACCAGCCGCTATCCGTTCGACGAGCGAGCCATCCCCGAGGACATTCGTGTGCGCTTCGCCGAAGCGGCCCGTATCGAGGGCGCGGACTTCGCCTTCCTGACTCCGACGCATCTGGAGACGGTGCTCGAACTGATCCGGGATGCCGAGGGATACGACCGCAGGGATCCGGCGCGAGAGGCGGAACAGCGCAGCTGGACCCGGGACACAAAAACTGAGGTCCCAGCCGACGGAATTCCGGACTACGCGTTCGGGCCCCGCGACGCTTCCGAAAGGGCGACCGTCCGCGATTTCGCGGGCACCGCCGTTTTCGCAGGCCGAGTACGCGTCCTGTTCGAGAACCGGCCGCAGCTGGCCCTTCTGAGCACCGCGGGCGACCGGGCCGAAGACTGGCTGCGCGCCGGCCAGGCTCTGGAACGCGTCCTGCTCACCGCCACACTCCACCACGTATCCAGCTCATTCGCGACGCAGCCCCTCGAGTGGCCGGACCTTCGATGGATCCTGCGCGACCCGGTCTTCGGCACGGGAAACGCACAGATGATCATCCGCTTGGGATACGGCCCGGCGGGGCCCCACACACCACGCCGCCCCGTAAACCAAGTGCTGACCATCGAACCTTAGAAACCCGGTCGTATGCCACCGCGGCAGGCGACCGTCCGAGCAGGGAAGGCGGTGGGAGTGATGCAGCTCCCTGTAGTCGTCGGAGTGGACGGATCAGAGGGCAGTCTGCGCGCACTGGACTGGGCAGCGACGGAGGCGGCCCGGCTAGGACTCCCCCTGCGCGTCATCCACGCATCGCTGTGGGAACACTACGAAGGGCTGCGCCCCACATTCGACACCGAGCGTCCGGCCGAGCAGATCCTCGCCGAGCATGTCGTCGCCTCCGCGCAGGAGCGGGCACAACGCCTCCATTCGGAGGTGAGCATGGTCGCCGACGTGCAGCCCGAAGACCCGGTGACCGCACTCGTCCAGGAGAGCCACGAGGCAACCCTTGTCGTGCTCGGTTCCCGCGGCCGGGGCCGAATCGCCGGGATGCTCCTCGGATCCGTCAGCCTCGCCCTGGCCGGCCGCTCCCACTGTCCGGTCGTCGTGATCCCGACGCCCCCGCCGAACACGCAACCGAAGCCCGGTCGCATCGTCGTCGGGATCGGAGACGCCGCAGGCCCGTCAGCAGCGGCCCGCTTCGCACTCGAACAAGCGGCATCGCGTCACGGTGAACTGATCGCCGTACGGGCCTGGCGCTGCCCCGCCCACGAGGCCATGGACCATCCGCTCCTCTCGGGTACTCCGGCATCCGCACACCGCCGGGAAGCCGAGGAACACCTCGAAAACGTCCTGGCGGTGCTGGACCGCTCCGGCTCCGATGCCGTCATCGAGCACTCGGTGGTCCAGGGACCGGCCCACCAGACACTGATCGAAGCCGCCACAGGCGCGGAACTCCTCGTCGTTGGCGCGCGGCGGGACGGCGGACGGCACGGCCTCCACCTCGGGCCGGTAAATCACGCGGTTCTGCACTACGCGCCCTGCCCGGTCGCCGTTGTGCCCCACACCCCTTGAGCATGACGCCGATACCCGCACGCGTGACGCGGCCGGGTGGAAAGCCGATGGGGTGAGGACTCCGCCGGGATCCGATTCTGCTGCGGCTGGCCGAAGCGGTGGACACCACCGTGACGGAGCTGGCTCGGGGCACGACGGAGCTACTCCAAGTGTCGGCCGAGCCCGGCGGGGTCCGATTTGGCGAGCAGCCTCCGGAACCGCGACGGTGTGGGCCATCGCCACCCGAGTGCGTCATTGGGGCTGTCTTCTTAAAGTCCAGCCGCCTCGATGCGGGAAGGCCGCTGCACTGGCCGTCGACGTGCGCAGATAGTCGACGGCGGCGAACGGCCGCTGGACGGAACGCGGCCCCGGTTGCTGTAGCCGTACGGTGCCGTGGCCGAGGTTCCTGCGATCTGAACGGTCGGCAGCATGGGCCTGTTCGGCCCTGGTGCGTAGCTCCTATGCGGATGCACTATGGCGGAGGGGCGGGACTGCGCAACCCCTCGACGGCGAGGAGGGCACCATGAGCGACGAGACGGGGTTCTCGGCCCAGAGACCGATCCGCGTGTTCCTGCTCGACGATCACGAGGTGGTCAGGCGCGGGGTGCAGGATTTGCTTGACGCGGAACCCGACATCAAGGTCGTCGGCGACGCCGGCACAGCCGATCAGGCTCTGGCTCGCGGCCCGGCGCTCCGCCCGGACGTCGCGATTCTCGATGTGCGGCTGCCGGACGGCGACGGTATCGCCGTGTGCCGGGAACTGCGCTCTCGGATGCCGGAGCTGGCCTGTCTGATGCTTACCTCGTTCGACGACGACGAAGCGCTGCTCGACGCGATCATGGCTGGCGCGGCAGGCTACGTGCTCAAGGTAATCAAGGGTTCTGACCTTGTTGCCGCCGTCCGCACACTGGCATCCGGGCGTTCGACCCTCGACCCGACGACCACGGCACGGCTGATGAGCAGCCTGCGCGAGGAGGAATCCGCCGCTGAACCCGAGGGGGACGACGCGCTGTCCGGGCTATCCCCGCGGGAGAAGGACGTCCTCGAACTGATCGGTGAAGGGCTGACGAACAGCCAGATCGGCAAGCGCCTCTACCTGTCGGAGAAAACCGTCAAGAATCATATCTCCCGTCTGCTGGCCAAGCTCGGCGTCGAGCGCCGCATCCAGGCGGCCGTGATCGCTGCGCACGCCACGGAACCTTCCCCGCCGCCTGGAGCCGGACAGCATCAGACGTAACCGTGCGGCCCCGAAACATCAGGACAGCCGCAGTGGCACCCGCCAGTTCAGCTGGGTGCCGCCCTTCCCCGATGCCCCCACTCTCATCTCGCCATCGAGCTTCTCGGCGCGCCGTGCAAGGTTGGCGAGCCCGCTTCGGGAACCACCGTTCTCGGGCATGCCCACACCGTTGTCGGACACGACGAGGTTCAGCGCCCCCTCACCCACCACGAGCGAGATATCCACCGACGTGGCCTGTGCATGGCGAGCAACATTGCTCAGCGCCTCCCCCAGGACGGCGATCACCTGCTCGGCGATCTCTGCCGGCACATCTGTGTCAATGAGCCCTCCCATCCGCAGGGAGGGTTGAAAGCCCAAGGTACGTGCGGCCTGTTCCACCGTAGCCACCGTCCGCCCTCGCAGCCCCTGGTCGGCACGGCCCGGTCCGCGTGCACGTAGGCCAAAGATCGTGGATCGGATGATCTTGATGGTTTCGTCCAGATCGTCCACCGCGCGCAGCAACCGCTCGCTCGCCTGTGGATGATCCACGAACCGCACCACGCTCTGCAGGGTCATACCGGTGGCGAACAGCCGCTGAATGGCCAGGTCGTGCAGATCCCGGGCGATGCGGTCCCGGTCCTCCAGCAGAGCGATCTGCTCGGCGGACTTGCGCCGTTCGGTGAGTTCCATCGCCAGCGCAGCCTGACCTGCGAAGGTCAGCAGGGGCAAGGTTTCCGACGTGGTGAAGGCAGGACGCTCCCGTACGCGGGCCAACAACAGCACCCCACGGGTCCGCTCTCCCGTAATCATCGGGACCGCGACAGCCGGGCCGAGCCCCGCCCACCTCGGCGGGCCCTCGGTGATCCGCGGATCGTGCCCGACATCGCGGCTGGTGATCGGCTCGCCCGCATCGAGAGCCGCGCCGACGAACGATCCCTCACGTGGCAGGACCAGACCTTGATGAATCTCGGCGTCCACACCTGACGCCAGTGCCACCCGGAGGCTCCTACCCTCCGTGGGGAGTGCCAGGACGCCGAGGTCCGCGGAGAGAATACGCGAGGCACGATCGACGATCATCTGCAGGACGTGCGCCTCGTTCACCCCGCTCAGCAGACCCGCGACGATCTCACTATTGGCTTCCTGCCACCGTTGGCGATCGCACGTCTCCGCGTACAGGCGAGCGTTCTCGATCGCCACTCCCGCCGCCACGGCCAGCGTCGACAGCACGGTCTCGTCCTCTGCATCGAATGCACGACCGCCCCGTTTTTCAGTGAGATACAGATTGCCGAACACTTCGTCGCGAACCCGGATGGGCACCCCCAGAAACGAATGCATCGGGGGGTGGTTCGGCGGGAACCCGTACGACGCTGGATGCTCGGCAAGCTCCGCGAGCCGCAGGGGCTCAGGATGACGGATGAGCTCGCCCAGGAGGCCGTGCCCCGCTGGCAGCGGGCCGATGGCCTCCCGCTGCTCCACGGTGACGCCCACGGGCAGGAACTGCGTCAGCCGGGTTCCCTCGCCAACCACTCCCAGGGCTCCGTACTCGGCATCGACCACAACAACTGCGGCTTCGACAATCCGGCGCAACACCTGGGGCAGATCGAGTCCCCTTCCCACCGACATCACGGCATCCAGTAGCAGGGCCGCCCCGGCAGAGCTATGGGTCACGGCATCAAGGCGCCCCTGGAGGTCGGCCGGCAACGTGCTCAGCCGACGTCGCGCCCCACCACAGCGGTCAGTTCCGTTGTCGCCCACGGTGCCTCCACCTTGACCCACCCATCCCGGGCGGGCCACACCTCCACGGTAGGACCGACCACCACGAGGCACCTGGTGGACTCCAACCGACTCAGCCGTACAGTCGAGCAGCGCCTGGGGCAGTGCACGGAATCTGCAGGCTTCTCGTCGATCGGAACCAGCCGCGGCTGGCAGCCCGCCGCATGCGCCCGCGCGTTGCTGGACACTGTGTGCGAGCCCGATGATTGGAGCGAGGCCCCGGCCTCCTTACTCGACGCCCCTCCCGAGACCACCATCACGCTGGGCGACAGCTAGGCTACTCGGTCGAGCGAGATCGTGGACCGCGTGCATGCTGACGCAAGTCGGGACTCCGGCGTCACCCTGAGACAAGGTGCAGATGATCGATCACTTCGGTCACGTCGTCGATGTCTTTGATCTCTGCGACGAGCCGCGGAACGTCGTCTTCCGCCATCTGGCCACTGATGTCCACCACGCCGTTGCGTACGGTGACCTCGACGGCGTTTCGGGCATCCGGGAAGCCTTCGGCGAGGATCCTCGACTCGATCTCCTCGCGAATCCCGGCATCATCGCGTATCAGCGCGTTGAGCAGTGCGTTCCTGTGCACGACACCGACCAGGCGGCCCTCATGGTCCGTCACCGGCAGGCGCTTTAGACGCGACAGGGACACGAGCCACGTGGCTTCGGCGACGGTCGAACCAGGGAACACGGTGACGGCCGGAGTGGTCATCAGCGTCTCGGCGGTCTCGGTACGGGCCTTGTCGTGCAGCCGCCGTTCCCTCAGCCTGCCGATCGGACCGGGTTCGTATCCGGAGGCCTCTACCGCGGCCTTCGCCAGCAGGTCGGACTCCGACACCACACCCATCACCCGGTCGTCGGCATCGACCACCGGCAGGGACCCCACGTGTTCACGGGTCAAGCTCCGCGCGATGTCCAGGAACGGCATGTCACCGCGCACCGATGCGGCCGGTATGTCCATAACGTCACGGACCAGCAGAGGCGCGGGTTCGGCAGCGGACGGCTCGGCGGACTTCTTCACCCGACCGGCCGAATCCGTTTCGGGAACGGTCGGGCGCCGTGCCGCCGCCTGCTTGGCGGACACCGTGGCCACCGCGCCGAGGTAGCGCAGCAGCATGTCCTGCCGCAGGGGTTCGTCGGTGGGCCTCCATGCCTTCGCCGGCACCGCGCGGCGAGCTTCGGCCCCTGCCGAGGTCTTCTCGCGTTTAGCCACGGGGGGCTCCTCACTCACGCCGAGCTGGCCTACGTTCCCAGTCTTCCACTCCTGGAGCCGAGGCCAAGGGCCGGTCGGCCCATCCCATCCTCGCTCGGCTTGACGAAACAGGGACACCCCCATGAACCCCAGCTCCTGTCCATCGCGTTGGCGGACCCGACGGGCATGATTTGGCCCCACCGTCCACGGTTCCGGGCGGCGTGATGGCCCTTGCTGCAGCAGGACATCCGCGCTGGTTCAGGGACGGGTCAGGTTACGGTTCGCGGCTCGGGCAGCTTCCAGTTCAGGAAGGGGAAGCCCGAAGTGCTTGTGAGCGGACTCGTTCTCAAGCCGTCTGATCTATTCGCTTGCCGGAGCTGTGATCCAGGCGAGGTCGCCCGTTCGGTGGTCAAGCGTCCATGCCGCGAGCGCGCAGTGCTCAACCAGTATCTGGATTGCGGTGATCAGCGTCGCCGGTTGCAGCCCGCACCGGCGGGCCAGTTGGATCATGTCAGAGACCCCGTCTGTTTCCTCTGGGGGTGTGTGGGCGATGAGGGCCATGGCGACGAGGCGTACGTACGCGCTGAGCTGGCGATCGCCATGTGTTCGAAACGCGCGCAGCGCCCAATCGGCCGCCCTGGCCCGTCGACGCCGGCCAGGGGTGCCAAGGAGGGGGTCGACGAGCCAAGCGGCGGAACCGGAAGCCAGGTAGAGCCAGCCTGCGCCCTCGAGCTCCTCCCAGCGGAGGCGCGGTTCGTGAACTGCCAGACCGCGGGTCAGACCTGGTGGCAGATGAACAAGGCCGGAGCTCGCTGAGCGCAGTGTGCACTGAAGGGCCAGAACTCGGGCCTCCGCGCTGAGGCCTTGCGGGAGCGAGGCGGCAAGGTAGCTCAACATGTCGCACACCAGCATCCGCTCTGCCCCATCGTGGCGCATGACCGTAGAGCGGCGGCGCGGACGGAGAGAGGGGCCAGATGCTGAGTTGCTGAGGGCGGTCTCGGGGACGACCGAAGCGTCTGGGATGGCCCGGGCGCAGGCCATGCATGTATCGGTGAGACGCCACAGGCGACCGCCTCGTTCGCGGGAGAGGACCAGGAGAAGCGGGCCAGCGCAGCCACGGTGGCGGGGGTGCCATTGACAGCCGCGTTCGTGGCACTGGCAGGTCCGCAGGTGCTGGGGAAGCAGCGAGTGGCGAGCATGGCGGGCGAGGTGCTCGAGAGCGGCCGAGCGTGCGGTGTTCCCCTGAACTGTCTCGGGCCTGAGATTGCACTGGGTGCAGGTTAGGAGCGGTCCCTGGGGCTGAGGCCGCAGTTCGACCGTCCAGGTGCGTGTCGCCGGCGGGCGCGTGGTGCACAGCCTCATCGGCCGATGGCCCCTCTCTGTCGCCCGCCGCCTCCGACACCCAAGAAAGGGCTGGCGGCGGGTGGAGTGTCGTGATGGCGGCACACCGTAGTGCAGATCTCTGCCCTCCGAGAAAAGCGGCGACTACGCAAATAGGGCAGAGATCTGCACTGACAGGGCAGGGGCATGCGCCTTCGGATGGACAGGTGACGATCTTGCCGCCCGAGCCGAACCTCGACGCGCTGCGCCTGCAGCTCGCGCGCCTGAGGGGCGTGCGCGGCTGGTCTTACGACGAGCTCGCCATGAGAACCGCCCTGTCCAGGCGGACCCTCATCGAAATCGAGCAGGGTCGCACCGTGGGATCCCTCGCCACCTGGCATGCGCTCGGCCATGCCTTCGATGTCCCCCTCGGCGGCCTCTTTGCCGCACTCTGCGAGGGTCACGAACCCCCGGGCGACAACGCCTCATAGTCGGCATTCCGACCTCAACGGATCACCCGAACCAGTCACGGCATGGGAACGGACAGGCGAGATTTCGCTTCCCCGTTCCCCCACGCTGGGCCGACGAGGGGACCAACACAGTGCGGCTCGCACAAATGCGGCGTGGCGGCTGACACCTTCGCCCCCATGTGCTTCACCCCTGCCACCACCGGCCGTCACTGGGACGGCAGCCCCACCACGCCCGGCTACCGACGCACCCTCCGAGTCGCCGCGGACAGCCCCAGCCGCCTGCTGCGCATCGCTCAGGCCGGCCGATGTCGTGACTGCGGCAACCGAATCGACTGGCACATCACCAGCAACCAACAACCCGTGGGACTCCATCCAGCCGAACTGCCGACCCTGATCGTCCCCACCACCTGCCGCTGGCACGTCGCCTCCGGAATCGCTCATCCGGCCGGTGACGGCAGCCGCTGGTGCCGCATCACCCACCGCACTCTGTGTCCCGAGCGCACCACGCCACAGGAGCTCACGCCCGACCTCGACGACCTGCGCAGGCGCCTCGCCCTGCGCACCCGACGCCTCCTTGACACTGGCGCTTTCATCCCCGGTGAGAAGCCGGTCGCCGAGTCAGCCACAACAGCCTCCTGTCGGCCGGCCCGCCCCGTCGTCCAGCTCCTCTATTGCCGCTATCTCGCAGCCAAGCCCATCGAAGACATCCAATGCGTTGCCCAGACCATCCGCCGAACCCGATGCCCCCGCCCCGTCCTTGCCCCCGGAAGCGCCCCCGGGGAGTGGACACTCATCCCCGCGGCCCCCACTCGCCGCCGCCAACTAGTTCTGCCCGCACTCGACATCGCCGTCTACGACCTTGGGCGCCTGTCCTACTCCGAGCAGCTGCGCTGGCGCACCCAGCGCTGCCCTCTCCACGCTGCGACCTCGGGGGCACCTGACCTGGCTCTCGCAGACTGGGAACCCTTCGATCCGCTGCTGCACCACCAACATGTCGTCACCCGCCTCCCCAACAGAAGCCCCCATCACGGTCGGTGAGCATCGACTCGACAACCGCCACCGGTCGACGCCGATACCCGACTCGTCGTCGCCATCGGCCGACCGGTCACGGGCAACCGCAACGATTGCAAGGCGTGGGAACTTTCCGGTGCGAAGGCCGCCGTCGGCCGGGCCACGGTCATCGCGGACGGCGCTATCAGGGCACCGGCCTGCTCATCCCGCACCGCTGTGAACGCGGCCAGACCGAACTACCAGCTTGGAAAGAGGAGCACAACAACTCCCACCGCAAGGTCCGGGCCCGCGTCGAGCACGCCTTCGCGCGGATGAAGGCATGGAAGATCCTTCGTGACTGCCTTCTGAAAGGCGACGGCGTTCACACCGCCATGCTCGGCATCGCCCGGCTGCACAACCTCGCCCTCACGGGGTAACTCCCGCCCCATACGAGACCGGAGAGGCCCAGGGGAGGCGGCTCCCCGCCTCCCCGGCTCGGCGAATGCTCAGTCGATACAGAATTCGTTGCCCTCGATGTCCAGCATTGGGATGCACGACTCGTTTTCCTCATCGGCATACAGCGTTTGCACGTGGGTGGCGCCGAGCGCGACCAGTCGTGCGCACTCAGCTTCGAGCGTGGCGAGGCGCTCGTCCCCCACGAGCCCGGTGCCGACCCGGACGTCGAGATGCACCCGATTCTTGACGATCTTGCCTTCGGGGACGCGCTGGAAGTACAGGCGCGGGCCCACGCCTGAGGGATCACTGCAGGCGAACCATGAACCCTGCTCCACAGGAGGCAGGGTGCGGTTGAAATCGTCCCAGATGGCGAACCCCTCCGGTGGCGGCGGCATGACATACCCCAACACCTCGCACCAGAAACGAGCGAGGCGCTCAGGTTCTGCGCAGTCAAAGGTGACTTGGAACCTCTTGATCGCTGACATCGGCGCACCACAGCAGGCGGACTCTGCCGCTCATTTCCCCAGACAGATCCGCCCGCCACCCGTCGCGCCCTGGGGCACCCTTGGACACCAAGTGACCAAACCGGACAGTCCGCGAGAACGACGCGACCGTGGCGACGGAGCGCCCCAGTGGTCCCCAGGATCCAGTCCTGACAACCAACCTTCATGCCAAGATCAGTTGCGGGACATCCCTTTTAGAACGGCCGCAATATTCGGTGCCAACTAGCCTGCTTTTGTGCCAACTAAAGAGCCTAGTCACAACCCGTCAGCGGCGCACGCGCGGCATCCCCAGGCCGATCCACGAGATGATTTCCCGCTGGATCTCGTTGTTGCCGCCACCGAAGGTGAAGATGACCGCGGACCGGTAGCCGCGTTCGAGTTCGCCGTGCAGGACGGCGCCCGCCGAACCCTCCTTGAGCGGCCCGGCCGAGCCGACGACCTCCATCAGCCAGGCGTAGGCGTCACGGCGTGCCTCGGAGCCGTAGACCTTGACAGCGGAGGCGTCCTGCGGGGTGAGGGTGCCCTCCTGGACGGCGGAGACCATCTGCCAGTTGAGGAGTTTCATGGCGTCGAGCCGGGTGTGGGTGCGGGCGAGTCGGGTGCGGACCCAACCGAGGTCGATCACCCGGCGCCCGTCGGCCAGCTTGGTGTCGGTGGCCCAGCGCTGCACGTTGTGGAGGGCACGGATGGCCATGGTGCCGTGGGCGGCGAGGGTGACGCGTTCGTGGTTGAGCTGGTTGGTGATGAGCCGCCACCCCTTGTTCTCGTCGCCGACGCGGCGGGAGACGGGGACGCGGATGTTCTCGTAGAAACTGGCGGTGGTGTCGTGCGAGGCGAGGGTGTTGATCAGGGTGCAGGAGTAGCCGGGGTCGTCGGTCGGGACGAGCAGCATCGTGATGCCCTTGTGGGGCGGGGCGTCGGGGTCGGTGCGGACGGCGAGCCAGACCCAGTCGGCGGTGTCGCCGTTGGTCGTCCAGATCTTCTGACCGTTGACCATGTAATGGCCGGTGGCCTCGTCGCCGTCGCGTACGGCCCGGGTCTTGAGGGCCGCCAGGTCGGTGCCGGCGTCGGGTTCGCTGTAGCCGATCGCGAAGTCGATCTCGCCGGCCAGGATCTTCGGCAGGAAGTACGCCTTCTGCTCGTCCGTGCCGAACTGCATGATCGTCGGGCCGACGGTGTTGAGGGCCATCAGGGGCAGCGGTACGCCAGCCTGGGCGGCCTCGTCGAAGAAGATGAACTGTTCCATCGGGGACAGGCCGCGTCCGCCGTACTCCGTCGGCCAGCCGACGCCGAGCCAGCCGTCGGCGCCGAGGCGGCGGATCGTCTCGCGGTAGAAGCGTTTCTGGGCGGCGGGGTCGTCGTACCTGCTGTAGGCGTTGTCGGGAACGAGTCCGGCGAAGTACGTGCGCAGCTCGGCGCGCAACTGCTGTTGCTCAGGCGTGTATTCGAGGTGCACGGCCCCTCCAGGAGTCTCGCGGTCGCGTCGCCCGTGTGCGGCGGCGCACACACTAGAACGTGTTGCAAGAATCCGGAAGGGCCACGAGGGCCTGTCCGCCGGTCAGCGCTTGACGGCGCGCAGCACGACGAACTTGGGGTCACCGGCGACGGTGGTGCAGTTGCCGAAGGTGCGGCGCAACTGGGTGTGGTACCCGAGATGCCGGTTGCCGACGACCCACAGCTCGCCACCCTGCCGCAGCGCGGTGCGCGCCCCGTGGAACATGGTCCGGGCCGTGGCGTCGGTGGTGGCCAGGTGCGAGTGGAACGGCGGGTTGTTGAGCACGAGGTCGACACTGCCCGGCGGTACGTCCGCCATCCCGTCGCCGACCAGGAAGGCGGCCTCGGCGTCCATCCCGAGGTTGGCCCGGAACGTCGCCTCGGCCGAGGCGACCGCCTGGTACGACTCGTCGATGAAGGTCACCGTCGCTTCCGGGTTGGCGAGCGCGGCGGAGGTGCCGACGACCCCGTTTCCGCAGCCCAGGTCGACGATGCGGTCCCGGCCGCTGCGCTCGGGCAGATGGTTCAGGAAGAAGCGGGTGCCGATGTCGAGGCGCTCGGCGCAGAAGATCCCGGCGTGGTTGACGACGGTCCGGCCGGAGACGGCGCCGACGCCGTCGGGCAGGTCGTAGCGGTGCGGCCATGGGCTGGGGGTGCGGGCCAGAGCCGGGTCGGGGCTGCAGAGGATCAGTCGGGCCTTCTTGACCGCGAGGGAGGTGCGGGTGGGACCGATGATCCGCTCGAACAGTTTGAGGGTGGAGGTGTGGATCTCCTTCACCATGCCGGTGCCGATGACGACGGTGCCGGCATGCACGGCGGGTGCGAGCCGGTGCAGCTGGTCCTCCAGGAGCGCCAGACTCTTGGGGACGCGTACGAGGAGGACGTCGATCCGCTCCGGCGGCGTGTCCCTGGCCGACAGCAGACGCACGGTGTCCGGGTCGTCACCGTTGCGGGCGAGGTTCGCCAGGGTGGCGCGCTGCGCGAGATACGAGTCGGTGATCTGTACGGGTCGGTGCCCGGCCAGCACGGTGGTCAGCGCACCCCAGCGGTCGCCCACCACGACCACGGCGCCGGACAGGTCGACCGGCTCTGCTCCGTCGATCCCCTCCAGCTGCCGCAGCAGATATTCGTCGGCAGCGTCCCAGGCGCGGAACGGATCGCGCGGGTGCTCGGGGAAGCGGGCGAGGTCGAACCCGCCCTGTGACGTCGTCAAACGGTTCATTGTGCATTCAGGCTAGCCGAGCGGCGGGGAGCGCCCACACACTCCCCGCCGCACCGGCCGCCTACGGCAGCTGCTTCTCCATCGCCGCCCGGCCCTCTCGTGCCAGTCGGCGCTGCGCCCACTCAAGATTCTGCGGAGTCAGGTCCCGCCCGGAGGCGAGCACCAGATCCTCGGCCGACGGATGCTCGCTCCCGCCGGTGTGCAAGAGGCTGTCCGGGGTCACGCCCCGAGCCATGGATACGGGTACGGATTCGGGCTCTTCGCTCATGCCGCCTCCTCGTCCTTGCGGCAATTCTCGCCCTGCGGCTCCAGGACCGCATCCGAGAGCCCACTTGACCTGCACATGATAGGTACACAGCGTTCACACCTGGGTCACCGTGCGTGTGGAAGGCTCCCGCTGACCACGCACCACACACGAACACCGCGGCACCGTCCCCCACCCCGTGACGGCGC